>DBEG01000140.1 GCA_002293965.1 Actinobacteria bacterium UBA912 | reverse complement strand
CGGCGCTTCGGCGGGTCAGGCATCAGCTCCAATGCCATGCATCCCGGGGTGGTCAGGACCGGCTTCGGGAGGGGATGGGACGACCTGAGCGGGATCGCCTGGAACCTGCTGAGCCCACTGTGGCAGACGCCGGAGCAGGGTGCTGACACCGTGATCTGGCTGGCGGCATCGAGCGAGGCCCAAGGTGAGACGGGCCGCTACTTCTACAAGCGCCGGGCCAAGCGTTCCTCGGCAGCGAGCAACAATCAGGCTGCCGCCAAGCGTCTGTGGAGTGTCAGCGAGGAGCTGGTGAGCCGCTGAGTTCGCGGGTGCGGCCGCATGCCAGCTCGCTAGCAAGATGATGTTGGTGCCCGGGGCGGGAATCGAACCCGCACTCCCTTTCGAGAACCGGTTTTTGAGACCGGCGCGTCTGCCTGTTCCGCCACCCGGGCCTACCGATAAGCAGCGTGAAAGTGATTATACGCATACGGAGGCTTTCGGGGGAATAATCGATCAAGCGACCTCGTACCGCGCGTGAAATGTTACAGTCGGGCAACGGGATGAAGTCGCCGGTCGGTTTAGCTCAATGATGGGTATACTATCAACAATTGCAGATGAAAACGTGGGGGGGCCACTTGGATTGCGTGACAGAGGTCATCGACCTCAAGAAGCAGTACATCATGGGGGGACAGCCACTCGAAGTGCTTCGGGGGGTGAGCCTTGCCGTGGAGCCGGGGGAGGTCGTCTGCGTCATGGGCCCATCGGGCTCCGGAAAATCGACGCTGCTCAACATCATCGGCGGGCTCGATCGTCCTTCGGCAGGCACAGTGCTCGCCCAAGGGGAGGACCTCGCGCAGATGGACGATGAGCGCCTGGCCGACTACAGAAGGCACAAGATCGGCTTCGTCTTCCAGTCCTTCAACCTTGTCCCCTCGATGACCGCGCGGCAGAACGTCGAGCTACCGCTCACCTTCGCTGGCGTACCCGCCGAGGAACGCGCGCAGAGAGCCGCTGCGGCGCTGGAGTCGACCGGCCTCGGGCACCGGATCGAGCACCGGCCCACCGAGCTTTCCGGTGGCGAGCAGCAGCGGGTTGCGATCGCACGAGCGGTGATCAACGAGCCGACCCTGATGCTCGCCGACGAACCTACTGGCAACCTGGACAGTGCCACCGGCCGAGAAATCCTCGGCCTGATTCGGCAGATGAACGAGGACGGCCGCACATTCATGATATCCACACACGACAGGGGCGTCGCCGAGAGCATCGCCCACAGGATCATCCACATTGTCGACGGCATGATCGCCGAGGTCGAAATAGGAGGGGCTTCATGATCGGAAACAGAGTGACAAGGATCGTTGTAGGGGTGCTGTTCCTGGCTTCCATCTGCGTTTCGGGCGGGCTAGCAGGAGGCCCAGTCGCATTGGCGAATCCCGCCGCGGAACAGCAACAGCCTGCCCCGACACCCGTTCCAGCAGAACCCATCGCGGCGGCCCCGCTGCCCGTTCCGCTGCTGATAGTGAGGTCGTTCGAGAGCAATCCTCGAACTATAGTCGCCGGCAAGCCCTTCAAACTTACGCTCGATATACACAACGCCACCAACAGGCGGGCCGACAACGTGTTGGTCTCCCTGGGCCCTGCTGAAGGAGTGGCCCCAGGGGCTGCTGGACTTGCGATCATGGGCACCGGCAACGCGAAGCCTCTGGGCGATCTGCGGGGCAATAGACAGGCCGAAGTGACCTTCGATGTGACCACGCTAGCTGGGACCCCCGCTGGTGCACTCAGCGTGCCAGTGCGGGTGAGCTTCGAGTTCGAAGGACAGCGGCACGAGGTCGCTTATGCCATCGGCGTCATGATCGAGCGCACCCCGATCCTCACCATGATCTCGGCGGAGGTGCCGGATTCTGTCATGGTCGGCGAGTCCTTCCCGGCGATGTTCGAGCTTGCCAATGCGAGTGGGTTCGCTTTGAATGCGGCGAAGATCTCCGTGGAGGCGAGTGGAGCTACGGTGACGGATGGATCCTTCTTCATCGGTAACTTCGAGGATGCGATCACCGAGTCGATCGAGTCGATGATCATCCCTGAAGAGCCAGGTACGGTGGATGTGGTGCTGGTGCTCGAGTACCGTGATCAGCTAGGCAACCTCCAGTCCTGGAGGGAGACCCGCACCGTTGAAGTCCAGGAGTCGGCCGAGTTCGAGGATGGTGTTGACCCAGCCGCCGGACAAGAAGCCGACGCCGAGGAGCACTGGCTGATGAGCTTCTTCAAGAGCATATTCGGACTGGGCGGGTAAGATGCGCCCCCGCGACCTATCCGCTCTGATTTTTTCGAATCTCAGGAGGATGAAGCTGAGGCTTGCACTGACGTCGATGGGAGTGGTGATAGGTACCACTTCAATCGTACTCATGGTGTCCCTCGGGATTGGCCTGCAAAGGAACATCGAGCAGGAATTGGGAGGGATGGGACCTGCCACTCACGTCACGGTGATGCCGGCCTTCACGCCAGGTTCTATGGAGATGCCCACGCTGGATTCACAAGCGATCTCAGAGATTGAGGAAGTCACCAATGTCGAGGCCGTTATGGGGCAGGTATGGGTCGAGACGATGGGAAGAGCCGAATTTCAGCGCAGGGACGTACATCTCTCGGCAATGGGTGTCCCTATGGATAAGTTCGAGCAGTTCGGTTACGTGGTCGAACGTGGAAGGCTACCGCGAAACGAGAACGAGATCGTCCTTGGCGCTAGGATGCCTTCGATGATCGCCGATGAGGGGGGCTTTCGCGAGGATTTGACGGAGGATTTGCTGGGCGGAAGACTCAATGTGACCTTCTTCGAACCCGTGACAGAAGGTGCTGGCGGCCGCCCCGATGAGGCCGAGCTGGATCTTCCTGCGGAGACCACGCGACGGCTGACGGTTGTTGGGATATTGGCTCCTGCGGACATGCAGGTGGATTCCACGGCGTTCGTGACGATAGACGCTGCATTGGAGTTCAACGGCGTGAGGTCGAACCGCATCGCATTTCCAAATGTGATAGCGATGGCGGATTCTCCCGCGAACGTAGCCGCGGTCGAGGAGGAGCTGAGGGCACTCGGCTACGAGACCTTTTCGGCGAGTTCGCTGCAAGAGGGAATGAGGGTCACATTCCTGATCATCCAGGGCGTACTGGGAGCTTTGGGCGGCATATCGATGCTTGTAGCGGCTCTTGGGATCGCCAACACGATGACGATGTCTATCTTCGAACGTACGCGAGAGATCGGGATCATGAAGGCCGTAGGTGCTTCCGGGAACCAGATCAAGAAGGTTTTCCTGGGAGAGGCGGCAGCTATAGGTTTGCTGGGAGGAACGGTGGGCCTGCTGTTCTCGATATCGACTGCAGCAGTAGCCAATCTGGTGGTGCAAGGACTGATAGCGACAGAAGCTGTCGGCCAGCAGGCTGGCGCGGCCGCGGTAGGTACTGCCACGCAGACGGCCTTCTTCATCATCCCCGTCTGGCTTGGAGTGTTCGCTCTGGTATTCGCCGCCGGAGTAGGACTGTTGGCAGGCATACTCCCGGCGATGAGGGCAGCCAATCTGGATCCGTTGATCGCGCTTAGGCACGAGTGAGGAGATTTTCATGAAGGCATTGATAGGGGCGATCGTCGCACTCTTCCGCCCGGCTCGGGGATTGGACAAGGTGGGCGCTGCAGCGAAATGGCTGTGGGTACCGCTTGCACTTCTTCTCATGGTCTCGGCAGTCATCAAGGCGGGTGTGGGGACACCGCTGCAAATGATCGAGCTCGCGGAGCAGGCAGACATCGCTTTCGAGGAGCAGATGCAACAGCTACCGGAGGAAGAGAGAGAGTTGATTGAGGAGTCGATAGCTGAGGAAGAAGCGGTGGCTCGTGAGGCCGATATTGTGGAGGTGTCACCTGCTGACGCTCAGTTTGGTGGAGTGATCGCTGCAGCGGGTGTAGTCACTGGCGGACTGGGCGCGATCCTGGGCCTTCTATACATGGCAACCTTCTTCTTCATCGCAGCCAAGACATGGGCTGTCCCCGTGGGCTACACGGTGATGCTGACGGTGGCATCAATCTCGCTCATCCCCCATGCGATACGTAACTTCATCCAGTCGGCTTACATGACGGCAACGGGAGATTTCTTGGCGCACCCCGGATTGAGTGCCCTCGTAGCCCCGGGAGATCCGCTCACTCCGCCTGGAGCGGCGTATGCGGTATTGCAACAGATTGACGCTTGGGTCATTTGGGGGCTGGTAGTGTTGCTTCTGGCGCTTCTTTCTCAAGCGGTAGGATTCAATCGGAAGCAGGCGATTACCGCGATGATCGCATTCGTCGTCGTCACGGGTATACTCGGAGCTGTCCCTACGTTGGTAGGGGGAATGCTCATGGGCGGAATGATGTGAGAACAGGATGGAGACTACGTGGAGGGCCGCTTCACTGACCCGATCGTTGCGATAGACGGAAACAGCCTTCTGCACAGGGCTTTCCACGCCCTGCCACCTACGATGACCGCTCCGGACGGCCGGCCGACCAACGCCGCATTCGGCTTCATCTCCATGTTGCTCAAGATCGTGCAAGACCTCGAGCCACAAGGGGTGGTGGTCGCCTTCGACCGAGGGCGCCCCGCATTCCGGGAAGAGGCTCTCGCCTGCTACAAGGCGCATCGACCCAAGACACCCGATGAGCTCCGGGTGCAATTCCCGATGATCAAGGAGTTGCTCGAGGCGCTTGCCGTGCCTGTGATAGAGGCCGACGGCTGGGAGGGCGACGACGTGCTTGGCACGATCGCGCGACTCGCCGAGGAACTCGGTGCCCAGGCCCTGCTGGTGACCGGGGATCGCGATGCACTCCAGCTCGTCAGCGACCACGTGAAAGTCGTCACCACACGCAAAGGCATCGCGGACATAGTCATCTACGACTCGTCTGCGGTGTTGGAGCGCTACGGAGTCACGCCCGAGCAGATACCGGATTATCTCGGCTTGAAAGGGGATACCTCGGACAACATCCCCGGAGTCAAGGGAGTCGGCGAGAAGACCGCCGCAAAGCTCATCGCCGAGCATGGAACCCTGGAGGCCGTTCTTTCGGCGGCCGGGTCGATCAAGGGCAAGCTTGGCGAGAATCTACAACTACACGCCGAGGATGCCCGCGTCAGCCGTCTGGTCGCGACGATCCGCCGAGACGTGCCGATCGACCTCGACCTGACCTCGGTGAGCTGGGGCAAGTTCGACCCAGCGCGCGTGGCCGAGGCTTTTGCGGCGCTGCGCTTCTCGCAGGCGGTGATCAGCCGCGTGCTCGCCAGCGGGCATCAGGATGCTTCGGCGTCGATGGCGTGGGTCGAGCCTGCGGCTCCGACCGACGACTGGCGGCAGGCCGCCTCGCAAGCAACGACCGGGCTCGTGGCGCAGTGGGCCGCGACCGACGGGTGGCTCGGCATCGCGTTCGACGATGGCACCTGCGACTCACTCTTCGCGTCCCGATGCGATCTCGCCCTTGCAGACGCTACCCGCCGAGAAGTCACGCTCGTGACCGGCGATGCGGCCGAGGGCGCGCTGACGGCCTTGCTCGGCGGTTCGGCACGGATCGCGTGTGGCGACTGGAAGGCCACGTTGCACGCACTTTGCCCGCCGGAAGCGGGCGGGAGCTTCGACGCGGCCGTTGAGGCGTTCGGGCCAGAACGGACTTTCGATTGCGGGATTGCGGCCTATCTGCTCGAGTCAAACCGCAACTCGTATCAGCTCGACTCCCTGGCCGCAGACCTGCTTCCCGGCCACATTCCGGCTGGCCAGGGGCGCGAAAACATGGCCAGCCATGAGGCGCGACTCGCAGCGGAGATCGCCCCCATCCTTGCGTCCCGGTTGCATGAGGATGGTTCGGCGGACGTGTTCGAGCGCATCGAGATGCCGCTGGTCCCGATACTCGCGCGCATGGAGCGCGCTGGAGTGGGTCTCGACACGCAGGTTCTGCGTGAACTCGGCGAAGAGGTTGCCGGGCGCCTCGAGGGGATAGCCAGCGCGATCTACGGGTACGCGGGCGGCGAGTTCTGCATCGATTCACCCAAGCAACTCTCCGAGGTGCTCTTCGAGAAGCTCGACCTGCCGACGCAGAAGCGCACGAAGACGGGTTATTCCACCGACGCCAGTGTGCTTGCGGCACTCGCGCCCATGCACCCGATCGCGCAGGAGATAGTCGCATACCGCGAGCTCGCAAAACTCAAGTCGACTTATATCGATGCTCTGCCAGCACTGGTGGCCGCCGACGGACGGATCCACACCACCTTCAACCAGACCGTC
>DBEG01000041.1:569-8225 GCA_002293965.1 Actinobacteria bacterium UBA912 | reverse complement strand
GCGGTAATCGCGATGCATAGCAGTTTTACACCACTCGGCGGTGGTGCTTTGCTTACGAACATATTGCTCGGAGAGGTCGTGTTCGGCGGGGTGGGGGTCGGCCTGGCGGGCATGCTCGTGTATGCGCTGCTGGCCGTGTTCATCGCCGGACTCATGGTCGGACGCACACCGGAATACGTCGGCAAGAAGATCGAATCGCGGGAGGTACGCATGGCAATGCTCGCCGTATTGGCCGCCGCGGCGTCGATCCTTGTGCTCACAGCTATCGCGACTCTGACGTCCGCGGGGCGTGCGGCAGTGCTCAACGGAGGCCCGCACGGGTTCACGGAGATCCTTTACGCGTTTGCGTCGGCCGCAGGGAACAACGGCAGCGCGTTCGCGGGCCTCTCTGCGGACAGCCCTTTCTACAACCTCACACTGGCGCTCGGCATGCTCGTGGGCCGCTACCTGTTCATCGTACCAGTGCTCGCCATCGCCGGCTCGCTCTCGGCAAAGAAGCGGCTCCCTGTCTCCGCCGGCACCTTGCCAACCACAGGCGGATTGTTCGTGGGCCTGCTTGTAGGGGTCGTCCTTGTCGTTGGCGCCCTCACGTACTTCCCGGCTCTCGCGCTTGGGCCGGTGGTGGAGCACCTGCTCATGCTAGACGGAACGACGTTTTAGGAGTCTGCGGTGACCGAACGCGAAAGCATAGTGGACAAAGTCAGACCTGGAGGTCCCGGAACGGAACCTGAGCGCGGGACCTCCGCCTCCACCGGCGCGCGTCCGCCGGCCAAGTTGGTTTCGACGGCTCTCGTGAGTGCGGCAGCCTTCGATGCCGTGCGCAAACTTGATCCACGGATGATGATCCGCAACCCTGTCATGTTCGTCGTCCAGGTGGGTTCAGTCGTCGCCACGTGGTACTGGCTCATCGAGCTCATCGGAGGGACGGGCGGGGCGTTGTTCACCGGGACTGTGGCTGTGTGGTTGTGGTTCACGGTGCTGTTCGCGAATTTCGCCGAGGCAATGGCCGAGGGCAGGGGCAAGGCCCAGGCAGCGACGCTTCGCAACATGAAGGCGGACGCGACCGCCAGCCTCTTGACCGACGACGGCTCAGTGCGCGAGGTCGCAGCTTCGCAGCTTAGGAGGGGCGATGTCGTCGTGGTCGAGACGGGGGAGGTGATACCTGGCGATGGCGAGGTCATCGAGGGCATCGCATCGGTCGATGAGTCGGCCATCACTGGCGAATCCGCGCCGGTGATCCGTGAGAGCGGAGGTGACCGCTCATCGGTGACCGGGGGCACGCGCGTACTCTCCGACCGGATCGTTGTGCGCATCACGTCCGACCCGGGTGAGTCGTTCCTCGACCGCATGATCGCGTTGGTGGAAGGCGCGAGGCGCAAGAAGACACCGAACGAGATCGCACTCACAGTGCTACTTGCCGGTCTCACGATCATCTTCCTGCTCGTGGTCGTGACTCTGGCTGCCTTTGCAGACTACGCCGGACAACACGTGAGCGTCGTCGTGCTCATCGCCTTGCTTGTCTGCCTCATCCCCACCACGATCGGCGGCCTGCTGTCGGCCATCGGCATCGCGGGGATGGACCGTCTTGTGCGCCACAACGTCCTAGCGATGTCGGGGCGCGCCGTCGAGGCCGCAGGAGACGTCGACACCCTGCTGCTCGATAAGACCGGCACCATCACCTTCGGCAACCGACAGGCGACCGAGTTCCTCCCGGTCGCGGACGTCTCGGAGAAATCGCTCGCCGACGACGCGCAGCTCGCGTCTCTACCCGACGAGACGCCCGAGGGACGCTCGATAGTCGTGCTCGCGAAACGCTACGGGTTTAGGGCGCGCGACCTCGCAGCCGAGGGCGCGACGTTCGTCCCGTTCTCGGCCTCTACGCGCATGAGCGGAGTGGACGTCGGAGGACACAGTATTCGCAAGGGTGCTTCCGATGCGGTAGTCGCATGGGTCAAAGCGGCGGGGGGAGCCGTCCCGGATGACCTCACGGGCCTGGTCGATGGCGTGTCGCGGCAGGGAGGAACCCCGCTGGTCGTCGCGCGCAACGCGGCTATCCTCGGCGTGGTCCACCTGAAGGACGTGGTGAAGGGAGGTATCCGGGAGCGCTTCGAGCAGTTGCGCGCGATGGGCATCCGGACCGTGATGATCACCGGTGACAACCCGGTGACTGCGGCGGTCATCGCGCACGAGGCCGGCGTCGATGACTTCCTCGCGCAGGCCACACCCGAGGCAAAGCTTGACCTCATCCGCAGAGAGCAGCATTCGGGCCGCTTGGTCGCGATGATTGGCGATGGCACCAATGATGCCCCAGCTCTCGCGCAAGCCGATGTCGGCGTCGCGATGAACAGCGGGACATCGGCCGCCAAGGAAGCCGGCAACATGGTCGACCTTGACAGCAACCCCACGAAACTCATCGAGATTATTGAGATCGGCAAGCAGATGCTCATGACGCGTGGTGCGCTTACCACGTTCTCGATTTCTAACGACGTCGCGAAGTACTTCGCCATCGTCCCGGCACTCTTCGTCGACGCGTACCCGCAGCTGCAAGCGCTCAATATCATGCGGCTCCACTCGGCCGAGAGTGCGATATTAAGCGCCGTCGTTTACAACGCGCTCATCATCATCGCGCTCGTGCCCCTCGCGCTGCGCGGCGTGGCGTACCGCGCAGTCGGCGCCGAGCGGCTCTTGCGGCGAAACCTGCTCATTTATGGGGCGGGGGGCATTGTTGTCCCGTTCGTCGCGATTAAGATCATCGACGTACTGCTGGTGGCCATGGGCTTCGTAAGGTAGGTGGAGAATGTGAGGCACACGATATTCGTTGCGGTACGCATGTATGCGCTCGCGGCGCTCGTGCTCGGACTCGCCTACCCCTTGCTCGTGACCGGTGTGGCCCGAGTCGCGTTCCCAGAGCAGGCACGGGGCAGCCTCCTCGTCGACGCCGAAGGCGTCGTCAGGGGATCGCGCCTCATCGGCCAGTTGTTCACGTCCGAGCGCTACTTCCATGGCCGTCCCTCTGCGGCCGGGGCCGGTTACGACGCGGCGGCATCGGGCGGCTCGAACCTCGGGCCTACCTCTCAAGCGCTCGTCAAGGCCGTCGAGGAACGTGTCGCGGCCGCCATCGCACGCGAGGTGGGACTCGAACCTGGCACTGTGCCTGCGGATATGGTGACCACCTCGGCGAGCGGCCTTGATCCGCATATCTCGCCCGCGACGGCCCTCGCTCAGGTCGCACGGGTTGCGCGAGCGCGTGGGTTGCGAGAAGATGACGTGAGGGCGCTTGTGACCTCGCGGATTGAGCCGCGAGACCTCGGGTTCATCGGTGAGCCGCGCATCAACGTCCTCGAACTCAATCTGGCGCTCGACGGGATGCAATCCGGGGAGTAGCGCGAGCGAGGAGGTGGAACTTGGACGAGGAGCGGCCTGAGGTCGCGCGAGGCGCCGAGCCAGGCTCTGCGGCACCCGAGTCCCTCGCGCCCGTTGCCGCCGAGGATTTGCGGCGCCACGTCGCGCATCCGCGCGGGCGCCTCAAGATCTTCCTCGGCATGGCGGCCGGCGTCGGCAAGACATACACGATGCTCGCCGAGGCACACCGCCGGGTCGCGCGCGGAGAGGACGTCGTCGTCGGCTACGTGGAACCGCACGCGCGCTCCGAGACAGCCGCGTTGCTCGAAGGACTCGAGGTCGTAGCGCCTAAAGGAATCGAGTATCAGGGCGCGCGGTTCAAAGAGATGGACACTCGCACGGTGATTCGGCGCCGTCCCGAGTGGGTCCTCGTTGACGAACTGGCGCACACCAACGTCCCGGGAACCGAGCACGCGAAGCGCTGGCAGAGCGTCGAGGATATCCTCGCGGCAGGGATAAACGTCATCACGACCGTCAACATCCAACACCTTGAGAGCCTCAATGACGTCGTCTACGAAATCACAGGCGTGAGGGTACGCGAGACCTTTCCCGACCAGGTTCTCGACAATGCCGACGAGGTCGTTGTCGTAGACCTCACGCCCGAGGCGCTGATCAACCGCCTGAAGCGCGGTGTCGTATACGATCTCGCAAAGGTGGACCAAGCTCTGGTGAGCTTCTTCACCTCCGATAAGCTCGCCGCTTTGCGCGAACTGTCGCTGCGCCAGACCGCCGACGAGGTGGACGAGCACCTGCAGGCAGCGGTCGCCGAAAACACGGTCTTGGCGGGCCGCGAGGTCGTGATGGTATGCGTGACGCTGCGCGCCGACTCGGTCAGGCTCGTGCGCCGCGGGTTCAGGCTCGCCAGGCGTTTCCACGGCGACTTGCACGTCGTCCACGTGAGCATGGAAGGGCGCTTACGCCCGGATGCCGAGCGCCCATCGCTTGAGTGCGTGTGGGAGACCGCCCGCAGCCTCGGCGCACACACGCACGAGTTGTCAGGCAACAACGTAGCCACGGAACTCGTCGAGTTCGCTGCGACGCACCGCGTCACGTTCATCGTGCTCGGCCAGTCAGTGCGATCGCGGCTGGAGGAGATCATGCGCGGATCGATCGTCACGCGCATCATGCGCGAGACCCGAGGTATTGATGTCGTGATCGTGTCGGACCGCGAGGATCCGGAGGAGCGAGCCAGGCGCGAGGGGCTTGAGTAGATGCAGCGCTTCGATGCCTACTCGATCGCTCGCAGCACCTCGGCGCGAACAGCGGGGCTTACCACGCCGGTGCCTCCGAAGAAGGTCACCGTGTCGATCGCGGCTCTGTTGGCCGCAAGCGCCGCTTTCGTGTCGGGGTTTAGTGAGGCAAAAGGCGTGAGCAGCATGACGCTACCGGCCTTGCCCTGCAGTACGCCTCCGGCAAGCGCGTCAGGGAAGTCGTGGCTATTGGTGATGCCAACGCGATTCCACTTGTGGCCCGCGTTTGCGACCGCCCAGCTCGAGATGGCGACAGCCGTCTTGTAGCGATCTATCCCGTGGAGCCGGTCCACTCGGTTAGCACCGAAGCGGCCATCCAGGTAGCTTTCTGTTGCAGTAGACACCACACCTGTGCCGCCTAGGATCAAGACGTCGGTCACGCCGGTCATCGCGGCTTTAGTGCCCTCTGAAAGTCCCGTGCGTGGATGCGCAAGGTAGATCGGCCATCCTTTGGCTGCGGCGAGCGGGGCTGCCGCGAGCGCGTCGGGGAAGTTGCCGCCGGTCGCCACGAATACGCGACCGTCGTAGTTCGCCCCAAGCAGCTTTCTTACTTCAGCTGCAACAGCATTTGCAGTCACATAACGGTCTTTGCCCTCGATGCGAGAGACATTACCTGCCCCAAGCTCAGTCCTTAGCGTGCTTTCCACACCCGGGCTAACCACGCCAGTGCCACCGAGGATGATAGCTTTGGCGGCACCAAGGCGCCTGATCTCGGCCATCACAGCGGCAGGGACGCTTCCGGGTTCGACAAGGAGCACCGGTCCGTCGAGCGCGCCAGCGAGCGCTGTACCGCCGAGCGCGTCGGGAAAGTCACGCCCTGTGGCGATAACGACGGTGCGAGCGCCCGCAGGGTCAAGGCCGTCGGGGAAGGCCTCAACAGATGCGTCCACTGCGGTGTCAAAGCGCGTGTTGCCTTCGACGGGGATGGAGGGCGTTATCTGCTCGAACTCCGCTGTCACTCTCGCGTTTGCGGTGACGCCCGCATCGGTGCGAGTAGCGGTCGCGATGCCGTCTGACCACCGGACGAACCTAAAGCCTGTGTTAGGGACGGCCGTTACAGTAGTGCCACTAGAGCCGTGTGCGACTGTTTGCGTGGTGGCTCCCGATATCGTGCCTCCGGGGCCTGCCGTGTAGGTAAGGGTGTAGGTGAGGTGCTCAAACTGAGCTGTCACGCTCACGTTCGCGATGACGCTAGTGTCGGTACGGCTCGGCGTGGTACGACCGTCCGACCACCGGACAAACCTAAAGCCGGGGTCAGGGACGGCCGTTACAGCGGTGCCGTCTGCGCCGGGCGTGACTGTTTGCGTGGTGGCTCCCGATATCGTGCCCCCGGGGCCCGCCGTGTAGGTAAGGGTGTAGGTGAGGTGCTTGAGCGCGAAGTTGCGTACCACCGTAGTTGTGCCGTCGAACTCGAACACCTCCGTGGCGCCGAAATAACCGGCAAACTCGGCGGTGACCCGGTAGGTGCCGGGGCCGCGGAGATAGAGCGCGTAGGTACCGTCAGCACCGGTAACCATCCAGTCCATCAAGCGCCAGGCCCCATTTTCGAGACGTTTGACATCGATCGGCGCCGGCTTGAGGGGCTCGCCGGTCAGAGCGTCGGTGACCGTGCCTGTAACTCCGAGCGGCCAGGGCTCGAGCGCGAAGTTGTGCATCGCAGGGGTCACGCCGTCGAATTCGAACGTCACTGGAGTGGAGGCGAAATAGCCGTAATCACCTGCGGTGACCCGGTAGGTGCCGGGGCCGGGGACAAGGAGCGCATAAGCGCCGTCAGCACCGGTAAGCATCCAGTCCTCCAAATCCCACCAGCCGAGCCCCTCATCATAGCGTTCGACCTTGACCGATGACCCTTCGAGGGGCTCGCCGGTCACAGCGTCGGTGACCGTACCTGTTACCCCGAGCGGTATCGGCTCAAGCGCGATGTTGTGAATCGCAGGGGTCACGCCGTCGAAGTCGAACTCCAACGGGGTGGAGTCGAAATAGTCTTCAAACCAGGCAGAGACCTGGTAGGTGCCAGCTCCGGGGAGATGCAGTGTGTAGGTGCCGTCAGCGCCGGTCCACGTCGCCCCCGCAAAGTACCAGGACCCTTCTATGAGGTGTTCGGCCTCGACCCATGCCCCAATCGGCAAGCTAGTCACAGCGTCGGTGACCGTGCCGGTGAGGTTCGCTGCGCTCAGCGCGGTGGGCTCGGCCTGCGCGGCCGAACCGATCGGAGCGGCGAACGAAGCCAACAGCGCCACGATGAGCACGCTGCTCCAACCGATCCGCCAGCGTCGCACGATCCTCTTCTTCATGTTCACGCCGCTACTCCATCTATCAAGCTCCGGCCGCCTGTTGGGGACGTATGCCGATAGCTTCCTGTTCCCGTAAGCCATCTTACTCGCTTTTTGTGTCTTGCGTGAGTTTCTAACCCGTGTTACTTTACCCCGAACGCTATATTGACCGCCGAGTTGAGAGCATTTTTTGATGTAATATTCGGCGGGGTGTATATATCCTGAGTATTGTGCTGTTTACATGGGATAGGGAGCGATGGGGCAGGATTATTTAACGCTTGCGATGTTTGTGCTGGTTGGGCTGCTGTTCTCGGCTGCCGCTGTAGCGGCGTCAAATCTGCTTAGCCCGAGTGCGCCAAGTGCGGCGAAGAGTTCGACCTATGAGTGTGGCAGCCTACCCATAGGGTCACCATGGGTGCAGTTTCGTGTCGGATACTACGTGTATGCGCTGCTATTCCTGGTGTTCGATATAGAGACAGTGTTTTTGTACCCGTGGGCGCTTGCTTTCAACAGGATGGGGGTCTCAATCCTGTTCGCGATGGCGATATTCGTGTTCATACTGTTGGTCGGCCTCGTGTACGCGTGGAAAGAGGGGGCCTTGGAGTGGCGTTAGATCGCTTCACTGGAGAGAATTCCATAGCTTTTATAAGAAGCGAGCAGCTCTTTGATTATGCCCGGAGCAACTCGCTTTGGTATCTGGCGTTTGGCAGCGCGTGTTGCGCGATCGAGGG
>DBEG01000041.1:0-252 GCA_002293965.1 Actinobacteria bacterium UBA912 | reverse complement strand
CGCGTGTTGCGCGATCGAGGGATTGATGCACGCCAGCGGCCCGCGTTTCGACTTCGATCGCATGGGAGTGTTCTTTCGCGCCTCACCTCGGCAGGCGGATGTGATGATAGTGGCTGGAACGGTCAATCTCAAACTCGCCGAGACCGTGCGTACCCTATATGACCAGATGCCTGAACCGAAGTGGGTCATCGCGATGGGGGCGTGCGCGAATACGGGCGGTCCGTTCCGCGAGTATCCAAACGTGGTTCTCGG
>DBEG01000078.1 GCA_002293965.1 Actinobacteria bacterium UBA912 | reverse complement strand
GCGGTGCCTTCCAGGATCTTCAACAGCGCCTGCTGCCCGCCTTCTCCCGAGACAGCACGTGTGAACGAGAGGTTCTCGGCTTTGCGGGCGACCTTGTCGATCTCGTCGATGTAGATGATCCCGCGTTCGGCGCGCTTGATATCGCCATCGGCGGCGGTGATCAGCTTGAGCAGGATGTTCTCGACGTCCTCGCCGACGTATCCTGCCTCGGTGAGCGCAGTCGCATCGGCGATCGCGAACGGGACGTGCAGGAAGCGCGCGAGCGTTTGCGCCAGAAGCGTCTTGCCGCAACCGGTCGGCCCGATGACGAGAATGTTGCTCTTCGCGATCTCAACATCATCCGCCGAAGGATCCGCAGCCCCCATCATCACGCGCTTGTAGTGATTGTAGACCGCGACCGCGAGTACCTTCTTGGCGCGCTCCTGACCGATGACGTAGCGATCGAGCTCACCGTAGATCTCGGCGGGTACGGGCAGCGTGTCCGGGCCCATCGCTTTGTCAGCGTGCGCCAGCTCCTTGTCGACGATGTCCTGGCAGAGCTCGACGCACTCGTCGCAGATGTAGGCGTCGGGTCCGGCGATCAGCTTACGGACCTGCCTTTGGGTCTTTGCGCAGAAGGAGCACTGCAGCTGATCGGGGTTCTCGTTGCGGCTCATGAGGCGGCGGACTCCTGTGTGCGGCTGGTGACGACCGTATCGACGATGCCGTACTCGAAGGCCTCTTGGGCGGTCATGATGTTGTCGCGCTCGGTATCGGCGTGGATCTTCTTGACCTTCTGCCCGGTGTGCGAAGCCAGGATGTTGTCGAGGGCATCGCGCATACGAAGCATCTCCCTGGCCTGGATCTCGATATCCGTGACCTGGCCTTTCGCGCCGCCCCACGGCTGATGGATGAGGATGCGGCTGTTGGGAAGCGCCGAGCGCTTGCCCTTCGCGCCTGCCGCTAGCAGCACAGCAGCCATCGAAGCGCACTGCCCGATGCAAATCGTGGCGACGTCACAGCGGATGTACTGCATCGTGTCGTAGATGGCCAGGCCGGCGGTCACCGAGCCTCCCGGTGAGTTGATGTAGAGGCTGATGTCCTTGTCGGGGTTCTCGCTCTCCAAGTGGATAAGCTGAGCGATCACGAGGTTCGCAATCACATCATCGATCTCATGACCGAGGAAGACCACGCGCTCATTGAGGAGCCTCGAGTAGATGTCGAAGCTTCGCTCGCCGCGCGAGGTCTGCTCGACGACTATCGGGACCAGTGCATTCATCGCAGGTTGCATTCGATCACCCCTTGTCCTTCTCGGAGTCAGCGGCGGGCTTCTCGGCATCAGCGGCCTCGTCGGCAGCGGTTTCGGCGACAGCGACCTCCGGGGCGGCCTCAACCACTTCGACGTTGGCCGGGTCGATCAGCCACGCCATGGCCTTGTTGTGCATCACTTGCTCGCGAAGGACGGCGATGACGCCGCTGTCCTCGAATGAGCTGCGGAGTTCAGAGGGGTCCTTATCCGCCTGGCTGGAGATCAGCGCGATCTCGGCATCGATGTCGGCATCGGTGACCACGAAGTCCAGGTGACGGAAGAGCGCCTCGAGGGCCAGGTCCTCGGTCACGGAGCGCTTCGCCTGCTCGGCGATGTCAGACTCGATGCGATCCATATCCGACCCCGTGGCCTGCAGGTATTCTGGTAGCGAGATGCCCCTGGACTCCATGCCGGTCATGAAGTCGCGCATCATCTGGCCGCGAGTGGTATCAACCATAACCTGGGGAACCTCACCCTCCAGGCGCGCAGCGAGTGCGGCGCGGGCCTCGCGCTCGATCGCGCGCAAGCGGCCGGTCTGCTTGGCGGAATCCATCGTCTCGCGAAGCGACTGGCGCATCTCGGCGACCGACTCGTAGCCGCCGACGTTGGCAGCGAACTCGTCGTCGACCGGCGGCAGCGTCTTGGCCTTGATCTCGTGGATCGTCACCTCGAACCGCGCCGTCTTGCCAACAAAGTCCGGGTTGCTCGAAGTGTCGGGGATCTCGAACTCGATGGACCTCTCAGCACCGGGCTCGGCTCCGCTCAGGCCTTCATCGAACGCTTCGGGCATCATCCCGCGGCCCACTTCGTACAGGTAGCGATCGACGGTGTTACCCTCGTACTCCTCGCTGTCGACAGTGCCGACGAAAGAGATGAGCGCGAAGTCATCGGCCTGCAAGGCGCGACCCTCGACCGGCTCCAGCGTTGCGAACCGCTCGCGGGTGTGTTCGATCTGCGCGTCGATCTCGGCATCGGTGGTGACCACGGATGGCACTGTGATCGAAAGCCCTTCTACCGAGGAAAGCTCAAGTTCCGGGCGGACCTCCACGGTCACCGTGAACTCGAAGTCCTTGCCGCGCTCGATGGCGGCCGACTCATCGGCATCAGGCCGAGCGATCGGCCGGAGCGATTCGGCATCGATCGCTTTGCTGTACGCCGAGTTCAACAGCTCGTCCTGGGCTTCGCCGTGGACATAGTCGCGCCCGACGTGTGTGTCGATCATAGGCTTAGGCGCCCTGCCGGGACGGAATCCCGGGATCTTGATCTTACCGGCGACACTCTTATAAGCAGCATCGATGGCTGCATCGACATCGGCTGCAGGCACCGTTATGGTCAGCTTGACGGTATGAGCGTTCAGGCGCTCTACGGTAGTATTCAACGAACCTCCTAGAATCAATGCTTCCGTTACGATCGTCCTTGTGGTGCGGGCGAGAGGATTCGAACCTCCACGGGGGTTGCCCACTGGAACCTAAATCCAGCGCGTCTGCCAGTTCCGCCACGCCCGCAGCAAAACCAAGGGCAATAGAGTATACGCCAAATCGAGCCGTATGTGAGCATGCCGAAGGAGGGCGTCCGATCCACCACTATCGGACAGCCGGACGCCCTACACCCCTACGTCACCTCAACCTGGCCTCAACCTGGTTGCGGACCGTTTGCGGGATGGCACCCGTGCCGCCCAGATAGACGACGTTTGCGATCACGTTCCTGTTGGCGGCAAGTGCATCGCCGACGGGTGCGGGCAGGCTCGTAGGCGCGACGAGCATCATGACCGAGTTGCTCTGGCCGAGCATCGCTCCTCCGGCAAGTCCGTCTGGGAAGTTGGTGCCCAGCGTCAGACCCACGCCGTTCCAGCCAAGACCTGCTGTGTTCACACCGAACGCGGCAACCTGAGCGCTCGTCGCGTAACGATCCGCTCCCCAGATGCGATCGACGTTGGCTGCCCCGAAGCGACCTTCGAGCGCTGTCTCCAACGAAGGGGAGACCACGCTCCTGCCACCTAGGATGACCACATCGGTCACACCGAGTCCGGCCATAGCCGCGCTATCGATCGATGCGGGTTTCGCAAGGAAGATCGGCCAGCCTTTGGCGGCGGCTATAGGAGCGGCGGAAAGCGCATCGGGGAAGTTGCCGCCCGTTGCCACGAACGCGGTGCCGTCGTAGTCGGGGCCAAGCACGCCGATGGTCTCAGAGGCGATCTTGGCACTTGTCTCAAAGCGCGTATCGCCTGCCAGGCGTCTCACGTTGCCCGCGCCCACGATCGCCTTTACGGCACTCTCGACTACGGGCGAGACCGCCCCCTTCCCTCCGAGTATGTAGGCCTTCGATGCGCCAAGGCGCCTGATCTCGGCTGCTACTGCAGCAGGCAAGGCGTTGGGGTGTACGAGCAGGATCGGACCGTCGACAGCACCAGCGAGTGCAGTACCTCCCATGGCATCAGGCCAGTTCTCGCCCGATGCGATCACGACCGTCGCCGCGCCTGCGGGGAACGCTCGCCTGGATGCCGCTACCGCTGTGTCGTAGCGTGTGAGTCCGGCTACCTGTGTGGATGTCACTGATACGCCTGATCGCGCGATCGTGAACGTGACCGTCCTGGTCGCCTCACGGTTGCCCGCAGCATCGACCGAGAAGTACCTGAGCGTGCGCGTCCCGACAGTGCTCACAGCGAAAGGTGCGGTGTAGGTCGTAACAGCACCGCCATCGAGGATGAAGCGCGTCGATGCCAAACCGGAAGCGGCATCTGTCGCAGCAAGGCTGACGGTAGCGCCGCCAGTGGAGTCCACGGCACCGGACGGGGTAGTGGATGGAGGCTTAGTGTCGATCCTGAACTGGAATGTCCGGGTCTCACAGGCACGTGCACCAGATGCGGGGCGCATGCTGAAGTAGTGGATCCCATCGGCAAGCTTTGAACGCGACGCAGCTCGGTTCCATCCGTCAATCACGGCATCGGGCACGGTGGCAGCCGCGCCAGAGACCACCCAGGAGTAGCCAGGCCCCAGCGACAGGACTTGGAGGCCGAAGGTGAAGCCGGCCACATACACGGTCGAGCACGATGTCGCGATGCCTCTGATTGACGAAATCGGGTAGGCCCCAAGTAATCGGGGTGCCGACCGGTCGGAGACGTCAATCACCCGAATGCCGGAGTAATCAGAGGCTAGATATGCTGTTGTACCCGAGACAGCGACGTCCACGGCCATACCAGGCGCCGCGAAGCTCCCAAGCAGGGTGGGCGCCCTAGGGTTCGAGACATCGACCACTTGAAGTCCGGAGAATCCAGCGGCCACATAAGCGGTCGCTCCCGAGACCACAACGCCAATGGCCCCTCCCGGTGTGTCGAGGGCGCCGACTAGGGTGGGTGTTTTAGGATTCGAGACGTCGACAACTTGAAGTCCGGAGTACAAATCGGCCACATACGCGGTCGCTCCCGAGATGGCTACATCAACAGATAGTATGTCCAAGGGGTGGAAACCGATTGGCTTGGGTGTCCACGGGTCAGAAACATCGAACACCCAGAGACCGGAGTAACCAGCTGCCACGTATGCGGTCGTACCAGAGACAGCAACACCCGTGGCCTGACTTGGCAGTTTGTAGGAGCCACGTGGCGCAGGCGCAGAGGGGTCGGAGACGTCGATCAACTGGAGGCCAGCATCACCATCGGCTACGTAGGCGGTCGTACCAGAGACGGCGATGCCCAGTGCGTTTCCATAAGTGTCCCAGGAGCCGAGTGGACTGGGTGACGAGGGGTTCGAAACGTCGACCAACTGGAGACCAGCACGACCAGCGGCCACGTGAGCAGTGGTACCCAGGACAGCGACATCGTATGCCAAGGCTTCCGTCCGGTAGTTCCCGAGGAAACTGGGTTCCCAGGGGTTCCGTACATCGATTGCATGCATACCGGCATCACCATCGACCACGTAGGCGGTCGCACCTGAGAGTGCCAAGCCCCGGGCTTCACCCCCCGTGTCAAGACTACTGAGTAAGCAAGGCGACGTGGGGTCCGAGACATCGATCACCTGGATGCCGGAACCATGATCGGCAACGTACACGGTCGTGCCTGAGACAGCGACACCTCGGGCCGAGCCCGGCGTGTCGTAAGTGCTTAGCAAGACAATCCGCTGGGGGTACCAGACGTCGATCACCTGGATACCGGAGTCGCCATCGGCCACGTATGCATTCCTGCCCAAGACGGAGACGCTGTAAGCCACGCCTGAGGTGTCGTAGATCTGAAGCAGGTTTAACGCCGAAGGATTAGAGATGTCGATAACCCGGAGACCGCAGTCCCCGTCGGCCACAAACGCTGTCATGCCTGAGATGGTGATGCCTAATGCCTTGCCCGGTGTGTCGTAGGCCCCAAACAAGATTGGCGCCCTCGGATCGGATACGTCGGCAACCAAAAGGCCGGAGTCGCCAGCAGCCACATACAAGACCCCCAAAGAGACAGCAACGTCGAAGGCGTGGCCCGACATGCCGAGGGAGCCGAGCAGTGACGGCGAAGAGGGGTTCGAAACGTCGATGACTTGAATACCGGAGGCCCCATCCGCCACGAAAGCGGTCGTGCCTGAGACGACGATGCCTTCAGCCGTCCCCGGAGTGTCTATGGAACCGAGCAGGACGGGTGCCGCGGGGTTAGAGATGTCGATCATTTTGAGACCGGAGTCACCATCAGCCACGTAAGCGGTCGTGCCATCGATGGCTATGTCCCGAGCTGCGCCATGAGTGTCGATGGATCCGAGTAAGGTGGGCACCGGGTCAATCGAGGTTTCCCAGGTGAACTGCGGGTTAGGCGACGAGACCCACGTTCCCGGAGGATGCGTCGGCGAGGTGAGGTTCGTGATGGTCACGGTGGCACCGAACGCCGCCTGTACCGACATTCCGAACACCAGGATAAGGCAGATGATGAACTTGGCCGCTTTCGCTGTGCGCTTCATGGCTCCCTCGCTTTGTGTGAAGTGCTGATACCCACGCTCCCAAGCCGACACAATCGAGCGTCGCAACCGAGAGTGTATCACCCGATCGGCCTATCGAGCGCGCGAGGACCCCACCCCCGCCATCGCTGCCTCGACCGCCGCCACGATCGCGTCCACGGTCATCCCAAGCTCGCGCATCACGACGTCTCCCGGAGCCGAAGCGCCGAAGCGGTCGATCCCCACCGCAGCCGGCCCCTGCGCGAGATACGTCCTCCAGCCGACGGTGACGCCTGCCTCGGCGGTCACGCACGGGGTCCCCGGCGGGATCACAGCCGTGCGATACTTTGCGTCCTGCTCGGCGAATAGCTCTATGCTGCACATGCTCACGACGCGCGCGAAGATGCCGCGTGCGCTCAGGAGCTCGCAAGCGGCGAGCGCCAGCGATACCTCGGAGCCGCTGGCCACGAGCACCACGTCCGGCTCGGTGTGCGGCGGCTCGGCGACCACGTATGCGCCGCGGGAGACCCCTTCGGCGATCGCGGAAGGTTCGGGTGCGGGAAGGATCGGCAGCTTCTGCCGGGAGAGTACCAGCGCCACCGGGCGGCCGCGCAGTTCGATGGCGACGCGCCAGGCGGCGACGGTCTCGTTGGCGTCGGCGGGGCGCAGCACGACAAGGCCCGGGATGGCCCGAAGCGACGCCAGATGCTCGACCGGCTGGTGTGTGGGTCCGTCCTCCCCCAGCCCGACGCTGTCGTGCGTGAAGACGTGGATGACGCCAAGGCCGGACAGCGCAGCCAGTCGCACCGCCGGACGCATGTAATCCGAGAAGACCAGGAAGGTCGAAGCGAACGGGATGAACCCGCCGTGATGCGCCATGCCGTTGACGACCGCCGCCATTGCGTGTTCGCGCACGCCGAAGTGCAGGTTGCGCCCGGAGCGGTCCGCGGCTGTGAACGAGGTCTCGCCAGCGATGAACGCCTTCGTGCTCGGCGCGAGATCCGCCGAGCCGCCCATGAGCTCCGGCATCACCTCCGCAAGCGCACTGAGCGCGGCTCCCCCGGCGTCGCGTGTCGCAACCGGGCCTCCGTCCGCAGTGTACGCGGGCGGCAGCGCGCGCTCGAAGCCCTCGGGCAGCTCGCCGGCGATCCGGCGCTCGAACTCCTCGGCAAGCATCGGGTGGTCGATGCGGTAGCGCTCGAACGCCGCCATCCAGCGCGCCCTTTCGGCAGTGCCGCGTTTCGCGATCGCCGAGAACCGCTCGCGCACGACCTCAGGCACGAAGAACGTGGGCTCGGCCGGCCAGCCGAGCGCCGCTTTGGCGGCCAGCGTCTCCTTCTCACCGAGCGGCTCGCCGTGCGCCACCGCAGTTCCCTGCTTGCTGGGGCTCCCCTGCCCAATCACCGTTCTCACCGCGATCAGCGAGGGGGCGTCGGTGGCTTTGCGAGCTGCCTCGACCGCCGAGGCGATCGTTGCGACATCGGTCCCGTCCTCGACGCGGGCTGTGTGCCATCCGCACGCTGCGAAGCGGGCGCACACGTCCTCGCTGAAGGCCAGGTCCGTCGAGCCCTCGATCGTGATGCGGTTGTCGTCGTAAAGGACGATGAGCTTGCCGAGGCGCAGGTGTCCGGCGAGCGAGACCGCCTCAAGGGCGACGCCCTCCATCAGGTCGCCGTCGCCACACAGCACGTAAGTGTGGTGGTCGACGATCGTGTGCCCGGGGCGATTGAAGCGGGCCGCCAGCGACTCCTCGGCGATCGTCATGCCGACTGCATTGGCGATGCCCTGCCCCAGCGGCCCGGTGGTCGCTTCGACGCCCGGCGTGTGGCCGAACTCCGGATGCCCGGGCGTGCGACTCTCCCACTGCCTGAAGGCCTTCAGGTCGTCGAGCGTGAGGCCATAGCCCGCCAGATGGAGCGCCCCGTAGAGCAGCGCACTACCGTGCCCCGCCGAGAGAACCAGACGATCGCGGTCGGGCCAGGAGGGGTCAGAGGAGTCGAATGTCATGAGTCGATCGAGCAACGCAAACATCATCGGTGCAGTGCCCATCGGCATCCCGGGATGCCCGGACCCGGCCCGCTCGACCGAGTCGACTGCAAGGAAACGCAGGGTATCGACGCAGAGTTGTTCGACAGAATCGGTCATGTCAGGGCTCCCGTCGGTAATGAGGATTCGATGTCACAGGTATCGGGTACATTCTTACAGAGGGCACGGAAATTCGGAATCCTTCAATGAAGCCGTAACGAACCGCACTGGGGATGCGTTGTATTGGTATGAACCCATTAAGTATCGAACAAGGGGGATGAAGATGGCGACTGGTACCGGAAGTCAAACAACTCTCAGCATGACGGATGCTGCGGATCGCGCACTTTGGGCGGTAGGGTGCGGGAATGTCTATGGTGTGGCCTTCAGCAAGGATGGCGGCAGGGCCGTTTGGTGTGTCGATATCCGCAAGGACCGCTGGAGTGGAGCGACCTGTCAGGTCGACGTCGTCAACGGCCAGGTGTACGTGCGTGAGACCTCGTGTGTGCCATCGGTAGTATTCGATCGTGTGCCACGGATGTCACTTGAGGATGCAATCGAGCTAGCCACAGAAGTGAAGACTGGCGAGCTGGAGGAAGCCAGACTCGAGATCAACTGGGGTCGGACCGTCTGGGAGGTCTACGTACTCGATGAGGAACGCTCGTCCCACGTCGTCTATGTAGATGGCGATAGTGGAGCCATCGTGGAGCCGATGTACTACTGAGTCGCTACCTCAGGTTCGTCTCGGCAGTGGCCCCCTCAGCATTCCCGGAATCATTCACCAACTTCAAGATGTCATCGAGCGTCCTGTGTGCCTCGACAGGATGTCGCAGATGAAGGCTACCGTCGATGATGTAGTGGTTGCGCCTGCCCTCTCGCAGGATAGTGAGTGCGCCGTAGTCGGCTAGCTCATGAATGATCCTCTGAACCGATCGCTCGGTGATCCCAACTCGAATCGCTACCTCTCGAAGCCGCATATCAGGCTGCTCATAAAGACATAGCAGGACATGTGAGTGGTTCGTCAGGAACGTCCATTGTGTGTTTTCGTTTTCGGCCAAGTTTGAATTTCCCTATTAACGATGTGCATTTCACGTTATACATTACCTGTATTTTACAGCAGATTGTACAGGTAGTATGCCATTCCAGTCGCATGACGGTCAAACGATCAGTCTGGGATGACAGGCAACAAGGGAGAGGAACCAGGGCCATGGACTTATCAATTCTGCTGGGAGACCTGTTCGCACCAGCGATGTTGTTCTTCATCATCGGCATGCTTACAGTCTTCATCAAATCTGATTTGGAAATACCACCCGAAATTACCAAGGCGGCCGCCATCTTTCTTCTGATCTCGATTGGGATCGAAGGTGGCGCGGAAGCCGTCTACGCCCTGCAGAAGGAGGCTGGGCTACTAACGGTGATACTGGCCACAGCCGGGATAGCCATAGTCGTTGCAACGATCTCCGTGGTCTTCAATGCCACTATCTTCTCGAAGATCGGGTTCTCGACGGCAGATGCATGGGCCACAGCAGGAGTCTACGGAGCTGTAAGCTCAGCAACACTGGTGGCCGCTGTCGGGGTCGCCGAAGCAGCGGCAAAGGCGGTTCCCGGCGAGTTGATCTATGTTGGCTGGATGCCGGCAGCGAACGTCTTCCTCGATGCTGCTGGCGTCATAGCCGCTATCTTCCTGGGAAGGATGGCTCTGGCCAGAGAAAGTCGCGCCAAGCAAGCGATATCGATCGACAAGAAGGGACTCTTCCATGAGGCTCTTGTGGGTTATGCGATCTGGCTGATGCTCGCTGGCGTCATTGTAGGAGTTCTTTCCAGCATCTTCTCTCCTGACCGTCTGGATAGCGCAAACGCCTTCTTCGACGAAATGTTCGCCGGGATCCTGTGCATCTATTTGATCGACATGGGAATGCTCGCTGCAAGACGCCTCGGAGAGCTCAAGGCGCTGGGGTCTCGGCTGGTGTTGGCGATTGTAGCGGCTTTCGGGCTACCACAGATCTGGGCGGGTGCCGCAATGTTGGGCATGTACGGCCTTCATCTGGCGTTCCCCGGCATGGTGGGCTGGGGTGACGCGTTCGTCTTCGCTGCTATGGCGGGAAGCGCCTCGTATATCTCTGCGCCTCCGGCACTTAGAGCCGCTATCCCTGAGGCGAACCCGTCCACCTACCTACCAATGGCACTGGCACTCACGTTCCCGTTCAACTTGCTGGTGAGTTTCCCGTTATGGAAGATGATGGCGCAGGCGCTCTGGGGCGCACTCTAACACGCAAACAGACCAGGAGGTCACCTCGATGAAGCTCACGAACAAGAAGCGGGTCAGCGTGATAGTCGAATCGGTGTTTCGCGATAAGGTCCTGCAATCACTTGAAGAGGTCGGAGTAAGCGGATACACGATCTACTCAGAGATCTCTGGCAAAGGTCAACACGGTGTCCGAGGAGACCATGGGGACATCGGGATCCTGAAGAACGTCGAGATCGTCAGCATCATGAGTGCCGATGTTGCCGAAGCCGCTCTCGAGAAGCTCAACCTGATGCTCGATCAGGGTATCGTCATGATCGTCCACGTGGTCGAGGCTCAAGTCATCCGACGCGACCACTTCAACTAGACTGCATCCTTCGTCACTGGCCTACCAGCGCCTCCTAAACAGTACTCCCATGCAGGAATCTGCCATAGGATGTGATAATGTATGCACATTTATCGGGAGCAATATCTGGGAGGTGACAACGGTGTTCAAGAGCATATTGGTAGCAGTCGACGGGTTCGCACCATCATTGGGTGCGGCGGTGCGGGCCATCGAGCTGGCGCGCCAGGGCGGAATCCGGGTGACAGCGCTGCAAGTGACCGAGGCTGTTCCGCTTCTGCATGAAGAGAGCGATGCTGAAGCACTGAT
>DBEG01000065.1 GCA_002293965.1 Actinobacteria bacterium UBA912 | reverse complement strand
GCGTGGAGACCGAGCGCCAGCGTGAGCTGCTTTCGCACATGAGTTGCGGCTACCTTCAAGGCCTGCTTTTCAGTCCGGCAGTGGAAGCCGATTTGATTCCAGGCTTCGTTGCGAAACTCGAGGGTGGCAGAAGCAAGATCTTGGGTCGATAACTCTCGTAGAGTCAGCGCTGGTCGGCGGCGTCCGACCACGCCTCCCGGAGCCACTCGACGACCTCGGCGTCGACCTCGTGCGACTTGCGTAGGGCGAGGTGGTGCATGAAGTGCCCTGGGGATGCCTCGACGATCTGGGACCATCTGGGGGAGTCGACTTTGCGAGGAAGTGCGATGGTGAGCACCAGCGGAATGTCGGTCCTACCGAAGTAGATGTCCGGAATCCACGCGAACACGAATGGCCTGTCGCGACGGAACCCTATCTGCCCTCTGCTGACGCGCACCTCGGTCGTGCCTATCGAATGTATGGCGTCCCGCACCGCTTCAAACACGGCATGCGACTCATCGCTGCCTGCAAAGAAATAATCCAGATTCACCGAACCCGCCTTCCCGTGCAGCCAGTTCCCCGTAGGGTCGATGGTAACCCGAGGGACTCTGCAACGCAAAGGGTGGGACGGCGAGTGCTGTGAACCCCCGCGCTCTCCTCGGCGTCATACTGTTCAGCAAGCCCATGACAACCGAACGGACGAGGAGTACCCATGAGCATCAGACAGGCTACGATGACCACCGCGATCGTGATGGCGCTCGCCATGACAGCGGTCGTTCTACCGGGTTGCGGCGCCGTTGAGGCCCCGGTCGACCTCAACGGGACCGAGTGGCGTCTTGTCAGCTGGTCTGACACCGAGGTGGATCCGACTCCGCACGAGATCACCCTCTCGCTGGCCGACGGACAGGCGAGCGGACGGGCCCCGGTCAACTCCTACACCGGCGGCTTCGAGTTCACGCCTGAGGGCGCCTTCAGTACCTCCGAGATCGCTCAGACGCTGATGGCCGGCTCCGACGAGGCCATGCAGGCCGAGACCGTCTACATGGGGCTGCTGGGCAGCGTCGATTCCTTCCGAATGGAGGGCGCGAACCTGGTGCTCGTCGGCGATGGAACCGACCTGCTTGAGTTCGAGCCGGTGCAGTAGGGAGCGGTTCAGTCGCCGGGAAAGCGATTTCCGGCGGACGGGCCCTACCGCTTCTTCCCGAATGACAGCTTCATCGTGAGGATGCGGTCGCTCGAGAACACCCGGGCGGCGATCGTCACGAACACTGCGAACCACACGAGCTGGTAGGCGATGCCGAACCACACCGTCCCGTAGTCGCCCAAGAAGAGCGCCGGCCCGGTGATGAACGGATAGGTGAACGGAATCGCCATCACCGCGATTCGCACCGCATCGGGAAGCACCGACAGGTCGAGGAAGAGCGTCAGGAAGTACGGGATCAGCATGAACACCATGAGTGGAGTGAGCAGCGCCTGGACCGACTTCACGTTCTCGGCGAAAGCGCCTAGGATGATCGCGATCGAAAGTGCCACCAGGATCCCCGCGAACAGCGTGAGTCCCAACAACGCATAGTCACTCGGCCCGAAGGTGAGCCCGAGTGCTTCCATCGCAGCCTCTGAAGCCTCGGCGGCGGGCATGCCTGTGCTGGCACCGAGGCCCGTCTCGATTCCCCTCATGTACTGCTGCATACCAAGCATGTAAGCGCCGGCTGACAACAGCGCGATCAGCGCGGCGGCCACCATCTTCGACGTCACTATCGCCGCGCGGGTCACCGGGTAGGAGAGTAGCGTCTCGAGTGTCTTGTTCTCCTTCTCGGTGGCGATGGTCGTCGCGACCATCTGGCTCGCGAAGATGATGACCAAGAACAGGACTATCGGGATGAGCGTCGTCTGCTGGCCCACGAACGCCATGACCGCGAGCACGGGCACCTCTGCCGAACGGTCACCGATGACCACGTGTTCGGTAGGCACCACCGGTGTCTGGAGCATCTGGAGCGGGACACCTGGAGCGGCCTGGGCCGCCACTGCCGAGGCGACCGAGGCGTTGACCGCCGCGATAGCCCCTTCGAGCGCGGCGATGTCGGCATTGCCGACGAACGAGAAGCTGCGGATCTCGGTCCACACCGCGAGCTGCTGTGGCTCACCCGCTGTGATCGCCGCAGAAAAGCCGTCCGGGATGTCCACGATGATGTTCGCACCCGCCTCGTCGAGCAGGGCGCGGACGTTCTCTCCTGTCACTGTCCCGTCCACCATCGTCGGCACGAACCCGGCCTGCTCGAGCGTGGTGACGACCACCTCTGCGATCGGCCCTCCATCACGGTCGGCGATAGCCACGGGGAACGTGTCGGGTTGCTCCGCTGTGACTGTTGAGAGCATCTGGCCGAGCGCCACGAACATCACTATGACCACCACGAACGGGAGCAGGGTCTGCAAGGTGATGAGCTCCCGGAGCTCCTTTTTCAGCAGCACCAAGAACCGCCTCATGACGCCGCCTCCCGTCCATCAGCGACGATCCGAGCGAACACCTGCTCGAGGTTCTCGGCGTCGTATTGCTGCTTGAGCTCGGACGCGGTGCCCGTGGCGTGGATGCGTCCCTCGGCGATTATCGCCACACGGTCGGAGAGGAACTCGATCTCGAGCATGTTGTGGCTGGACAGCAGCACCGACATCCCGCCTGTCGCCAGCGTGCGGATGCGCTCTCGGAGCTCCAGGGCGTTGATGACGTCCAGGCCGCTCGTGGGCTCGTCGAGGATGGCGAGTGTAGGCTCGGTCATCACGGTGCGGGCGAGTAGCAGCTTGCGCGTCATGCCCTTTGAGTACGAGCCGAGCTTGTCGCTCAGGCGTTTGCCGAGCCCGGACACTTCGCGCCCCACCTCCACTGCACGTGCCGCGCGCTCACGATCGTCGAAGAAGAGGTCGGCCACGAACTTGAGGTACGCGATGCCGGTGAGGTTCTTGTATGCGCCGGCCTCTTCTGGCAGGTAGGAGATGATCTGCCGCATGCGCGCCGGTTCCTGTACCGCATCGAACCCGGGGGTCTGGATCGTGCCGCTGGTGGGGCGTAGGATCGTCGCCACCATCCGCAGCGTCGTCGTCTTACCGGCGCCGTTAGGGCCGATGAGCGCGAAGATCTCGCCGGGTGCGACGTCGAAGTCGACACCGCGCACCGCCTGAAGCTCGCCGTAGTGCTTCGTGAGTCCTCGGACACTCAAGACCGGGGTCGATCCATTGGGCATCGGTGGGTCCCCTTTCGCAGTGACGGGAGCGCGGGATCGTGCCCCGTGCTCCGCATCCGAGTATAGCACTGGGGTTGGCCCCGGTGTGGCCGCTATACCTGGACTGTTGACGTGCCCACGATAGCGACTCCGATAGCTGTCGGGCGAATGTTGATAGAGGGAGAAGTCGGTGATGAACCGGAGAACCGCGGGGTGGAGTAGGAGTCGTTCGGCCGAAATGACATCATGAGTCAATAACGATATCATTTCAGCGTCGGATGATATCGTTTCATGGAAGGAGACTCGGTGCGCGGCTCGTTCACATCCGGACGTCTCGAGCAGATGACCGTCCCCATGGCTACGGCGCGTTCCATCGGGCTGCTCGGCGAATACAAGGGCAAGCAGGGGCTGTTCGAACGCCAGGCCCCGCAGTTTTTGGATGCTCTGCGCGAAGTCGCACGTGTTCAGAGTATCGAGTCGTCGAACCGTATCGAGGGAGTGGTCGCCGCTGTCGGCCGTGTAGCTCAGATCGCCGCTCAGAATGCCGTCCCGGAGAACCGCTCTGAGCAGGAGATCGCTGGTTACCGCGATGCCCTCGCCGCGGTGCATGCGAGTGGGCTCGGCATGGAGGTCTCGTGTGGTCTGATCCTACAGCTCCACCGCGACCTCTATCGGTTCGGTGCCACCCCTGGAGGGGCGTGGAAGCGCACACAGAACGACATCGTCGACGTGCTGCCCGACGGCACGCATCGCGTGCGCTTCTCGCCGGTCGCGCCACATCTTGTAGAGGGATCGATGACGGATCTGGTCGATGGCTATCGCCGTGCAAATTTGGAGAGTCGGGTCGATCCGCTCATATCGATCCCCGCGTTCATCCTCGATTTCCTGTGCGTCCATCCCTTCACAGATGGCAACGGACGGCTCTCGCGGATCCTCAACCTGATGTTGCTCTATCAGGCCGGATACGATGTCGGCCGTTACATCTCGCTTGAGAGGATCATCGAGGGCAGCAAGGACACCTACTACGAGGCGCTGCAGGCATCCTCGGTCGGCTGGCATGATGGAGCACACGACCTGATGCCGTGGATCGAGTACTCTCACGGTGTGCTGATAGCCGCCTATGTCGAGTTCGAACAACGTGTCGGGCAGATGGGTACCGGGCGCGGGGCCAAACGCAAACGGGTCATTGAGTGCATCGGTCACATGCCCGGGACGTTTCGCTATGCCGACATCGAGCGGGCGTGCCCGGGCGTGAGTAGACCGACGATCGTGCGCGTGCTCGGCGCTTTGCGCGATGCGGGTGAGATTCGGTGCATCAAGGGTGGACGTGACGCCCTGTGGGAGAGAGTCGATCAGTGATTCGTTGACGATATCAAGTCGAGTCCAGTGACGGCACCGATGTCGAGATCCGTGCCACGATCGGCCGCGCGGTGGATGCCAGCCCGACCCTGCGCAACAAGCGCGACCTGATCGAGGCGTTCGTCGAGTCCGTCTCGGCAAGCGGGGCGATCGACGAGGAGTGGCAGGAGTTCATCCGCGCCCGGCGCGATGCCGAGCTCGAGGCGATCATCTCCGCCGAGGGATTACGACCTGCCGAGACCCGCGCTTTCGTCGAGGCGGCGTTCCGCGACGGTGCGATCAGGCCCACCGGGACCGCGATCACTCACGTGCTCCCGCCGACCTCGCGCTTCTCGGCAGATGGTGGGCATGGGGAGAAGAAGCGGCGTGTGCTGGAGATGCTGCGCGAGTTCTTCGAGCGGTTCTTCGGGCTGGCGAGTTAGGGGGCTGCGGATTAGCTTGACCGGGCATGGATTATGCAAGAGCATGAATCTATGCGCGCGTATCTCGAAAACATGGACGCAAGGCGGCTGTTGGCATTCTCCTTTGTCGCAACGGTGACGATGACACTGGTATTTGCCGCACTGATTTTCAGTGCCATAAGGGATATGCGCACCACAGCGGCCCAAGACACAAATCAGGCGGGAGAACCTCTTACCATTGCCGTGGTCAGACTTGTTGGCGGCTGGGCTGCTTGGCCCTCCTACATGGACGTGCTTCAACATCTCAGTCACTCACTGGGAAGACCTGTCCACTTGAAGTATCTAGCCCCCGGAGAGAGCGTCGAAGATGTTTTTTCAAACAACCCCGAGGTTGATGCAGCTTTCATGTCAACGTACGCATACCTGATAGCACGTGATCGCACTGAGGGCCTTACGCATCTCGCGACACCGATCATCGGCGGATATGCCTACGAACAGGCGGTATTCGTCGTCAGTTCGGAAAGCCCTTACACCAGCCTTTCCGAGTTGCGGGGTACTCGCTTAGCGCTCTCTCCTCCGGGTGTTGGAGGCTCGATACCCGGGAATGCATACACTCGCTGGTTACTTCACGAAAAGGGGCTTGGATCTGCGGAAGATTTCTTCTCGGAAGTTGATGAAAGCTTCACTCAGGACGTGAATCTGAGACGGGTTATCAGTGGATTGGCGGATGCGACTTCGGCGAATCGCAGCCAGTTGGCTTCGTGGCCACAGGGCTCTTTCCGCGTGATTTACTATTCTGAAGAGTACGCGATGCCGCCCTTTGTGGTTTCACCGAACACAAGCGATGCCGAAGCAGTGAAGATCATCGAAGCGCTAACGACTTATCAGCCCGAGGATCTCAGCGATATTCTCGGGGGGTACACCAGGCCGAGTCCGAAGGAATATGATTTTCCAAATGAGCTGCTGCTTTTTGCGCGGGATGAACGCGCTGCGAGAAATGCCGGGCGGTGATTGACATTCCCCGAAAAGATGATGGCAAGGGAAGATCCCTTGCTCTGAGATTTGTGACAATCACAATACTCGGGCAGGCGTTTTTCGGCATCATACTCGGCTTGGGAGCAGGGGCGTATGTCGTAACCTCGGACTATCACGCACGTTACACCTACATGGAAGACGTTGCCGGAGCCATGGCCGCGAGCGTGTTGCCCATGGTCATGGATAGGGACCTGCCGGCTGTGCAGGGGCAGCTCGAGACCTTGCAATCACTCGCTGGGCGCGGGGACTTGAGGGGTATTGAGTTTGCCGATGCGACAGGAAAGGTGCTGGCCACGCTGGGTGAACTTGACCCAGACGGCGATCGATCGGTGTCTGCGGGCATTATAGAAAGTCTTTTCGGCCCGCACTATATCGAGCATCAAGTCGCGATGAATGGGGTGAACTACGGAACAATCCGTCTTATGTTTGCCGAGCGCACGTTCGTTGAGACGTTCGGGGTAGCTATGATCGTCGCACTGCTGGTCACAGCGTCGGTGGTGTTGGTATCGGCGCTCTGGTTCTCTTGGCTTGCGGTCAGAACCGTGATCGAACCGATTCAGGCGATCCAGGTAGCGGCTGGACAACTGGCCAACGGCAAGCGCGACATCGTATTGGGCTTTGACCGTAATGACGAGATCGGCGAACTGGGAGCCTCCATTGAAAATCTCGCTGAACAACTGAGGATGGGCGAGGAAAAGTTGCGCGAAGCAGCCGAAAAGTCTCGAGAAGCCCAGGTAAACGAGGCTCGATTGCGAGAAAAGACCGAGGAAATGGCCCGACTCAAATCCGACTTCGTAGCTGTGGTAGCCCATGAGCTGGGCACCCCGTTGTCGGTGGTGACCTTGTACAGTGATATTCTAGGGTCTAGTAAGGCCCGGGA
>DBEG01000137.1 GCA_002293965.1 Actinobacteria bacterium UBA912 | reverse complement strand
CGCATTCGCTGGCGCCGACTTCCTCTGCTACGTGACGCGCGCGGAGCACGTGTGCCTGCCTGACGCGGCCGACGTGTACGAGGGCGTGATATGCACGCGCATCGCAGCGCACGCCGGGGGGATCGCGCGCGGCCTTCCGGGCGCCGGCGACCTGGATGCGCGCATGACCGCGGCTCGCAAGAGCCTCGACTGGGAGTCGCAGTTTGCGCTCGCGCTCGACCCCACGCGCCCCCGGGCGATGCGCGAGGCCCGCGGCGGAGGCGCCGACAAGCAGTGCTCGATGTGCGGATCGCTTTGCGCGATGACGCTGCTCAACGAGATGGAGGCCAGCGCTTGAGGCGCGCGCTACTCATCGGGGGGTTGGACCCTTCGGCAGGCGCGGGGATCATCGCCGACGCCTTCGTGGCGGCGCGCCTGGGGTTCGCGCCCTGCTGCGTGGCGACGACCGTCACCGCGCAGAACTCGCGCTCGTTCCTCGCCGCCGAGCCTGTCAGTCCGGGCCTACTGCGCGCTCAGCTAGCCGCAATCGCCGAGGACGGCCCCATCGGCTGCGTCAAGATCGGGGCTGTCGCCTCCGCCGAGAACGCCGAGATCATCCGCGGGTTCCTGCTCCTCACCGAAGTCGGCCCCGTAATCCTCGACCCCGTGCTCGCGAGCACCTCGGGTGGGGCGCTCTTCGCGGGCGAGCCTAGCGACCTGTTCGCACTCGCCGCCCACTGCGACCTAGTGACTCCCAATCAGCAGGAGGCCGCAGCGATGCTGGGCCACCCGATCACCTCCCCCGCCGAAGCGCAGCAGGCGTGCCTCGAGCTTGCAGCCGCGTTGCGAACCCGCGTGCTGATAACCGGCGTGCGGCTCGATGCGGGCCTCTCGGCAGATATCCTCGGGACCCCTGAGGGTACGGTGGAGGTACTCGAGCATCCGCACATCGCAGAAGTCGGGGACCCCAGGGGCACGGGGTGTGCGTTCGCAACCGCGATCGCGCTCAAGCTGTGTCTAAACGCCGAAGCGGAGCCTGCAGTCGCCATCCGCGAAGCCCAACGGGTCCTGCTCGAGCGCCTTACGCTCCCGCACTCTTCCTCTTGCGAAGCACCAGGATACCGATAGCTGCCGCTACGACGGCCACCAGCGCACCTAGCGCCATGGCCAAGGTGCCCGTGTCGATTCCCATCAGTCCGCCGTCGACACGCTCAGCAGCCTGCTTGGCCTCAGGACTCGCATAGATCGGCTGGCTGATCTCCGACATCAAGGTGACCGGATTCTCGCGACCGGCCGCCTCGGCAAGCTTGTCCGTTATCGAGGTGTACTTCAGACGTGCAACGATGGTCCCGGACTCTGCACCCTCCGGTAGTGAAGCGGTGAAGGTGACGGGGACGGACTCCATCGGGGGCACCCTGATGTCCGACTGGACGGCGACTGCATCCCAGATCTGCGCGGGATACTGGCCTTCCGCATCCTTGAACACGGTCCCGAACGCCTGCCTGGCGATCTCGGTCTCGGTGCCTTGCGCATCGACAACCAGCACCTCGAGCCACATCTGACGCACGTCGGTGAGTCCGGTCGGCAGATAGTGACCGGCACCGGAGTTGGTCACCTGGACAACGCCCTCGCCCGGGCCTTCTGCAAGCACGTCAGGCACCTCGACTGTCAGCGTGGCCGCGGCACGCAGCATCTGGACCGCCGCATCAGCATTGCCCCGCTCGACATGGGCTCCCCAGAAGGTCATCCTGTGAATCTCCTCGCGCTCAGGTCCCATCGCCGCCACTCTACCCGGAGTCGGGCCGACCACCCCGGGAGCCTCGCTCATATGGCAGTCCTGGCAAGTGATGCCCTCCTCGGCCTGCGGGCTGTTCAGCCATTCAGTGTAGGTGGCCTCCAAGGCCAAGCCGTTCACAGGATGGTTGACGTTATGGCATCCGCCGCAGAACTCGGCCGACCGGTGGAACTCTGATGTCCTTGCGGGATGTGGCGCCTGAGGGTCGTCGAGGCCCCCTCGGTAGACTCCATCAGCTTCGACTCTTTGCGATAGGTTCGCAATCGGTTCATCGGTGCCAGTGACCTGATGACAGAACGAGCAACCGATTGAATCCGCCGAAGCGCCAGTCATATCCTCGGCGGCCATGCCCAGCTCTCCGGTCATGTACGCTACGGGTCCGTGGCAACTGCGGCAGAAGTCCTCGATCAGTTCCCGGGTAGCCGGCTCGGCTTCATCGAGCTTTGCCTCGAATGTCGGATTGAAGGACGCCTGACTGTGCAGGGACATCCCCCACTGGCTGACGAACTCGGCGTGACAGGCACATCCCTGTGCAGGCGTGAACCTATCCGAGGTGTGGATGCCCTCGTCAACCGGCTGCCCCTCGGCAAGTGCTATGCTCGGTACCGCCAACCCAACAACCATCAACAGCAGTACCGCAAACGCTCCCCGCGAGGTTCTAGTAAGTGAACCCGTGTCTCGCCTCATCAAAGCCCTTTTCCGTCACTCTTGGTCGGCGACACAGTGTATGCACTTACCGCGGAACAACACCTCGACCCGCTCGACGACTCCGACCTCCGACAGCTTGTCAGACGCCCTGCATCCCCCTCTGCCTGTGCTGTCGATGTCCACGATACGCCCACAAGTGTCACACACAAAGTGATTGTGACGTGTTACATCAGCATCATATCTGGCCCGTTTTGCATCAACCATGATCCTGTTGATCAAGCCCCTTTCAAACAACGCCGAGATCGTTCGATACACAGTGTCCAGCGAGACTGCAGGGATCCGACCTCTTACCCGACGGCAGATAGTCTCGACATCCGGGTGGTCCTTCGTCTGAACGATCTCCCGAATGATCTCCGTCCGTTGATGGGTCACTTTCAAGCCATTGGCGCGAAGTGCCTCAACCATCGCTCGGAATTGCTCCTCTACCTTGCACACTTGATGATTCACACAACTCAACCCCAAAGATTCCTATTTAGTATTGATTCCTATTTACTTGAAGTCAACCTATTCTTTTGTCTTCCCCATTTTTCGCCTCTGTTCACCGCAATCACGTCATCAGAAACCGTTGACCGCCCTTGTCGTAGAGTAACTGAGCCCTCCATCCCCAATCTCGACGCCCTTAGCGAGGTTGCCAACGCCTCATGATTGTCTGCTCGCGACTCGGCCCGACTGCAATCATAGCCACCGGGACGTCTGCTAGATCCTCAATCATGGAGATGTAGTCTCGGGCCTCTCGCGGAAGCTCCTCGATGTTCCGGCACCCCGTGATATCCGCATTCCACCCCGGGATCTCTTCATAGACCGGCTTGGCGTGGTGGAATACGCTCTGGTGATCAGGAAGCTCGGTGTAGCGACGACCCTCGTATTCGTAAGCCACGCAGACCTTGATGGTTTCGAGTGCCGAAAGCACATCGAGCTTGGTGAGGATCAGGTCCGTGATTCCGCTGACCCTGACTGCGTATCTCACGATCAGGGCATCGTACCAGCCGGCACGCCTCTCTCGGCCGGTGGTCGTTCCGTACTCGTGGCCCACCTCGATCAACCGACGCCCAATCGCGTCACCAAGTTCCGTCGGGAACGGACCCGATCCCACACGCGTGATGTATGCCTTGGCAATCCCCAGCACTCGGTCTATTCGCCGAGGACCAACCCCGACTCCGGTGCAGGCGCCTCCCGCGATAGGACTCGAGCTTGTGACGAACGGGTAGGTCCCGTGATCCAAGTCGAGCAACGTTCCCTGTGCACCCTCGAAGAGTACCCACTGATCGGCATCGAGCGCTTTGTTGATCGTCAATGAGGTGTCCTCGATGTGGGGCTTGATGCGCTCGCCGTATACGAGGTACTCGTCGGCTATCTGCTCCACCGTGTACGTGGGCAAGCCATAAACCTTCTCCAGGATGTCGTTCTTCTCATGCAAAGCGGCTTCTATCTTCTTGCGGAAGATGCCTTCATCTGTGAGGTCCTGGACGCGGATTCCCATCCTGGAAGCCTTGTCCATGTAGGCCGGCCCGATGCCGCGCCTGGTCGTTCCGATCTCCAGAGAGCCGAGCCTGTGTTCACTCGCCTGGTCCAGGTCGCGGTGATAGGGCATGATCAGATGCGCATTGGAGCTGATCAGCAGCTTGCGGGTAGACAAGCCGTCCTGCTCAAGGCCGTCCATCTCCTGCAGGAGGACCTTTGGGTCGATGACGCATCCGTTCCCGATCACTGGCGTGATGTTCGGATACATGATCCCGCTTGGAATCAGATGTAGTTTCAGGGTGCGATCGCCGTGGATCACCGTGTGCCCTGCGTTGTTGCCCCCTTGGAAGCGGACCACATAATCGAAATCATCCGCGATGAGATCGGTAATCTTGCCTTTTCCCTCATCGCCCCACTGTGCACCAACCAACACGATTCCGGGCATCCAATTAACTCCTTGGAGTGTGTCGGCCCCGCGGATCCTCTTCGCCGCTCCCAGGCCGGGCATTCGACCGTCCTACGGCGAATGCTCATGCGCTCGCTATAGGCAAGCACCGACATAGTATGCCGGAGAGGGGGTCATAAGACCAGAGCGAAGTGGCTGCCGAGACGCAGCGTTCGCCGCATCGTCTTAGACCCTAGCGATCCCGCAAAAGGCGAATAGCCCCTCTTGCTGCAACGATACCGCTTGCGCTCGACTGCACCAGGCCCCGGGTCACACCCGCACCGTCCCCTATCGCGAACAAACCGTCGACCTTGGTCATGAGGTCGGAGTCCAGCTCGAGGCGCGATGAGTAGAACTTGACTTCCACGCCGTAAAGCAGGGTCGAAGGGGCCGCCACTCCCGGAGTGAGCTCATCAAGTGCTTCAAGGAACTCGAGGATGTTCGTCAGGTGTCGGTAAGGGAGTACCGCTGCAAGATCCCCTGGAGTCGCCGAGGACAGCGTGGGTACCAAGATGGATTCTTGTAGCCGCTTAGGCGTCGAGCGCCGCCCGGCCCTCAGGTCGCCCAAACGTTGAACCAAGATTCCCTCGCCCAGGAGGTTAGCCAGCCGCGCAATCGAGCGCCCGTATGTGATCGGCTCGCGGAAAGGCTCTGTGAAACTATGGCTGACCAGCACGGCGAAGTTGGTGTTCGCCGTCTTCTCGCCTGCAAGGGAGTGGCCGTTGACGGTCAGAACGTCACCGTAGTGTTCGGTGGTCACCTCGCCATAGGGGTTCATGCAGAAGGTCCGCACCCTGTCCCCGAAGGATCGCGAGAAATATGACAGCTTCGCCTCGTACAGATGGTCCGTCAGAGGCTCCATGACCGGAGCCGGGCACTCTACCCGCACCCCGATGTCCACCGCGTTGTTGGAAACCGATATCCCCAGATCCTGTGCCTGCCGAAGCAACCACTCCGCGCCTTCTCGGCCTGGCGCAACGATCACGGCATCCGCCTCGATGATCTCTCCGTCGGAGAGTTCGATCCCCGAAACTCGCCCGGCAGATGTGACCACTTTGCGCGCCGGACATCGCGTCCTGACCTTGACGCCTTGTTCTTCCAGTCGCTCGCGCATAGCACCAAGGAACCCGGGCGACCTGTCCGACCCAAGGTGGCGGATACGCATTGGCGTCAGGGTCATCTCGGCCAGGGTCGCTGCACGACTGAGTCGCGTGATGGTCTCGGCATCCGGGTCGACGGAATCGACCTTCTCGCCGAACTCACTCCAGCGCATGTCCGTCTCGCCGATCAACTCCTCGAGGGCCTCCCTGCCGACGTAATCCCCCAGCCAGCCACCGACCTCGCCGGTCAAAGTGAGTTTCCCGTCCGAGAAGGCCCCCGCCCCGCCCCAGCCGCACATGATGTTGCAGGAAGGACATCCTGCGCATCCTCCCTCTCGCGCGGGACAATTGCGTTGTTGGAGATCTGGCCCCTTCTCGACGATGAGGATACGCTCCACGCCGGTTTGAGCCAACTCCAGTCCGGCGAAGATTCCAGCCGGCCCGGCTCCCACTATGACTACGTCATGGCGCTCTGTCATGGATCTCTCGGCCCCCTGGACCTAGGGCATCTTGTCCGTGTAGTTGCTGAACTTCGTATATGAGTCATTGAAGACCAGTTTGACCGATCCCGTCGGGCCGTTACGGTGCTTGGCCACGATGATCTCTGCGATGCCCGGACCAGGTCGCCCCTCATCCTCTTCACTTTGGTTGCGCGGATCGACGTTGCGGTCGATGAACATGACAACGTCGGCATCCTGCTCGATGGCCCCGGATTCGCGCAGGTCGGACAGTTGTGGTCGCTTTCCTGCTCGCTGTTCGACCGCGCGGGATAGCTGTGACAGAGCCAACACCGGTACTTTGAGCTCCTTTGCGAGGATCTTCAGTCCTCGGCTGATCTCAGCGATCTCGGTCTGACGATTGTCAGAGCGGCGATGCTGGGGCTGCATAAGCTGCAGGTAATCGACGATGACGAGCCCCTCCTTCTTGTCACGCAACAGGCGCCGTGCCTTCGCGCGGATCTCGAGGATCGATGTCGCTGGCGTGTCATCAACGAATAGATCGAGTTCCGCGAGTCGCCCCATTGCGCCGTGGATCTTGCCCCAGTCGGCGTCCTTGATATACCCGGTCCGCACATCCTGGGAGTTGATTCGGGCTTCCGAGCACAGCACTCTCTGGATGAGTTGCTCTGCCGACATCTCCAAGCTGAAAAGGGCGACGGCCGCCTTGCCCTTCGCGGCCGCATTGACAGCGATGTTGAGCGCAAGTGCGGTTTTTCCTACCGAGGGGCGGGCCGCGAGGATGATGAGATCGCCCCTGTGCAATCCGGCGAGCACCTTATCGAGATCGTCGAACCCTGTAGGAACACCTGTGATGTGCTCCTGTCGCTCGAACAACTCCTCCAACTGCTTGAACGAGATTTCTAGAAGCTCTTCGATGGCGCGGAAGTTGCCGGATATCCTTTTGTTGGTCACCTCGAATATCAGACGCTCCGCCTCGGCAGCCGCCTCGCGCAGATCATCCGGCGCATCGTATCCCATCTGAGTGATCTTGGAAGCGGCGCCGATGAGTGCCCGAAGCATCGATGTACGAGCGACGATTTCGGCGTATCGGCTGGCATTCGCTGCCGTTGGGACCGTCTGGGTGATATCGATCAGATACGACTTTCCGCCGATCTTCTCCAGCTCGCCTGCTGCCTCGAGTCTATCCGCGACGCTGACCTGGTCTACAGGGATGTTCGCATTGTGCAGGTGAGCCACGGCGGCGAATATCTTCTTGTGGGCCGGTCTATAGAAGTCTTCCTCGTTGAGGAGGGTAAGGCCTACCTCAGCCGCCCCCTTGGAGAGGAACATGGACCCTAAAATGGCCTGCTCCGCCTCATTGTTGTGCGGCGGAACCAGCTTCATCGGGGTCCCCCCAGCTGCTTCCCTTTCACGTGTGGTGCGCTCTGCCACCTAGTCTCTCCAATGTCGAAATTTGCCTTCGGCTTCATTCTATCGGAGCACAACTGATATGCCATCCCGCCACATCAAAGACCTTTTTGTCACCCGCACAGGCCTTTGATGTGGCGAGCGAAGGGGCGTCCCCTTCTTCTGGCTATTGCTTGTCGTCCTCTTCGGTCGCAGCATCTGTGCCCCGGGCTTCTTCAACAGCCTCATCGGCAGCGGACACATCAGGCTCTTCCTCTGCGGTCGGCTGAGGTGCCGAGGCGACCTTGGCACCATGGGCCGATTCGCCAGTCACTTGGACCTTCAGATGCGCCGCGATGTCCCGGTAAACCTGAACGAGAACCTCATATTCGCCAACTTCCTTGATCTGGCCGCTGAGGTCGATCCTTCTGCGGTCAACGACGACGCCAAGCTGTGATTCAACAGCGTCGGCGATTGCCTGAGGAGTAACTGAGCCATAAAGCCGCCCGCCATCTCCTACCTTGACCGTAATCACGATCTCCTTGCCCTCGAGCGAGTCGACCAAAGCGGTTGCTTCACCGACACGAGCTTCCTCCCGCTGGCGGATGCTCCTCATTCTCTGCTCCAGTTGCTTCAAGTTGCCACTGGTAGCTTCAATGGCCATCTTGTTGGGAAGTAGGTAGTTGACTGCGAACCCGCGAGCGACTTCGATAACATCGCCTTCGCCGCCCTTCCCTTTGACTTCTTCCAGTAGGATGACTTTCATTTGTTCACTTCCTTTTCAGATTCAATGTTTGAAACTCGGATTGCCCGTTCCTGCCACTGGCTCGATCTATGCTCGCTACTTGCTGGCCTGCTCAGTGCCTGGGCCTTCGACTCCGTCTCTGTTCAACTTCCGGAAATTGAGCCAGAAGTCCAGAAAGCCCAAAATACTTACCAGCAGGAATGGACCCTCTGCCAGTAGTGCCAGAATCACCACCAGCACCTTACTCGTCTTTGTTGCGCCGAGGCGCTTCGCCAAGGCCGCAATCACTGCGAATCCCTGAATGAACAGTACCATGCGCACCGCAAAAAGCAGGTTGAGCGCCACCGTCTCGAGCGGGTTCGCCATCTCTGCCCATAGCTGTCCCGCCGCACCTACTGCCACCGCGATGACGAGTGGCCAAAGCACATGCGGACTCAAGTCTAGCCTGTCGATGGAAGGCGTTTCGGCCAACTGCATCTTGGCCCTACGCGCAACCCATCGAACTACAAAGAGCGTGGGTATCACCGATACCGCTGCGGTCAGCAGATAGAGTGCGGGCAGAACTTGGATCATCTGGTTGATAACCTCGGCTCCGAACACCTCTTGGGACGCTGCCGCCGGAACCACTTCCCGGGCCACATCCATGGATAGCTGGAAGTGCTCCGAGACCGTCAAGCCAGATAGCCAGGCCACTGCAAGGTCTCGTGACGCTAGTGCAAAGGCTATCGTCGGCACATACAGCAACGCTACTGTGTACACGTGATACCTACGAAGAGCACCGATTGCCACGAACGTCGATCCTAGTGCAACGGCAACCATTACTGCGCTTGGAGGCATAATCAACCCCATGACCACCACGCAGAATACTGTCACCGTAGTCGCTACGATGCTCCGCCCCCGATAGATCAGACCCGAAAGTGCGGCAGCACTCAAGGGGAGACCGATGAACGGAGCCGGTATCGCCAATATCGCTCCCCCTAAACAAGAAAGGGAGAGCATCACAGCTTCGCTGATCCTGCGTGTGCCAGACATTTGACCTGGTTACCTGCGCCCTCTGCTGTCCACTCTTCCGCTGATGACCGGAACGGCATATGGAACCAGCGCCATTTCCCGAGCCCTCTTTATTGCTGTCGCGAGCACGTGCTGATGCTGAGCGCAATTGCCTGACACCCGTCGAGGCTTGATCTTGCCCCGATCCGTCATGAACTTGCGAATCATGTTGACATCTTTGTAGTCGATGTACTCGACACTGTCCTTACAGAACGCACAGTACTTGCGTCTTGGCTTCCTCGCATAATCGGACATATTCCTGAACCTCCTTTCGGAAACACTATTCTCTGTCGAGTGATTGCTCGAACCTTTGATCTTTGTTGCCTTGTCAGAATGGAATCTCGTCGTCCGCCAAAGGCTTGGACTCAAAACTCTCTGGACTGCTCGACTGAGAGCTCGCCGCCGCCCCGCCATCTCTGGGAGAGAGGAACTCGATGTCATCGGCTACGACCTCAAGCTTCGAGCGCTTCTCGCCCTGGGGCGTCTCCCATGAGGACCACCGCAATTTACCTTCGACAGCGATCTTCGATCCCTTCGACAAGAACCGAGTGAGGGCCTCTGCCCTTGATCCGAACACAGTCACATCGACGAAGTTCGGAACGTCTTCCCACTCTCCGGTCTGCTGGTTCTTGCGACGATCGTTGACTGCAACGCCCATCTTGAGAACCGCCATCCCGCTGGCCGTCGACCGCAACTCCGGATCCCTTGTCAAATTTCCTGTCAGAACCACACGGTTGATGCTCATCTGAATCTCCTTATCGTCCACGCACCGTTGTTTCGGTCCGGTGGCGATCAGGCCGGCAGTCGATCTTTGTCTTCTCGACGTACCAGCATGTATCGCACTACTGGATCTGTAATGTGCAGCACGCGGTCGATCTCGGCGATTGCCGTCGGCTCAGCCCGAAAGTCCAGCACGACATAATCCCCTTCTGAGAATTTGTCGATTTCGAATGCAAGACGTCTCTTGCCCCACTGATCGACGGAGTCGATCGTGCCGTTGGCAGAAATCAGTCCCTGGATCTTCTCGAGGGCAGCTTCACGCGCCTCTTCTTCGAGAACAGGATTGAGCAATAGCATAAGTTCATAAGCCTTCATGTTTCACCTCCTCTGGGCATCTTGGCCCCGGATCTGGAAGGCATCCGTCCGGAGCAGGAAATGAGCCTGAGAAGTGTATCATCGACCGACCGCGGCTGCAAATTGCTCACTCGTCGAGATACTGGTGTCTTCTGTGCTCGCCTCTATGCCACTGCGCACTATCGGCATCAGACCGATCAGCGCGGCAATGGCCACTATCACCAAACCAGCCTCCGATATCGGCAGCTGGGTTGACTGCTTTACGCCCTGCCTAAAGGCTTCAGATTCACTCACCGCGCGCTGGAAGCCGCCTTCGCTGGGGCTATTCAAGCTACGCGCCTCTGGATTTGCTCTCTCCGCACCCAGGGCCTCCATAGCCCCGATCAATGGATTTCCATGTGTCGCTCCGTCACTTGTCTTCGACAACGTCGGCGCCGCATTCTGAAGACCGTTCGGGAGGGCTGAAGTTACGATACGCTGGCCTGTTTGTATGGCCGTCTGGGGCACCTCCTGAGGGAGTGTCACGCTCGCCGCCTGCGGTGACGCTTGTGGCGCTGTTGCTCTCGTCGGCTGTGGCGATGCCTGGGGTTCCGTGGTGACGTCTGGGGCGAGAGCTTGCTGCAGGACATCCTCCGGCTGGACGATCATCGCTGTCTGAACCGGGAGGAACGGCATCGGGTCTATATACGCCTCGCCCCTCCGGACACTGACGTGCAAGTGCGGTGCGGGCGTAGATTCCCCCGTAACGACAGCGATTTCGCCGATTCTCTCGCCATGGGAGACCCGTTGTCCCAACTTGACGGTTATTCGATCGAGTGGCAACAAGGTGATTCTGAGCCCATCCCCGAATTCAATCGTAACCACATTCCTGCTACCACCCCCAGGTACCGGCACTCTCCCGGCGAAAGAGACTATTCCAGCCAGCGGTGAGCTGACAGTGTCTCCCTCCGAGGCGGACAGATCCACTCCCCTGTGTACAACACTCCTCCCCCCTTGCGAATAGGATGACTCGTAGCCCAACAGGACTTCGAAAGGCGCAGATAGGGGAGCTCCCAGGGCCGTTTGGGTGCCTGCTAAGCTCGCCCAAATCGAAACGATCACTAATGCGCTGAACAATCTCCAAGACATCATCGCTCCTCCTTCTATCTATCATCGAGGGGCGATGAACAGCTTGATACGTACGTATGTTCGCATATCGTACTACATCTGTCATCCCGTCTCCGACGAACGGCCGAGGAAAGTGATGACCGGATGTTCATGTATCCCATACAAACAATAAAGGACCGCATCCGCAGTCCTTTATCACTATTTGGAGCGGGCAACGGGTCTCGAACCCGCGACCTACAGCTTGGGAAGCTGTCGCTCTACCAACTGAGCTATGCCCGCATAATCTTGGGATTGTAGCGTTTCGAAAGCCCCGTTCGCAAATCGCAAGCTGGCGCGATCACACCTTGCCTACTCCCCGATGAGCGCCTTCCTCAACGCACGCTCGCGCTCGACGTTGGTGAAGGCGATGACCGTGTCGCCCGGCTGCAGTCTGGTATCCCCCCGCACCGTGATGACATCGTCATCCCCCCTGATGATCGCCATCAGTACGCAGTCGTCGGGTAGATTCAAAGCGGAGACCTCCTTGTTGCATACAACGCATCGATCCACGGGCAGTTCGATCTCTACGATCGCCATCTTCCCGCGCCGAAGCGCCAACAAGGTCCGAATATCGCCGATGGTGGCTTCTTCTTCAATCATCCGAGAGATGATTGACGTGGAGAAGATCGCCTCTATTCCAAGGGCGTTGAAGATCCGCTCGTTCTTGGGACTGTTCACCCTCGCCAGCACTCTTGGAACGCCGAAGGCCACTTTCACCAGCTGGCATGCGACGAGATTGTCGTCATCATCGCCGGTTGCCGAGATGAAGATGTCCGCTCGAGATGCTCCGGCGTCTTCCTGGAACTGCGCGTCGCACCCGTCGCCCACGATGATCAGGGCGTCTTTCGGGAGTTCGGCAGCGAGTTTTTCGGCAACAGCCGCCCGCTTTTCGATCACGGCGACCCGATGGCCGGAGTCGAGCATGGTCTTGGCTAGGTACGCCGCCACTTTTCCCCCACCGTTTATCACGATGTACACGATCAGTCCTCCATGAAATCGGAGATTTTGTGGAATGCTTCCTCTTTGATCGAGGCCAACACCACGTCGCCTGTCCGAAGAGTCATGTCTGGACCCGGGATGCTCATGGCGTCTCCCCTGGCAACAGCGGCGATACGGAACTGATGCTTGATCTCGATCGCACTGACAGTGAGTCCGTCGACCTTGGGGCTGGCCTTGAAGTTGATGACCTCCACATCGCCGAGATTGGTGATGTGGTGCCCGTGACCTGCCATGATCTTATCCAACAGTGTCTCGGCGACCAGGGTGGTTCCACACACGTAGTCCAAACCGAGCTGCATGTAGGTGCGTTCGCGCACGGGATTGTATAGACGCGCTACCACGTGAGGCACACCGAATATCTTCCGCGCCACCTCGGCAGCCATCAGGTTGGTGTTGTCCAGGTTGGTCACAGCCGCGAACGCATCACAATCCCGGATGCCAGCCTCTTCCAAGATATCCTCGTCGAAGCCGTATCCCTTGATGGTGATACCGTTGAAACCACCACCAAGCCGATTGAACGACTCAGGGTCCTTGTCGATCACCACTACATTGTGACCCTCGACCGAGAGTAGCGTGCCCAGCTGGGAGCCCACTCGGCCACATCCGACTACGATGACGTTCATGCCCTCTGCCTGCTTTCAGTGGAGAGCGGTTTTAGAACCGCCGATGATGAGTGCGCCCGACCACCATTGGAAGCCGGGCGCACTCGGTATCGAACTCTTGTTGGTGCCCGAGTCCCTAGGACTTGCCGATCTTGAAGATCTTGGTCCCACAGGACGGACATAGCCCCTGCGTGGCGGGACGCCCGTTCTTCATGACGATCGCCTGGGCGTCTTTGATCTCACGCTTCTCCTTGCACTTTACACAGTATCCTTCTTTTGCGGCCATTCACCGCTCCTTTCTTGACGACCGACATGCCATACCAGCCCTGGATCCGGGCTGCTACCTCACCATGGGTGGTTCTTGGCGAAGTTTACACCTCTTT
>DBEG01000017.1 GCA_002293965.1 Actinobacteria bacterium UBA912 | reverse complement strand
CTGCCTGGGGATGTACCTCAAAGTCATGCGCGAAAGCTCCAATCTGCGTCGTGTGAAGTGGCCATGCTACTCCAAACCATGCGGTCCTGCCATACCCCTGAGCGATTCTCGCTACTCGCCCTCAAGGGCGTTGATCTTCTCCACCCGCCTAGTATGACGATCGCCGAGGAATTCGGTCTCCAGGAAGGCATCGATGATCTGTGCGTTAGCCTCGGCGGAGACGAATCTGCCCGAGACCGCGACTACGTTTGCGTCGTTGTGCTCCCGCGACAAGCGCGCGAAGTCCACATCCAAGACATTGGCAGCCCGCACTCCGTCGATCTTGTTGGCCGCCATCGCCATCCCGATCCCGGTGCCGCACACCAGCACTCCGCGATCGACATCGCCCGAGGCGACCAAACCACCGACCTTCTCGGCGAAGTCGGGGTAGTCCACGGACGCGGCATCGGAGTCCGGACCTATGTCGGTCACCTCATGCCCGAGCTCTTCAAGATGGCGGCGAAGGCTCGTCTTCTGCTCGAAACCGGCGTGGTCGCTACCGATGGCTACCCGCATCATGCGCCCCCGGCTGCAACCGACATGATGACGTCGGCCTCGATGGCACCTTGCCGAAGGATCACGGGTGCAGGGCCGGTGCAGTCGACGGTCGTGGAAGGCTGCTGATGGCGGGTCTCGCCACCATCGAGCGCCACGTCCGCGGCCGCGATGATCCGATCCTCGATGGAGGTGAAGTCATGTGGTGCGGCGGTGCCGGTCGTATTCGCACTGGTTGCGATCAGCGGACCGCCAGAAGCGTGGATGAGAGCTCTGACGATCATGTGGTCCGGGCTTCTGAGTGCCACTGTGCCGTCGGCAGCCCTGAAGTCCTTTCCGACCCTCTCGGAAGCCTTCACGATAAGGGTGAGGGCACCCGGCCAAAGCATCTTGGCGAGATTGTGGGCGTACTCGGGAACATCCACCCCATACGTGTCTAGCAAGGCATCGTCGTCCTCGACCAGCCATGGCAGGAACCGGTCGAGCGGCCGGACCTTGATGTCGAAGATCTCATGCGGACCGAAGCAGGAGTGCGCCGAAGCGCCTATGCCGTAGACGGTCTCCGTCGGAAAAACAACAATCCCGCCGTCCCTTAGAACCGTGGCGGCGAGATTGATGACTTCCGCGGAGGGGTCCTCCTGGTCTATGCGATACACCTTGCTCATGACGATCGCCTCCGTTCATCGCCAGTATGACAACCCAACCTCACCTGCGGACGCCTACAGCGAACCGATCCCGCCCGGTGAGGTCACTTCTGATTCTACTCCCATCGAGCCAAATATCCATAGTCCGAGCGGCATCTTGTACTTTATTCTCGTCGAGCTCCATTGCGAGTAGCCCGCCGGGTCGCAACCACTGCACGGCCTCCGATACGATCCTATCAGCAACAGCGAGGCCATCGTCGCCACCATCGAGGGCCAGCGGCGGTTCGTAGTCGAGGATTTCGCGGGGTAACGCCGCCATATCGGCAGTAGGGACATATGGAGGGTTGGCGAGGATAAGGTCCACCTGCCCCTTGAGTTCGGGCGGTAGTGGCCCGGTCAAGTCGCCGAGAAGGACCGTGACCCGATCGCCTACGCCCAGCCGCTCGGCGTTCGCCGTGGCGACCCTTACAGCGTCCGGCGAGAGATCGACAGCCCACACCCTAGCATCGCTGTGCTCGCGCGCGACCGAGCATGCGATGCAACCCGAGCCGGTGCACAGATCCAGCACCACCGGATCCGCGACCCCCTCCTTCGCGAGGAATTCCAGGCCCTCCTCGACGAGGACCTCGGTCTCGGGGCGCGGAATGAACACCCCCCTCTCGACTTTGAGTACGATGCGCCGAAACGGCATCTCGCCGCTCAGATATTGGAGCGGCAGCCCATTCGCGCGGCCCTTGAGCGCCTCGCGCACTTCGATTCTCTCGGCAGGGGTAAGTGGCCTGTCGTGGTAAGCGTATATCTCCGTGCGGGTCAGTCCCGTGGCCGCAGAGAGTATCCACTCGGCGCTTCGCCTGGGATGCTCATCGCCCTTATCGCCGAGGAAGTCGGCCATCCATCGAAGCGCTTCGCCTACCGTCCACTGTCGCTGTTCGCTCGACACCGCTTACAGCCCCGGCCTCACTCGGCGGCGGAAAGCCGCTGAGCCCGATCCGCAGCCGCGAGGTTGTCGATGAGGGTGGCGATGTCTCCCGCCATGATCCCCGGGATGTTGTGGACGGTCATGCCGATCCTGTGGTCCGTCACGCGATCCTGCGGGTAGTTGTAGGTGCGGATCTTCTCCGACCTGTCGCCGGAGCCGATCTGGCTTCTGCGCTGTGAACCGAGTTCTGCCTGCTGCCGCTCGATCTCTGCCTGATGCAGGCGTGCCCGAAGAACCCTCAGTGCCGATTCTCGGTTCTGGAGCTGGGACTTCTGGTTCTGCGACTGGACTACCAGCCCCGTAGGCAGGTGAGTGATCCGAACCGCCGAGTCAGTCGTGTTCACGGACTGCCCTCCCGGTCCACTGCTTCGGTAGACATCGATGCGAAGATCGTTCGCGTTGATCTCGATCTCGACGTCTTCGGCCTCAGGCAGTACGGCCACGGTAGCGGTCGATGTGTGGATACGCCCCTGGGACTCGGTCGCCGGCACCCGCTGGACGCGGTGCACACCTGATTCGAACTTCATCTTTGAGTACACCTTGTCCCCGCGGATCCTGAAAGAGACATCCTTGAACCCACCGGTCTCGCTGTCGCTCACGTCGATCTCATCGACTGACCATCTCTGGCTCTCGGCGTACCGGGTGTACATGCGGTAGAGGTCGCCAGCGAAGATCGCAGCCTCGTCACCACCGGCGCCGGCCCTGATCTCGACGATGATGTCCTTCTCATCGTTGGGGTCGCCGGGAAGCAACATCAGCTTGATGTCCTCTTCAAGCGCAGGCATCTCCTGCTCGATGTCCGCGATCTCCTCGGCGGCCATCTCTTTGAGTTCGGGGTCACTCGCCTCGGCCAGAACTTGCTTGGCCTGCTCAAGTCGGTCGACAGCCTCTAGGTACTCCTGCGCCTTGGTAGCCAACGGCTGCCTGGACCGATGCTCCTTGGCGAGGCGTGTGTATTCTTTCTGGTCGGCTATGACGACAGGGTCGCCTAGCCGCTCTGTGAGATCCTGATAGCCGTCGAGTATCAGTCGAAGTTTCTCGCGCATGGGTGATGGGTACCTTCTCGTCCCTCAATCGCCGACAAAACTGAAGCCTTCCTGAACCTACCACACTCTACCAAAGCGTGTGGCGCTCCGGCGCGCGCCGCTGCGGCCAAGATCACTGGGCAAGACCCCTCACGCCGCTCCAATAGATGCGCGTCGCCCAAAGCAAAGCCGCCGAGATGAGCACGTATGCGAGGCCCAGTAACGGTCGAGGTATCGCCGTCAACCTCAGAGCATGTCCCGCCGACATCATGACGACGATCATCAACCAGGACTGCCAGGGGAAGAATCCGCCTGCGCATCTGTCCCGGCCGCGGGCCACTATCCGCTCGGTCATCCGACGGGCCAACGGATCGAGCAGGAAGTGTGCTTTGAGTAACCCGAGTCCCACAGCCACAGGCGTCGCAACCAGCCAGATCGCCTCGGCAGGTATCCAGGAGATGCCCCTGGCTCCCAAGATGATCGCGGCCAGCGTCCATACGGTCGCAGCCAGCGCCAGCTGAGTGTTTGCGCTGGCTCTGGGTTTGAGGCTATCCGCGATCGGCATCTACGTCGCCATGGCCTTTTCGCGGTCGATGACCCGCTGCATCGCTGCTACGGCCACCTCGATCATCTGCTCATCCGGCTCACGGGTCGTCATCTTCTGAAGCGCAAGCCCCGGAGCCATGAGGGTACGGACCACCGGCTGATCGGAGTGATTACCAGCCCACTTGATGATCTCGTAGGCGACCCCTGCGATCAGCGGCAGACACATGAGGCGCACGATGATGGTGACGGCGAGCTCAGGTATGCGCCCCTCTACTCCGAGGAACTGGATGATCGTAGCGTAGGGCAGGACCGAGTACACGAGAAGCGCGATGATCATGACCATCAACATGAACGACGTACCGCACCGCACGTGCTTGGTCGAATGCGATTGGATGACCGCAGCGTCCAGCGGAAGTCCGCGTTCGTAGGCGTGTATGGTCTTGTGTTCGGCACCGTGATAGGCGAACAGCCTCTGGATGTCCTCCATCCGACTGATTGCCACGATGTAGACTATGAATGCAGCGATCTGTATCAGCCCGTCGACGAAGTTCCAAGTGAACGACCTCTCGGTGACCGAACCAACCATCCAGTTGGTGAGCGTGGCAGGGAGCACGATGAAGAGCACCACCGCCAGACCGATCCCTAGTGCCATGGCAAAGATGATCTCCTTGGTGCCGAGCTTCTCACCTTCATCGTCGCCGAACAAAGTGCTCGACACATGGAAGGCCTTCATCGCTAAGGCCATGGTCTCCCAAAAGCCCCACATCCCACGGATCACCGGTCGACCAAGCCAGGGGTGTGTGTCGACAGCGGTCTTGAGATCGTGGTCCTCGACGTGGATCGAGCCATCGGGAGCACGAACCGCCACCGCCCAGTTCTTCTTGCCGCGCATCATGACACCCTCGATGACCGCCTGGCCACCGATGTGGGTGTGGGTGACCTTCCGTACTGCGCATTCCTCAGTCACGTCTGGGTGCTCTCTCGTATGGTGAACCGCAAGTCATCTTGCCCTCGCGGCAGGCACCGCGCCTGCAAGATGCGCCCGCATCCATGAAGATGTAAGGTGCGGTCGCTTCGGCAAGTTGAAGCATACGAGATGCCAACTCCCGGATCTCCCATTGCGCCCTCTTGCAGCAGCGAAGCTCGAAAAAGTGTAGAAGCTCACGGATGTTCATGCTCACGACGATCTTCGTCTCCATGGCGTTGGGCAGGAGGTAGCGGGCGTCCTCTGGGGACAACCCTGCCTCGATGAGCTCACGATATGCCCGAAACGCCGCGTCGCAAGCTCCGAGGAACCTCTCGCGCACCGCCGGATCGTGCTCGACCGCCGGCGGGACTATGAACTCCGGGGCCGAGTCGTAGGAGACATACCGCTGCGACTGCTGGTTGTAGCTCGCCAGCCGATGTCTGACGAGTTGGTGGGTCAGCGCTCTGCTGACCCCCTCGATGGCGAAAGCGTACGTCGCATGTTCGAGTGCCGAGAAATGCCCGGATGTCATGATCGTCCGAAGGACCTTCGTGACAGCTTCGTCGGGCATCTCTTCGAGCAACTCAGCCGCACCCACCGGCGCATAGCACAGCCTCGCCGCGGCAGCTACCGCGCGCTCGGGGTTCGGGGTATGGAACAGCAGGCGTACATCCATGCGGAGCGATGAACCTCCGATGTCAGACAGTGTCCTCGCCTGTGGCTCCAGCGGCAGCCTCGCCTGACTCCACTGCAGCTTCGGTCTCGAACTTGGCAGCCTTGGCGGCACGCTTGGCCTCTTTGGCCTCACGCACACTCTTGGCGCTCAGGGCGGCCTCTTCGGCGGCCTTCTGACGCGCCTCGCGCTCGACGGCCTCTTTCTCGAGCACCGATGCAGCGGCGTTGCCGAACTTGTTGGAAAACCTCTGGACACGTCCGCCGGTGTCTACGAACTTCTGCTTGCCCGTATAGAACGGGTGACACGAAGAGCATAGCTCTATGTGGAGTTCGGGCTTCGTGGAACGGGTTTCTACGGTCGAGCCGCATGAACACCGGACCACGGAGGTCGAATATTCGGGGTGGATTCCCTTACGCACTGACACTCACCTCTTTCGAAAACGAAACGCATCCGGTTTCCGACCGGACGCAGATAGCCGAAGCAGGATAACATGCGAAGGCGGCCATGTCGACCGCCTTCGGGAGTTGCTGGTGTCTTAGAAATCGACGCCGTTGTGACGCTTG
>DBEG01000053.1 GCA_002293965.1 Actinobacteria bacterium UBA912 | reverse complement strand
CAGGGGCGAGGAGCTGCTCGCCGAAGGGGGTGCTTCGGCAGGTATCACCGAGACGGTCGCGCGCATCGTGCCCGACAACGCCCCGATCCACCTGCTCATCGCCCCCGAGGAACTCGCACTCATGCGCAAGCTCGCCGAGTTCGAGGAGGTCGTCACGATCGCCGCACTCCAGCTCGCGCCGTTCAAGCTGACGCGCTACGCCGAGGAACTCGCCGCGGTCTTCCATCAGTTCTACACCGTCTGCCGCGTCATCGATCCCGATGACCCGCAGCTGACGGCCGCTAGGTTGTACGCTGTCGACGCCACCCGGATCGCGCTTTCGGTCGTGCTCGACCTCATCGGCGTGTCCGCGCCCGAGAAGATGTAGGAGGTCTACCCGATGGGCACAGCACAGAGACGTCCCCCGGCCGCGCCTGACCACAAGACCGGCCATGATTTGCTCGCGGTCTTGCCAGACACCGCCGAAATCCGCGATGGCCGCCTATGGATCGGCGGTGTCGACACCGTCGAGCTCGTCCGCGAGGCCGGCACCGCACTCTTCGTCATGGACGAAGCGACGATCCGCCATCGCCTCGCCGAATACATCAAGTGGACGCGATTCCACTGGCCCGAGGTCGATGTCGTCTACGCCGGCAAGGCGTTTATGTCCCTTGCGATGCTGCGCATAGTCGCCGATGAGGGCTGCTGCCTCGATGTCTCCAGCGGTGGCGAGCTGGCGTATGCCTTGCGCGCAGGGTTTCCAATGGAGCGCGTCTACGTGCACGGCAACAACAAGACCGAGACTGAGCTACTCGAATGCCTCGAGGCGGGAGTGGGCCGGATCGTGGTCGACAACTTCGAGGAGATGGAGCGCCTGAGCGCGCTTGCCGTCGCGCGCGGGGTGACCCAAGCCGTACTCGTCCGAGTGACACCCGGAGTAGCCGCTGATACCCACGACTTCATCATGACCGGTGCCGAGGACTCCAAGTTCGGGTTCGGACTCAACGAGGGGCTCGCGATGGAGGCCATCAAGCGCGTCATCGCGCTCCCCGGCCTGGAGTTCGAGGGGCTGCACATGCATATCGGCTCCCAGATCTTCGCGCTGCACAGCTTCGCCAAGGCGATCGAGGTCATCGTCGAGTTCATGTGCGAGATCCACAAGGAGACGGGCGTTGCGGTCGGCCTGCTGGATGTCGGCGGCGGACTCGGCGTTGCATACGGCGTGCCCGATGAGCCTTCGACGATCGAGCAGTTCGGCAAGGTCATCGTCGATGGCATCAAGGAAGAGTGCGAGCGTCACGGGATCGACACGCCGAGGATGGCCGTCGAGCCGGGCCGCTCGATCGTGGCGAACGCTGGTGTGACGCTCTACACGGTGGGCTCGGTCAAAGAGATCCCCGGCATCAGGACATACGTGGCTGTCGATGGAGGCATGTCCGACAACATCCGGACCTCGCTTTATGGCGCACACTATGAGACGCTCATCGCGAACAAGGCGGACCAGCCGCGCGAGATGGTCGGCTCGGTAGCTGGCAAGCACTGCGAGAGCGGGGACATCGTCGTCAACGACGCTCAGTTGCAGTGCCCGGCCGTGGGCGACGTGCTGTGCGTCTGCGCCACGGGTGCCTACTGCCAGTCGATGAGCAGCAACTACAACAAGCAGGTACGCCCCGGTGTAGTCTTCGTCGCCGATGGGCAGTGGCGCTGGGCGGTTCGTCGTGAGACGTACGACGACCTGATGCGCACCGACGTGGGTTAGCCAAAATACGATGAGTGACGGGAGAGACACCATGCGTCCTGTAAGGATCGGGTTGATTGGACTTGGCACTGTCGGGTCCGGTGTAGTGGAGATATTCGCGCGCCACGAGGCGGATTTCCTCCGCCGAACAGGTGCGCAGATCGAGCTTGTCCGCTTTGCCGACAAGGACCCTTCCTGTGTCGAGCGCCTGCGTCTTCCCGCCGACAAGTTCACCACCGACGCCTTCGAGATCGTGGCTGATCCCGAGGTAGACGTCGTAGTCGAGCTCATCGGCGGGACGGGCGTGGCGAAGGACCTCGTGCTCGCCGCGCTGGCGGCCGGTAAGTCGGTGGTCACTGCGAACAAGGCACTCATGGCCAAGCACGGGCAGGAAGTCCTCGACCTGGCCGCCCAAAACGGCGTCGACGTGATGTTCGAGGCCGCCGTCGGTGGCGGAATCCCGATCATCTCCCCGCTCAAACACTGCCTTGTCTCCAACGAGATATCCACGGTGGTCGGCATCGTCAACGGCACGACCAACTACATGCTTACCCGCATGGCCGACGACAATCTCGACTATGCTTCGGCGCTCGCAGAAGCGCAGGAGCGCGGATTCGCCGAAGCCGACCCCACCGCTGATGTCGACGGACACGACTCGGCGGCCAAGATCGCGATCCTGGCCAGCATCGCCTTCAACACACGGGTCACCACCGACCAGGTCGCCACAGACGGCATCCGCTCGGTCCTGCCCTCCGACATCGCATACGCGCGACAGATGGGCTACGCGATCAAGCTGCTCGCGATGGCGCGCAGGGTGGATGGCGCAATCGAGGCGCGAGTGCACCCGGCGATGATTCCGGCATCGCATCCGCTGGCAAGCGTCAGCGGGGTCTACAACGCGATCTTCGTGGTGGGTGACTCCGTGGGCGAGGTCATGTTCTTCGGCCAGGGCGCAGGCTCGCTACCTGCGGCAAGCGCGGTCGTCGGCGACGTCATCGAGGTCGCGCGGCACATCCAGGGTGGTTGTCTCGGCTTGGTGGGATGCACCTGCAACGAGTCGCTGCCTATGAAGAACGCCGCCGAGCTGACCTCGAGCTACTACGTCCGCCTCAGGGTCGCCGACCGACCGGGCGTGCTCGCGGCTGTCGCCGGGATCTTCGGAGCGAACGATGTCTCGATCGGGTCGGTCATACAGAAGACCGCCGATGAGACCGGTGCCGAGATCGTGTACGTGACGCACCGCACCTCGGAGGGCGCGTTTCACGCAGCGCTGGATGAGATAACGATGCTGGAGTGCGTGACCAAGCTCGAGAGCGTGCTTCGCGTGGAGGAGCTTGCCACCTGATGCGCCCCGTGACGGTCCGCGTCCCTGCCACAACGGCCAACTTGGGGCCGGGGTATGACTCCTTCGGCCTGGCGCTGGCGCTGTGGGACACGTACACAGCTGTTCCCGCCGACGAATGGCGCGTCGATATCGTCGGCGAAGGCGAGGAGCGTTTCGCACGCGATGGGCGCAACCGGGTCGCCAAAGCGATGGCCGCCGTGTTCGAGCAGGTCGAGGGCGCCCCTAAAGCCGCGCACATCACTTGTGAGAACAGGATCCCGTCCGCTCGCGGTCTCGGTTCCTCGGCGGCGGCGGTGACGGGCGGAGTCTTGCTTGCCGATGCGCTGTGCTCAGGCTCGCTCCCCAAACAGCGTCTCTTCGAGATCGCTGCAGATATCGAGGGTCATCCCGACAACGTCGCCCCTGCGATCTTCGGCGGGTTCACGATCGCGTGGATCGACGAGGTTGCCCCGAAGGTCGCAGCGCTCACGCCCGGTCGAGGTCTCGCCGCGATCGCCGTGCTCTCGCGAGAGCGCCTTCGGACCCGCGCTTCGAGGGAGCTGGTGCCGACTCAGGTGCCCCACGCCGATGCGGCGTTCGGGGCGGCTCGGGCAGGGTTGCTGGCCTCAGGGTTGATCCTCGGCCGAGATGACCTCATCGCAGCTGGGCTGCACGACCGCATCCACCAGCAGTATCGGGCGGAGGCGGTGCCCGACATGAAGCAGGTAGTCGACTCGCTGGTCCGGGCTGGCACCCTAGGCGCCGTCCTCTCCGGGGCCGGGCCAACCGTGATCGCCCTCGTGACCGCCGAGGATGATGTTGCTGCGCTTGCCTCGGCAGGGAAGGTGGCTGCCAGGATCGGGCCTCTGCCCGACGGACGCCTAGAGCCGCTGGTGCTGGGCATCGACCACGTGGGAGCCCAAGTAAGCCTGGGCTGAAATCAGCTGGATATTGACCCGGACGGGCTTAGTCGGGGAATATATGTCACATCAAGCAAGCAACACCTCCACCTATCCGTTACAAGGGATTAGGAAATCCGATGAACCCAGAAGACTCGAGTCCTCAAGTACCCGCACATCCTCCAGCCCCAGGTCAGCCTATCGCGCCTCCGGCTGAGGCCCCTGCTCCGCCGCAACCATCAGCTCCTGTGATGCAGACTGCTGCCCCGGCGCAACCTTCGGTTCCGGTGCCCCGGGAGCCGGTACGCAAGTCTTCGACGTGGAAGTGGGTCGTGGGAATCGTCACGGCGTTGACCCTGTGCGCGTTCGTTTCCTGCGGTGCGCTCATCATGTTCGCTGCGGTACCCTCACAGCCGTTCGATGGCTTCGCACTTCCAAGCGGCGAGAACATCGCGCTCATCCACATCACTGGTGCGATTGCTGGTGGCAGCGGTGGTGGCTTCTCGGAATTCGCTTCGCCTGAGGCGATCATCGACCAGCTCGATCAGGCGGTGGAGGATCCGAGCGTGAAAGCGATCCTCCTGCGGATCGACTCACCGGGGGGGACGCCGGCGGCTTCTCAGGAGATCGCGATGGAAGTGGCGCGGGCTGCCGAGGAGAAACCTGTAGTCGTGAGTGTCGGCGATGTTGCCGCGAGCGGCGCTTACATGATCGCAGCCCAAAGCGACGAGATCATCGCCAGCCCAACCTCGGCAATCGGTAGCATCGGCGTGATCATGCAGATCCCGAACTATGAGGAGCTGATCGACAAGGTCGGCGTCGAGTTCACCGTCCTGACGGCAGGCGAGCAGAAAGATGTCGGCTCGCCCTTCCGTTCCATCACCGCGACGGAGGCCGCTTTGCTGCAGACCGAGGTCGACGTGGTCTACGACGAGTTCATCAGGATGGTTGTTGAAGGACGCGGGATGTCCGAGGAAGAAGTCAAAGAGCTTGCCACTGGCTTCGCGTGGTCTGCCGTGCTGGCGAAGGACAAGGGTCTCGTTGACAGCCTGGGCACATACAACGACGCTGTGGATCGCGCCGCTGAACTGGGCGGGATAGAAGGCGAGCCCGGAATAGTCACCTACGGCATCGAGGCCTACGGTCCGCTGATGGATATGCTCTTTGGGATAACAGCTTCACTCGATAGGATCGGATCCTTGGGGCAGTCACTCACTGCTCCGACCCACCAGCCACTCCCTCGATGAGCCCAATCAGCCCAATGCCGATAGGAAGAGAGCCCCTATGGCTGCAGATGCTCCCATCCGTATAGCGCACATATCCGACTTGCATTGCGGGTCCAGGTATCACATCCCGTCTCTGGCCAATCGTGTCATCGACGAACTCAATGAACTCGCGCCCGACATGGTCGTGGTGACTGGGGATCTGACCGACGCGGGGTTCCGCCAGGAGTTCAAGCAGGCCCATCGATTGCTTTCCCGACTCGAGTGCGAGAGGCAGATGGTGCTTCTCGGCAATCACGATGCCCGCAACGTAGGCGATGAGCACTACGCCGAGTACTTCGGCCACCGAAGTCAGGAGCTCACGCACGGTTGCTTGCGCGTCGTCGGTATCGATTCGAGCGAGCCCGATCTGGATTCAGGGCGGGTCGGAAGGAACAGATATAGATGGATCGAGGAGCGTTTCAGCGAGCCCGACGAGTTCAAGGTGCTCGCTATGCACCATCACCTCGTCCCGGTACCCAGAACGGGCCGGGAGCGCAACATCGTCTTCGACGCCGGCGATGTGTTGCAGACGCTTTCGCGTTCAGGTTGTGACCTGGTGCTTTGCGGCCACAAGCATGTGCCCAACATCTGGCGTCTCGAAGATATGCTCATCGTGAACGCCGGGACCGCGTGCACCCATCGCCTGCGCGGCCGAGTCAGGCCGTGCTACAACATCATCGAGGTCTTCGACCACTCCAGGGTCAAGGTGTCTCTCAAAGAGCCTTTTGCCGACCCGGTGCTCGTGGAGGATTTCACCGCTGCCGAGAAGCGGCATTGCAGATGGCGCAGTGACGACGGCTCACTGGGCTCAGCGTTCCAGCCGCGTCCGGAAGCCGAGGATCTGCTGTGATGCGGGCGATCGCACTGATCGACGGCGAGCACTATCCGCCGGTCGTCCGTTTCGCGCTCGAAGGTCTGGCCGAAGAGTACGAAGTCGTTGCGGCGGTCTTCATCGGCGGAACAGAGAAGGTCGACCTCGAGAAGGGCATGGGTCCATACGGCGTCCCAGTGGTTGTCGCGGACTCGGCGGATGTCGCGCTGCGGGAGGCGATCGAACGCTATCAGCCACAGGTGGCCGTCGATCTTTCCGACGAACCCGTCGTGACCAGCGCCGATCGTTTCCGACTGGCAGGCACCGCCATCGCGCTCGGCGTCGAGTACCGCGGAGCGGACTTCTCCTTCCGTGCGCCAGCTGCGCCGCACGTGACCACCACCCCGACACTGGGGCTGATCGGCACGGGCAAGCGGGTAGGCAAGACCGCGATATCCGGATACGTGGCCCGCGAGCTAACGGCAGCCGGGCGTGATATCTGCGTGCTGGCGATGGGCCGAGGAGGCCCCGCAACGCCCGAGGTCATCCATGGCGAGCGCGTCAAGCTGACCACTGCCGACCTGCTGCAACTCGCCCGTCAGGGTATCCACGCCAGTAGCGACAACTACGAGGATGCGGTCATGAGCCGCGTGACTACCGTAGGCTGCCGCAGGTGTGGCGGTGGGATGGCTGGCGAGACTTTCTTCTCCAACGTCCGAGAAGGCGCCGCATTGGCGGACACGCTGGGCAAGGAGCTCGTGGTGCTGGAAGGCTCTGGTGCAGCGATCCCGCCCGTGCACGCTGACGCCAATATCCTCGTTGTCGGAGCCAGAGGTGGGGCGACCTACGTCCGCGACTACTTCGGGCCTTACCGCATGGGCTTGGCCGATCTCGCGATCATCGCAACAGCAGAAGAAGCGGTTGTCTCGGCGTATGATATCGTGTCGATACGCAAGGCGGTCGCTGACATCGCACCGGGACTTCGCTGCATCGCCACGACATTCCGTCCCAATCCGATCGAACCCATCGAGGGTGCGCGAGTGTTCTTCGCGACAACCGCCCCGCCCGAGGTGCTGCCACTGCTCACGCAGTATCTCGAGGAAGTCCACGGTTGCCGCGTTGTCGGCGCCAGCCCGCACCTCTCGGACCGCAACAAGCTGCGCGAGGATATGCGCGCTGCACACGGTGGCTACGATCTGCTACTTACCGAACTCAAAGCGGCCGCGATCGACGTTGTCGCGACGTTGGGCGAGGAAAGCGGCATCCCCACGGTGCTTTGCGACAACGTGCCCGTCGCAGTCGACAAGGATGTCGATCTTGCGGCAGCGGTGCTTGAGACCGCCGAAGCGGCCATAGCACGTGGAAGAGCAAGGACCGAACAGGAATACACGAGATGACCCGGGATCCAAAGACCATCATCCTGTCTGACAAGCGACATGGACTGCCATTTTCCAAAGGTTTGCTGGCGCAGTCGTTCATGGCGACAGGGCTCGGTCCGGCCAAAGCCTATTCAATCGCCCAGGCGATCCAGGACGAACTCCAGGATTCAGGCGAGCTATCCGTGACGATGGATCGCCTCCGGACACTGTCGAAGGAGTACCTGGAGCGCCTCGCGGGTGACCAATACAGCGTCCGCTGGGTTCAGTTGCATGCGATATCGAAGCTGGACAAACCGCTGATCGTGATGATCGGCGGCACGACCGGGGTAGGCAAGTCCACCATCGCCACGCAGGTGGCTCATCGGCTGGGAATCACGCGAATAGTTTCTACGGATTCCATTCGAGAGGTAATGCGTGGTATCTTTATCCAGGACCTTAAGCCCGCGATCCACGAGAGCGCGTTCA
>DBEG01000100.1 GCA_002293965.1 Actinobacteria bacterium UBA912 | reverse complement strand
GAGCACCCGAGGCACTCACGCCTGCGTCGTATTGCCTCGCCAGACTCTGAGACACGAGAGTCGACAACTTTGGTTTCTTCATTAGAGCAGAACGGACACCGCATAGCTTCCCCTAGATGTTGACGTTTGCAGTCTATAACATACAACATGTGGTGGGAAATGTGAATGGTGTAACTTAACTTTGGTGGCAACCCACCCATCAGTGCATTCGTGTTGATATAGGTACGATGATCGCCTCTCCTATCTGGACTCTTGAGTCGGCCTTCGAGTTCAATAATCGGATGAGAGCTACTGTCTGAGCAGTATCCAATCCAAGAACCGGATGCGCCTCGGCTAAGGACCATAGGTCTTGTCCGGGGGTTGCGATCACCACTCTAGCGTTCTGCGGTACAGAGACATCGTGTCTTGTCAGGCTCAGGTAACCTGAGGCAATGACAACCATAGCCATGAAAGCGGCTAGTGCACCATCGACGACTGTGCTGCCGACCCATCCCACTCGCATGGCTCGTTTATCAATAAATCTAGCAACCGACCCCATATGAACACCTTTCATAGTCGCCTACAACGACTCAAACACTAACCTGAGGGTCTGACATCGCCTGCTTCTCGCGGTTTGCCGTCGTTCGATGGATAGGTTACACTGAATCGAACATACTTTCGTATCGGGAGAGATTATGGCCTATACTCGTAGCCTCACACGAAGACAACAACAAATCCTTGATTTCATTCGCTCCGAAGTCCACCGCAAAGGTTTCCCCCCATGCGTGCGCGACATCGGTCAAGCGGTGGGTCTTTCCTCTCCTTCTACGGTTCACGCACACCTAGTTGCACTTGAGAAGAAGGGATATATCAAGCGCGATCCCTCGAAACCCAGGGCACTTGAGGTTCTCGACTATCGGGACACTGAACGCGGCATCGATTACGCCCAAGTATTGGCGGTTCCAATTCTTGGGAAGGTGGCCGCCGGGCAGCCCATCCTGGCGGCAGAGAACATCGAAGCCACTATCAGTTTGCCGGCCGAGCTAGCTTCTGAATCGGCTTTCGTGCTCAAGGTGCAGGGCGATTCAATGATCGAGGCTGGCATCCTGCATGGTGATCATGTTGTTGTCAGGCATCAGAACACCGCCAACAACGGGGATATCGTGGTTGCCCTACTTGACGGTGAGGCGACTGTGAAGCGCTTCTTTCTCGAAGAGGATGCCGTAAAACTGCAACCAGAGAATCATCAGCTCGAACCGATCTATTCCAAAGACGTGGCAATACTCGGAGTAGTCAGCGGATTGTATCGAAGGATAAAATGACACGCGAGGACATTGGTTCCTCAGCGCTACTGTTCTTGGGCGAACTCTTCGAACTTTCCTAGTAATCTGCCGGGAGTTCGAACCTTCAGGATAGTACCGCCTTCAGTGTGACTTTCGGCAATCACATGAGCTTGCTCATAGGCCAACATGACTATGTCGCCTCGCGTGTATGGAACAAGCAGGTTCAAAACGCAACTGGCTCTCGCCGCTTCATGAGTGATCCTGTCAACCAACACATCCAGTCCGGCCCGAGACAAGCCCGAGGTACAAACCGGGGCATCGAAATCTCTCATAAATCGGTGCAATTGATCCTCAGGAGTTTGGTCGATCTTGTTCAGGACTTCAATCTGAAGTACATCGTCTGCACCGATATCTGCCAGGACGCCGCGGACCGCATTGCACTGTGCAACGGCTTGCGGATGAGAAGCATCGATGACATGCAACAGCAAGTCTGCCTCGCTGACTTCATCCAGGGTCGATTTGAATGCCTCCACCAGGCCGTGAGGCAACTTGTTGATGAAGCCGACGGTGTCGGTCAGAGTGACCGCTCTCCCGTCAGGAAGGGTGAGTCTGCGGGTGGTGGAATCCAGTGTTGCAAACAACATGTCGTAAGCCGTTACATCTGAACCTGTAAGAGCGTTCATCAGTGTCGACTTGCCGGCATTCGTGTAACCAACCAACGCGATGCGGAAAACGCCGCTTGCATTCCGTTGATTTCGTTGAGTTGCGCGTGAAGAGGCAACCTGCTTAAGCTGTGATCGAACGACAGAGATCCGCTTCCTGACCAAGCGACGGTCGGTCTCCAGCTGGGATTCACCAGCACCGAAGATCGCCCCCCGCCCCCCTCCCAAGCGCTCTTTGACGAGGTGCCCCCACATGCCCCGCAAGCGCGGAAGAAGGTACTCGAGCTGCGCAAGTTCGACTTGGAGTTTGCCTTCCTTGCTCACTGCGTGTTCGCCGAAGATCTGCAGAATCAAACCGGTGCGGTCCATAACGCGAACATCACCGAACGAATCGGCCAGTGCTGCATCTTGACGAGGCGTCAGCTCGCCATCAATGATCACCAAGTCTGCCGAAAAGGACTTAGCTAGTCCGACTACTTCCTCGATCTTGCCGGGACCCAGGAGTGTGTGAGCGCGGATCCTATCGATTCTCTGGAATGTCTGGGCAACGACATCACAGTGAAAGGTCTCGGCGAGTCTTGTGAGTTCAGCTAGGGACTCTTCGACGGGCCAGTCGCGATCGCCCGAGTCGACGCCAACAAGGATGGCGCGCAGCCTTCGATCGTCTCTCTCCCATTCAGGGGGCCTGATTCGCCCGCCCATTCAGCTCCCTTTCAGAGTGTGCTCTTGATGCGATCCAGCGCCTCGACAAGGCGATCATCCGGCGTCGCCAGAGAGATCCTGACATAGCCCTCCCCGCTCGGGCCATATGCGTTACCGGGGGCGACGATGACGTTCGCCTCTTCGAGGACCTTGGTTGCGAATGAAGCGGAATCGTATCCATCCGGAACCTTCACCCACACATAGATGGTTCCTTTGGGGATTCTGGCTGAGAGACCAGCGTCCGCAAGAGCGTCCATCACCATATCTCTACGTCTCTGGTAGACAGCACAGAGCTCTTCTGTGATATCTTGAGGGCCCAACATGGCTTCGATAGCGGCATCCTGAACAGCGGTGAAGGCACCAGAGTCGATATTGCTCTTCACGGTACCGAGCGCCTTGATTGCCGAGGCATTTCCTGCGGCGAATGCAATCCTCCAGCCGGTCATATTGTACGACTTCGAACAACTGAAGAATTCGATCGCAACGTCTTTGGCTCCAGGATGCTCAAGGATACTGATAGGCTTATAGCCGTCGAATCCTAGTTCGCTGTAGGCGTTGTCGTGGATCAGCAAGAGATCATGCTCTTTGGCGAATGCAATAGCTCTGTCGAAGTACTCAGGAGTCGCAATCGCCGAGGTCGGATTGTTGGGGTAAGAGATGAACATCATCTTGGCGCGCTTGAGGACTTCCGGGGGGCAGCTCTCGAAGTCAGCGAGGAAGTCGTTTTCCTCGGTCATGGGCATGAACCAGCTCTCGCCGCCCACAAGAATGCCTCCAGTGTGGTATACCGGATAACCTGATCCCGGGACTAAAGTGACGTCCCCTGGATCGACATAAGCGATGAACACATGGGCTATGCCCTCTTTGGAACCGATCAATGCTAAGACTTCAGTATCAGGGTCTACCGAGACACCGAACCTACGACTCATCCATTCCGCGCAAGCCTGACGATACCGCTTCGCACCGAAGTAGCTGGGATACTGGTGGTTGGACGGCTCTTGAATCGCCTCGGTCATCGCTGAAATGATGTTTTGAGGCGTGGGCAGATCAGGATCACCTATTCCCAGTGAGATGACATCGATACCTTGAGCGATCTTCTCTTCCTTCTTTCGATCGATCTCAGCGAAAAGATATGGCGGTAGGTTGGCGATGCGGTCTGCTGTTCTCACTGTGTTTCGTTCCTCTTTCCTGTTCCGATATGACCGTTCTTAAGAATAGCCTATTGGTGGGGCAACTAACAGCTGAGCAAGGAAGTTATGAGCACTGCATCCGTGGTGCCTCGGATTCAGGCAATGGTTACTTTGCCCTCGAAGACATGTGTTGCTGGACCGGTCATGAAGACAGTGCCACCGCGTTGCCACTCGATGAGTAGTTCTCCTCCGGGAAGCTCAACGGTCACTCGTTCATCTGTGGCCGAAGCCAAGATGGCCGCCACAGCAGTGGCACAGGCACCGGTTCCGCAAGCCTGTGTCTCACCCACCCCGCGCTCCCATACGCGCAACCGTATGCGCGAGGGGTTGATGATCTGCGCGAATTCAACGTTGATCTTGGCCGGGAAGCGTTCGTGGACCTCAATCAGTGGGCCTACTGTCAACACAGGAGCAGCGTCGATGTCATCCACCCAGATGACGGCATGCGGATTTCCCATCGACACTGCGGTCACATCAAAAATACCCTTCGTTGTTTCGACCGGCTGCTGAAACACTATATCGCCCGCAAAGGTCGAGGGAATGTCCTGTGGCGCCAGTCTTGGCTGACCCATATCCACAGTAGCTGCTGACATCATGCCGGAATCATCGATCTGGACATCGATCGAACGAACTCCACCCATGGTCTGGACATACAATCTGCGAGTCTCGAGTGAGACCAACCTGTTATCGACCAGATACTTGGCGAAGCAACGAATCCCGTTCCCGCACATCTCTGCCTGGGATCCGTCTGCATTGTAGTAATGCATGTAAGCGTGCGCTCCCGAATCAGTCGCAGGACGAACGAAGATCATTCCATCAGCGCCAATGCCGAAGTTCCGGTCACATAGAGCGGCGATACGATCGGCAGGAAATTCCAGGACGGCATCCAGGTCGTTGACAACGATGAAATCGTTCCCAAGGCCATGCATCTTCGTGAACTCTAATAGCATCTCGATCCCCTTGAATCCCGGCAACGTCTGCTCGGAGCAGTCATCTGTTTGGAGCAGATTACAGCACACTTCGTTCATCAGCAACCGCGGCGACAATCTGCCCTGCACATGTATCCACGTCGCTATTGGTCATGTCGATCCAGTGGATGCGCTTGTCCCTTCCGAACCATGAGAGCTGGCGTTTGGCATATCGTCTCGTGGCCTGCGCAACTTCAGCCGAGGCAGTCTTGAGATCAGCTCTGCCCTCTAGGACCGGAATGAGCTCTTTGTAGCCGATTGCTTGGATCGAAGTAAGAGCCTCGGCATACCCAGCACCAACAAGTGAGCCAACTTCCTCCATCAGACCATCTGAGAGCATCCTCTCGACTCGGGCATCTATTGCTGAGTACAGCATCTCGCGTTCCATCCACAGCCCGAATCGTATTGTCTGATATATGTCTTTGGGAGTATCGAAATCGGCATAGCGTTCCGAATAGCTCTCCCCGACCGCGGCCAACTCCAAGGCACGGATAACTCGTCGTACGTTGTTTGGATGGATCAACTTCGCAGAATGAGGATCAATGGCCTGCAAGCGTTCGTGGAGGGCCTGAGAGCCGATGCAACGAGCCTCTTCCTCGAGAGTAAGTCGTAGCGGTGAATCGATACGCCCCACCGCAAATCGGAAATCTTCAAGAACTGCACGAATATAGAGTCCGGTCCCCCCGACTAGGATCGGGAGTCGTCCTCTGTTGGAGATTTCCTCGATCGCTTTTCGGGCATGCTGTTGGTAGGCGGCTGCCGAGAATGGCGTTCCAGGATCGACAAGGTCGATGCAGTGATACGGGATACGGTCATCGAGTGGGGGTTTGGCAGTACCGATATCCATTCCCCGGTAAACCTGCATCGAGTCGGCACTAACGATCTCGGCATCAAGGACGGTTGCTACTCGATGCGCCACAGCTGACTTCCCAACTCCGGTGGGGCCGACGATAGCTACAACCCTATGAGGTCCGGAATCCCGCATTGCAGATCAATGACTAGCGAATGACGCATCAAGTCGGATATCGACATCTGCGCTATCGAGTCGGACGCGCTCAGTTGAACCAATCGAGAGTCCAGAAGGGGTCATCTCCCCCGACAGATACCAGGTTCGGGCTTCTGTGATCAGCACATCAACCAGGGTTCCAGCCATGTCCTCGATTATGGATCCCTCGGCAAGCGGGGCATGAACCACCTTATTGCCCTCCGTCCTGCCAGAAAGCATCGAGGAATCGCGACGGGATCGACCTTCTATCAAGACGCGTTGAGTGGTGTTGATCAGTCCCTGGTTCTTGGTCAGAGCGGACGCGTGAATCACGGGGATGAGGGCATCGAATCGCTCTTGCATCAGCTCACGAGGAAGTAGGTTGTCCATAGCGTACGCTGGCGTGCCTTCGCGTGGAGAATACATGAAAGTGAATGCCTGGTCGAAACGACACTGTTCCGCGAGATCCAGGGTATGCTGAAAATCAGCATCGGTCTCACCCGGGAAGCCGACTATGATATCGGTTGAAAGTGCCAGTCCTGGGATTCGCGTATATAGCCGATGAACGATATCTAGATATTGCCCGGAAGTATATCCGCGGTTCATGACGCCAAGCACCCGATCAGACCCGGACTGGACCGGCAGGTGTAGGGCTTTGCAGATGGAGTCTTGAGAAGCGATAACCTCGATAGTGGCATCGGAAAGATCCCTTGGATGGCTGGTGGTGAATCGAACACGCTGTATGCCTGTTTTCGCGATCTTATCGAGCAGTAGATCGAAACGCGGAGTACCGTGAAGGTCGCGACCCCATGAATTCACGTTCTGGCCTAACAAGGTCACCTCGACAACCCCATCACTCAGGAGTCCCTCGATTTCGCTCAGAATGGAGTACTCGCTACGCGACTTCTCCCCTCCTCGAACAGCAGGCACTATGCAGTAAGAGCAATGATTATCACAGCCGGTCGCGATGGGAATCCATGCATGATACTGATGCTCTCTTCTGCCAGGAAGATCGGAGGCGAAGTCTTCGGATGACTGCAGAAGCTCAACTACAGGGTTCGCTGAGACTGAAGCCTTATCCAGTAGCTCGGGTAATCTGCCAACATTGTGCGTGCCGAAGACTACGTCGACATGTTCGAATCGATCGACAAGCGCCAGTCCATCCCGCTGCCCGATACACCCACCGACCGCGATAAGGAGTTGCGGTTTGCGGGCCTTGAGTTCACGCAGACTGGAGAGCTGCCCGAAGAACCTTGTGTCAGCATTATCGCGAACACAACAGGTCATGAAGACGATCACGCCCGCTGCTTCGAAATCGGATGCCGCGACCAGACCCTCCGTTTCAAGGAGTCCTGCGACCCTCTCGGCATCGTGTTTATTCATCTGGCAACCGAATGTGCGTATGAAGTAGGTATCCATGACGCTAGAGTCTATCACGGACGAACCGACATCGAGAGGAGTGATGCCCGACTGTTGGTGGGATGGAACCTGTCATTCGGTGATTCCCGTGAGGCGATCTGCCAGCCTTCGATCACCCGATGCTGTCAGGAAGCGAAGAACATCCCGCATGGGCAAATCAGGCACTCCAAACTGTTGTGCCAGCGAGTCAGGACCGTGGTAATCGGATCCGCCAGTGACAAACAAATCGAACTTTTTGGCAAAGCAACGATAGCGTTCTACCTGCTCAGGGGTGTGTAAAGGATGATAGGCCTCGATTCCGGCCAGCCCGGCCCCCACAAGCATCGGGAGGAATCTATCCACGCCGTTGATTCCTGGATGAGCTAGAACTGCACAGCCGCCTATCCGAGAGATCAAGGAAAGCAGAGCGAGAGGATCAGCGGACTCCTTGGGTAGATAGAACTGCTTGCCGCGTCCGAGGAAGCGGACGAATGCATCGGATACATCGGTCGCGATGTTACTGGAGACAAGAGCCTTGGCTAGATGAACCCGTCCGATGACGCCATCGCCCGACTCGCAAAGAACCTGGTCGAAGTCAAGGGACAGGCCGAACGCTTGAATGAGCTCAACGGTTCGTCTGGCGCGATGGACTCTGGCTTGACGCAGGAAGTCCAATTGTTCGATCAGGATGGGGTTTGTATGATTGATGAAGTAGGCGAGTATGTGTACTTCACTTTCATCCAGAATCGCCGAGAATTCGACTCCGGGAACAAATAGTAGATTGAGTTCGTCTGCAGCCTGCGCAGCCTCATCTATTCCCCCTATCGAGTCATGGTCCGTGAGTGACAGAACCAGGACTCCCTCACTGTCGGCCTTCTCAACAAGTTGCCTTGGAGTTAGGTGACCATCCGATTGATTGCTATGAACGTGAAGGTCGAACAGCATTGATACACCACGATCGAGTCGAAAATGCTATCCACTCATGTTGTGTAGCTCAACGAGCAACCGTATTGCAGTTCGCTCCTCGCCGTTGATCTCGATGTCAGCAAACGCGGGCACACAGCTAAGATCCATTCCCGAGGGAGCCAAGAATCCGCGAGCGATAGCAATGGCTTTGACTGCCTGGTTGAGTGCACCAGCGCCAACCGTCTGCATCTCTACGGCACCGTGTTCGCGCAGTATACCGGCGAGTGCACCGGCAACAGAGTTCGGATTCGACTTTGTAGAGACCTTTAAAACTTCCACTGCTACTCCTTGCTCGAAATCTACTGGAACAGGCAAATGACTTGCCGACTGCATGTGATCTATCAATGCTGGTGCCATGTGACTAGCGTGCTGTCTGCATTCAATCATATCCAATCATGACACAAAAAATCAGTCTTCTTTGTCGATTTCGAATCGAACATGGATCGCGTCCTTCGTAACGCGTATCCGAGGCTCATCCTTCATGTATATGAAGTATCGTTCCGCCAACCCGTCAAACGCCGCGGTTATCCCCCGCCGAAACTCAACAAGATCATCCTGGTGGATTCTCAAGCCTTTTCGGTTCTTATAGATATCAGGTACCTGTTGAACCGTGGAATGTTGTTCTATGGCGCAACAGATGTCGAGTATCGGAGGCAGTGGGTTGAGTTCGCCAGAGAGTACTCGATGGGCCGTACGTTCCGAGATATCCAGACCTATGGAGGCTGCAACTCCAACCAGCTCGACAGCATCCATTGCTGCACCCGGGCGTTGCCAAATATGCAGTGAGTCCACATCGTCAACCAGAAGAAGTGCTGAGGACTCTGCTGCACTCACAGTGAGGGCGAACATGGTGGCAGCGATCTCAGCGTGAGACCCGATATAGACTTGAAGTGAAGGATGCTGGCAAGCGAACTCCACTACGGCCCGAAGAATATTGCGTGGTCCCTTGGTAACGACCGGCAAACTCTGTTGGGATAGATCGACCGTGGGCCAAGTGGACTGGTCCGATCGCTCGGGCAACGTAAGACAGTCATTTGAGAGAGCGATTGCACAACCAAGCCCAGTGGCGGAAGCGCGGATTTGCACATCGGCGGCATTGGCTTTGATGCTATATAGAGCCATCCCTCTCCCGTGGACGCCCCAGGAATCAATGACCATAGAATCAAGTTTCGAGGTAACGCGAGGCTCGAAGATTCGGGCATGCATCGTCGTCGGGACTCCAATGCCGTCGTCTATGACCGCGATGGAGCGAACGTCCCCAGAGCGGCTAGAGGCAACAAAGATCCGGGTTGCACCAGCATCGCGGGAGTTTCTCAACAATTCGATGACGATGTCTTCGACACTGCGAATATCGTGCTTAGCCTGACGCCTCTCGGCTTCAGAAGTATGCAATCTGACGAAGCCGTCACCGAAGGTCTCTTCGACCTTGCGAAACGAGGTCCCAGATACGTTTGTAATCAGGTCGAGAAGGACTCTGTTGTCTTCACTCATATCATCCATCACCGCAGTCGATAGACTACTTCGCGTACTCCACGACTCTACGTTCGCGGATCACGATTACCTTGATCTGACCGGGATACTCAAGTTCCGCCTCGATCTGCTTTGCTATATCCCTGGCAAGGACAACAGAGTCAGAGTCGCTGATCTTGTCCGGTTTGACCATGACCCGAATCTCACGGCCAGCCTGCATCGCGTAGCTCTTCTCAACACCTGGGTGGGACTGTGCGACCGCTTCCAGTTTCTCCAACCGCTTGATGTAACTTTCGAGAGTTTCCCTTCTGGCGCCAGGGCGCGCAGCGGAGATCGCATCAGCGGCTTGAACGAGAACGGCTTCGACTGTAGTTGGTTCGACGTCCCCATGATGCGCCTCTATACAGTGCAGCACTGACTTTGGTTCGTTCATCCGTCGAGCAAGATCGGCACCGATGACCGCATGGGGGCCCTCGACATCGTGGTCGATTGCTTTTCCGATGTCATGTAGTAACCCAGCTCGTTTAGCTAACTCGACGTCAACCCCGAGTTCAGCAGCCATGACGCCGGCAAGGTGAGCAACCTCCAGAGAATGCTTCAAAACATTCTGACCGTAAGATGTACGAAACTTCAGACGACCGATGGTTCGAATGAGCTCACCGTGTAGGCCATGGATCGTGGCATCAAAGGCGGCCTGCTCCCCGGCCTCTTGAATGATTTGATTGACCTGAAGTTCAGCTTTGTTGAAAAGTTCTTCGATACGCGCAGGATGAATCCGTCCATCAGCGATCAGTGATTCCAGGGTGACGCGTCCGATCTCCCTGCGAACCGGATCGAAGCTCGACAAAACGACTGCTTCGGGAGTGTCGTCGATGATCAGATTGATGCCAGTCATCTGCTCAAAAGCCCTGATGTTACGACCCTCTCGGCCGATGATGCGGCCCTTCATGTCATCGCTGGGAATATGGACAACAGAAACTGTCGACTCTGCGGAATGATCAGCAGCAACGCGCTGTATTGCTACTCCAACGATGTTGCGAGCCTTCTTGTCGGCTTCTTCACGAGCCAGTGCTTCGGCTTCACGAATCATGGCAGCGGCATCCTGCTTGACTTCTGATTCAATCTGATTGAAAAGCTGGGTCTTGGCTTCATCGCGTGTAATTCCCGCTATCGATTGTAGTCGCTCGCTGTGAGCTTCAATCAGTTCATCAACATCCTTCTCCTTTTTGGTGATCTGACCCTGAAGCGAGGATAGTTGATGTTCCTTCTTGTCGAGCGACTCGATGCGTCGATCGAGATTCTCTTCGCGCTGGGTGAGGCGACTTTCCATGGCTGAAAGCTCTCTCCTGCGTTCCTTGATCTCAAGATCGGCCTCCTGCTTAATGGCAAAAGTCTGATCCTTGGCCTCAATCAAGGCTTCCTTTCGAAGAGTCTCCGCTTGTCTGGTGGCATCGGCAATCAGCCGCCCAGCCTCTTCGGCGGATCGCTCGATCCGACCCTTTAGTATGAAGCGATTAGAAAGGTATCCGACAAAGGCGCCGATGATCAGTGCGATGACGATGAGTAACATGTCGTTCATCTTAGCGCTCCTCCCAACTGTTCAGTTATCCAATGAGTATGTTCGGTGATGCGCATATCAGCAAGGCATACATTTGGCTCGGGGTGTACGCTCGGTCCTATGTGTCGGCAATTGAACAGACTACTTTGGAGCGAGTGCAGGATCATGACCGTGGCTAACAGCAGCCATCAACGATTCAGGCTCGTTGTACCGAGCCAGTGAAGTCAACAGCAAGTACACCAAAGTAACAGCCTAGGGCGCACTTGATGTGCAGCACACGGCAAGAAATCCAATAACACCTGCTCAATAGTATATCTCGGATGCATATAAAAGCAACACGACCAGCCTCGAGAGAATGTCCCCCATTGAATTCGTGGTGATCGGGGGTACGGCTCGAAGCAATATATGTATGCGCTTCTGGGATTCGGCTACTCGCCCATCAGGAATCACATTTAGAAACGTCTCTGGTATGACCAACTCTTAAGCCTACATGGGACGAAAGGGTCCTATTCCGGTAGTGGTACCTCAATCATTGGCTGTGAACCGATGACCGGGAGTCCTAAACGCAGGCGAATGGTTGATTCAATTTCATTTCGGCAGTCGATGTGCTCCCTGAGGAAATCTTTGGCAGCCTCACGGCCCTGTCCGAGGCGTTCCTCGCGGTACGTATACCAAGAACCAGACTTGGATATCACACCTTCTTCAACACCCAGATCGAGAAGGTTCCCCTCCTTGCTGATCCCCTGTCCATACATAAGATCGAACTCGGCCTGACGAAATGGTGCAGCAACCTTATTCTTCACCACTTTGGCGCGGACACGATTACCGACGATGTCGGTTCCTTGTTTGATTGAATCGATCCTTCGGACGTCTATGCGTATGGTTGAGTAGAACTTGAGAGCTCGCCCGCCAGAGGTGGTTTCGGGACTGCCGAACATCACTCCGATCTTCTCACGCAGCTGATTGATGAATATGCAGGTGGTCGAGGACTTATTCAGCGACCCTGCAAGCTTTCTGAGTGCCTGACTCATAAGTCGAGCCTGTAAGCCAACGGTAACATCGCCCATCTCCCCCTCAAGCTCAGCTCGAGGAACAAGGGCTGCAACCGAGTCGATTACCACAACATCGATCGCCCCGCTACGCACGAGCATGTCCGCAATCTCAAGAGCCTGTTCCCCCGTATCTGGCTGAGAGATCAGAAGTTCATCGACGTCGACACCCAAGGCTGATGCATAGGTTGGATCAAGTGCATGTTCGGCATCTATGAATGCGACGATTCCACCTTGTGCCTGGGCTTCAGCCAAAATCTGTAGGGCCAAAGTTGTTTTCCCGCTCGATTCGGGTCCATATATCTCTACAATCCTACCTCGTGGCACTCCTCCTATTCCAAGAGCTGCATCAAGGGCTAAAGAACCTGTGGGAATAGCTGCGACCTTCATGACCGCCGCGTGTTCGCCAAGTTTCATCAGGGAGCCCTTGCCGAATTTCCGGTCGATCTGCTCTTTGGTAACGTCGAGGATCTTGTTCTTCTCAGAATCCATATTCGTCTACTCCTAATGATCGAATGCCGTTGGGATGACTTATGCGCAAGTGTATATCGAACAGATGTTCGCTGTCAATGCTTGAGTCGGATCTTTGCTAGCCGAGTATATCGCGGCCCATCCTTTCCAAGTTCACTGGAGTAGACAGACAGTTCATCTACACAGATGCTCTCGCCCGCCAGACAACGACTTGCTTGAGCGTATACATCGGGCGAAGGTCTTCTGAGGCCTCTGCCGCTAGTCCGCACCAGGGTCACATGCGGTATGGCCTCCTTTAGGTCCGGAGGGAACCCATGAACAGAAGCTACGCCATCCACTACCCGCTTCACTCGGGCGAACTTTCCTTCGGCATCGGAGAATATAGTCATCATCAGTGAAATCTTCGTTCCTCTCGAAAGATCTGTGAGGGCCTCAGCAACTGGCAACTCGAACTTTCCGATGCCAACGAGATGCTCGTGAAGATCGCGTACAACAGCCTCGCAAACCTCGCTTTGCAGATCGCCGAAGAACCTCACCGTGAGGTGATAGTTCTCCGGACGGGTCCATCTCTGGGCGGCCCAATGGAGGTCAGCATCTCTGACTCTCCCACAAACCTCCTGCAATGATTCCCGCAGTCGTTTGGAGGGGTCTATTGCCACGAAGGTGCGCATCACGAGGCGTCATTCGACCCAAGTGCACTTAGTAGTAGGCGCAGTCCGTGTCGTGCGGCTGCTCCGCGCACGGTTTCTCTGTTGCCATCGAAGTGGCGGAAGTCGGTGAAGGTGTCAACCGAGCCTACCGCACGCATCGCGACTCCGAACCAGACGAGACCGACAGGCTTATCCGGCGTGCCTCCGGAGGGACCCGCAATCCCTGTGACAGACAACGACACATCGGTTGCGAACAAATGCAAGGAGCGGATGGCCATGTCCTCTGCGACTTCGGAGCTGACGGCGCCATGCCTGTCGATGAGAGCCTCATTCACACCGAGGACTTCGATCTTGGCCTTGTTGGAATACGCGACAACGCCACCCTGGAATGCATGCGAGGCGCCTGGAATGTCGGTGACAAGAGCTGCTAGTAGGCCGCCCGTGCAGGACTCGGCGACGCAGAAGGTAGACATGGATGCGCGAGCAACTCTTACTAGGGATTCGGCAATCTGGTGCACGGGTTGTGCCTCAGAATCAGGCCTATTTGGGATCTCTGCGGTCATTAGGTCCATCTTCGATCTTGATGACATCGCGAGCATGATAGAAGTAATCGATCATGGAAATGACGGTCAATAGCAGTGCCGCACCCATGAGCCCCCATGCGAGCAAGTTGGCGTATAGCAACGCTTGGTGTCCGAGAGAGACTATGGGATCAGAGTCCTTTAGTATGAATGCGACAATGGCTAACACCTGGAGAACCGTCTTGGCCTTTCCGAAGCTTCCAGCGGCTATGGTGCGGCCTTCTGCGACCGCCACCATCCGCAACCCAGTCACGATGAACTCACGCGAGATGATCACCAGAGCCACCCAAGCAGGCACTGCACCGAGGTCAACGAGCGATATGAGGGCACCGGTGACAAGCAGCTTATCGGCAAGTGGATCGATGAGCTTGCCGAAAGTAGTGATCTGATTCCTGGTTCTCGCAACGTAACCATCGACTGCATCGGTAGCGGCCAGGAATGCAAATAATGCAGCCGCCCACCACGACCCCCAATCGGGTAGACGTGCAAGTAGTACAACGACCATCACCGGGATGAAGACCATACGGGCGATCGTAATCCTGTTAGCCCATCCAATGTCAGAGAGTCTCATCGGAACTCACCTCCCCCACCAGATCGTATCCAAGAGAGTCAACGATCCTTGCTTGCACGAACTCCCCAGCAGGAACAGCTCGGTCAAGTATGACCACTCCGTCGATGTCCGGCGCTTGGCCAGCCCATCGGCCGATATTCATGCCCTCCTCATCAACACCCAGCGAGAGGACCGACATCTTCTTGCCAATGTGTCCGGCATGTTTATCGAAGGCCAATGAGTCGGCGAGATCGCGAACTCTCTGGGCCCGGGCGATCCTGGTTCTTGATGAAAGCTGACCGGGTAGGTCATGCGCAGGGGTTCCGTGTTCGGGAGAGAAAGGAAACACGCCGACATAATCGAAACCCATCTCCTCGACGAAGCGCATAAGCTCTGCGCCCTGATCGCGAGTCTCACCGGGAAAGCCCGTGATGAAAGTGGTGCGCAGGGTGATTTCCGGATTCATTTCTCGGATACGGGCGACCAGCTGCCTAAGGGCGTCCGGAGAGCCGCTACGCCGCATTGACCTGAGGATGTCCGTGGAAACATGCTGCAGGGGAATATCCAGGTAGTTGCATATGTTTGACTTTCGAGCCATGAGCTCAAGGAGCGCTTCGGTCAAACCATCGGGTTGACAGTACATGAGTCGCAACCAGGCAAGTCCGGATGTATCGGAAACCGCATCAACCAGATCGACGAGCGTTCTGGGATCGTCAGGTAAGTCTTTGCCCCATGAAGTGATGTCCTGCCCAATCAAGATGACTTCTTTTGCTCCTGCCCTAACCAGGACATCCGCCTCTTCAGTGACCTTGTCGAACGTCTTGCTTCGGTAGCTCCCTCTGATGGAAGGGATGGTACAGTACGAACAAGCGCGATCACAGCCATCACTGATCATAAGGTAGGCATGAGGGGTTGCTGTCGGCAAACGTCGAAGGGCGGCTAAGTGATTGACGCCGACGTCTATAGACGACCCGATCAGGGATGCGATGACTTTCGGAAGTTTATGTCGCTCGGCGAGCGATATGACCGCATCTGCCTCGGGAAATGATTCAGTGAACTCATCTCCGTAACGGGAGACCATGCAACCGGCCACGATCAAACGGCGTCCTTCTTCAAGGGATCGCCACTCAGCAAGCTCAAGCGCCTCGGCTACAGATTCCTCCACAGCATCACGAATGAACCCGCAAGTATTCAAGACGACGACTTGGGCTTGGCCCAAATCGTCGGTCACACCATATCCCGAGGATAGAACAGCACCCGACATCTCCTGGGAATCGACCTCATTCTTCGGACATCCCAAAGTCACGAAGTGAACATGGGGGCGCCCAGAGGCTGTACCTGTGTCGCGGCCTGTCATCTAGCGATAGTTCGTATACTGGAGGGGAATGCCATAGTCCTGTTCTTTTAGGAAAGCGATCACAGCCTGCAAGTCATCGCGCTTGGGACCCGAAACGCGGAGCTTGTCACCTTCGATCTGGACCTTGACCTTGAACTTCTGATCGCGGATATCCTTATTGACCTTTTTTGCGATGTCAGGATCGATCCCGTTGATGATTGTGGCGCTGACCTTGACCTTCCCCCCAGAGATCGATTGAGGAGCCCCCCACGAGAGAGAGGCAAGATCGACTGATCGTTTGACGAGCTTGGACTCAAGAACATCGCGAACCTGTTTGGCGATGAAATCGCTCGGCGAAACAATAGCAACCGAAGGAGCAGCCTTGTCCAAATCGACAGATGACCCACTGTCCTTCAGATCATATCTCTGTACAAGTTCCTTTTGTGCTTGCCGTACTGCATTGTCGACTTCATGGACATCGACCTGACTGACCACATCGAAACTTTGATCCTTTGCCATAACTTGAAACCTTTCAGCGCGGACTTGCCATCCTCTTCCATTGAATATGACACTTAGGGGAATATCAAGGCTCCAGGGTGAGTTCGGGAACTTCCATCCCTGGAGGAACAGTTACTGTCTGTCCGTTCTTGGTGATTTCAACCGCCGAGGGTCTTCCTACCCGTATGGTAGCACTGTCAGTCACAAGCCACTCGCGATATTGACCCCCGATCAACACTCCCTCGAAGGCCACTCGCCCATCAACCAAAACCCTGACCCAAGAGGACGACTCCGCCTTGACGTGGATCCGCAATGTGAAATCATCGACCAGGGACTGTGGATCAGTGATGGTCTGTGTCTGTGGAGTTGCTACGACGGATGCCGAGGGGGTTGCATCGCGAGTCGGCTGGACACTTTCCGTGGATTCATCGAGCGGTGGAATGGGTGTCAGTGGTTCGCGCACAGCAGTCAGTCGAATTATGCCGAACACAAGAGCCGCAATGACGGCCAGAGCCATCAGGGTTGCGATTCCCTTCTTGAGGGATGGAGCGGCATGACTCCCACGCAAAGGCAGGGATTCTCGCGGCCTGATCCGCGGCGGCTCGTCGATGGTACCCAGTTCCCGATCCAGGGCCTCAAGCAGTGGTTCCGGTTCCAGGTCGAGATACCTTGCATACGCAATGACATAACCGCGAAGATACACCGGTTCGGGAATGAGTTCGTAGTTCCCGTCCTCGATCGCCTGAAGGTTCTTCGATCGGATCCTAGTGATCGACTCGGCATCCTTCAACGACAAGCCGAGCCCGTTCCTAGCCCTGCATAACTGTCGTCCTACTGAGTCGGCCATAACTGGTTCTCAATCTCCGGCTATCTCCCGGGCGTCGAAGGCCATCATCGCCTCAAGATCCTCTATATCGACTAAGACTTCACGAGGGCGACTGCCATCCGGTAGGCCGACGATGCCGCGAGTCTCCAGCATATCCATGATTCTACCAGCACGAGCATAACCCACCTTGAGACGTCGCTGCAAAAGCGAGGTGGAGCCGATGCCGCTGTTAACCACAATGTCGGCAGCCTCCCACAACAGAGGATCCGCATCTCCTCCGGTATCCACTCCTCCACCTGACTGAGCCACCTTCAAAGTAAGGATCTCTTCATGATAATCAGGATCAGCCTGAGACTTGACGTGCTCCATGATCTTGCCGATCTCGGCTTCTGAGATGTACGCACCTTGGATACGTTTGGGTTTAGGCCAAGCAGGCATCGAGAAGAGCATATCCCCCAAACCGACCAATTTCTCGGCACCCGGCTGATCGAGGATGACTCGGCTGTCGATGCTGCTACCAACAGCAAAGGCGATCCTGTTGGTAATGTTCGTCTTGATCAGGCCGGTGATGATATCGGTGCTTGGCCTCTGAGTGGCCACTATCAGATGGATTCCCGCTGCTCTGGCCATCTGGGCCAGCCGGCAGATCGAGTCCTCTACCTCTTTAGCGACCACCATCATCAAGTCTGCAAGTTCGTCGATCACGATAACAAGGTATGGGAGTTCTTGGGCATCTTCAGGGAGTTTCCCAGCGTGTAGGAGACCGTTGTACATGCCGATATTCCTGGCCCCTGCGGATTGAAGCAGTTTCAATCGCCTTTCCATTTCAGAGACCGACCACGCAAGCGCACTTGCCGCTTGTTTAGCCTCTGTGACCACTGGAACATACAGGTGAGGAATACCGTTGTATAGGGACAATTCGATCCGCTTAGGATCGATGAGGATCAATCGGACTTCGCTAGGAGTAGCCCGCATGAGAATGCTCGAAAGCAGCGCGTTGATACAGACCGATTTTCCAGTACCCGTTGATCCAGCGATCAAGAGGTGTGGCATTGCGGCCAGGTCAGCAAGGACCGACTCACCACCGACATCCTTCCCTATGCCCAGCAACAAGGGACCCGCCGAAGCATGCATCTTGGAATCGGTGCCGAGAACATCACCCAGGGTCACGGTTTGGCGTCGGTCGTTGGGAACTTCTATCCCGACGAGTGACTTGCCTGGGATAGGTGCAAGGATACGAACGGTAGGAGCTGCCAAAGATAGAGCCAGATCATCAGCTAAAGTGGTGACTCTGCTTACCTTGATTCCGCGAGTGAGGTCGAGCTCGAACATGGTTACCGTAGGTCCCGGAATCCAGCGTAGAACCTTCGTCGGTATGTCAAAAGTAGCCAGCGTGTCCTCAATCAGACGTGCGGTGACGGCCAGTTCGCGGTCGTTATTCACGTTAGCGGTACGGGAGCTGGTCCTCTCAAGAAGCGTTGAGGCTGGGAGCTCGAATCCCTCCATTGCCTTTGGTGCAGCAAAATGAGGAGAGGGCGTGGTCTTGCGATGCCTGGCAGGATCTTCCTGAACCGAGGACCTGGCTGCTCGAACAGACTCAGCATAAGTCTCTTGATCGACCCTCAAGGTTCGGTCAGGCACAGCGAGGTTCTCTTTGATGCGAGGAGGGATACGCTTCTTGCACGGAACGTCATCGTCCTCGTCCCCAGATGCAGAGTATGTATCCCGTAGCCAGGCGATGGCCGACGATACGGAGGCACCGGTCAACACAAGCCCTATGAGCATCAGCGCAACGAGGAAGACGTAAGTGATGGTATCTCCGACCATACTGACAAGAACCCATGCAATGGCGGCACCAAAATATCCACCCCTTGCACCGACGCTGTCCGTAGTCCAAAAAGTATCGGATGGGGCACCAACAGCAAACATCGCGACCAGGGCAGTGAACATCAACACTAAACCCAGACCGACCCTGGCCTCTGTGAGAGTACTGAGCCGTAGAAAGAAAGTGACTCCAAAAACCAACATGATTACTGGAAGAATGTACCCGCCGTCTCCAAAGGCCAAGGCCACCATCTGGGAGAAGTACTCTCCGACTACGCCGGTCCCGTCAGCAAACAGTGCGATGCCCATGGCGATCGAGAGCGCACAAAGGCTTATGCCGATGATGTCATGACGAGAGCTTTGGTCGAGCATCGGATTGCCCGGATCGATCCTTCGTCCCGAGGGTTTCTTCCCAGTGCCAGAAGTTCTAGAGCGCTTCTTCTTGTGTGAGGTCATCTCAATCCTGTGCGACGTACCTTCCTACCCTACCGTCTGCCAGATTATCACGGCTGCACCGAGAATGGCTGTGTAGATTGCAAACACCGTGAAGGAATTGCTCTTGATGAAGCGCATGAGGCCAGCGATGGCGACATACCCGGTCAGCGTCGAAGCAATCAACCCGACAATGAGAGCGGCGGTTCCCGGGATGGGTTCGTTGAGGACAATTACCTCGTAACCCTCCTTGAGCGACGCCAATAGGATTACTGGAATAGACAACAGGAAGGAAAAGCGTGCTGCCTGTTCGCGGTCTAGACCGAGCCCCAGTCCCGCAGCCATGGTGGCACCAGAGCGCGAGATACCCGGCATGATAGCAAGCCCTTGTGCGACACCAATGAGCACCGCATGTGCATAGCCCAGTCGCCCGGCAGAATCAATGGAGCGACGAGACAATCGGTCGGCGGCACTCAGCAGAAGTGCGGTGATGACAAGAGCGATACCGATGTAGAGAGTAGGAACGCTCTCGAACCAATCACCGCCGAGCAACCCGATCAGCCCGGTAGGAACGGTTGCAACCACAATCAGGAATAGGAGCCGCCTGTCATCTCGGCGCTCGGGTGATTTGGTGAAGATTGCCGAAGCCATATGGGCCAAGTCGAGACGGAAATACATCACAACGGAGAGCAGGGTCCCTATGTGCAACAGAACGTCGAAGGCAAGCCCGAAGGTTTCCGGTAGCATGAATCGATCTTGGATGAGCCTCAAGTGGCCAGAGGATGAGATAGGTAGAAACTCCGCGAAGCCCTGAACGACTCCGAGTATTAGCGCCCAAACAACCTCCATCAATTGACCTCCATGACCACAGGCACGACCATCGGACGGCGTCGGGTCCTATCCCAAAGCATATTGGATACAGAATCCCTGACAGCACGTTCGATATCCTCGGTGGACACGCCATCATCGCGTACAACCTTGTCCAAAGTCTTGCGTATCCGCTCTCTGGTGTCAGAGTGAAGGACATCGTCGTCGGCTAGGGTGACACCGCGCATGATCAGCTCGATATCCGATGCCACCTTCTTAGTGCGTGAATCGAAGGCAAACACAATGGTCACAATGCCGTCCTTCGCCAGAAGATGCCTGTCTTTAAGGACATGTTTCCCGACATCGCCCACACCGATTCCATCGACATAGACCACGCCGGATTGAACCTTCTCCGAGATTTTGACTCCGCGATCCGAGATCTCAAGGCACTCGCCATTCTCCATGATGAAGATGTTCTCCGAGGCGACACCTACAGTAACAGCACATTTTGCATGCGCATGCAGATGTCTGGATTCGCCATGGACTGGAACGAAGTACTCCGGGTTGACAAGGTTGATCATGAGTTTGAGCTCTTCTGCAGCAGCGTGCCCAGATACATGGACCGGAGCGAATGACTTGTGGAAGACTTCAGCACCGAGCTTGACCAGTCGGTTGATGACCTTGCCAACGGCCTTCTCGTTTCCCGGAACCGGACTTGCCGAGATAATCACAGTGTCGCCGCTCTGGATCTGAACAGCTCTATGTTCACCGCTAGCCATGCGGGACAGTGCGGAAAGCGGTTCACCCTGACTGCCTGTTGATAGCACGCACACCTTATCAGCTGGGATTTCGCCAGCCGTGTATGCATCTACGATATTGGCGTCATCGATATCCAGGTAACCCAAGGTTCGCGCAATCTTGACATTGTTGATCATGGAGCGCCCAGTTACCACGACCTTGCGACCACACGCAATGGCGGCATCGCAAACTTGCTGCAGGCGATGGATATGACTGGCAAACGAAGCGATGATCACGCGTTGATTGGCCTCAGACATGATCGATTGCAGTGTCGGTCCGACAACCGACTCGGACTTCGTGGTACCTGGAGTTTCGGCGTTGGTCGAGTCGCTCAGTAGCATCAGGAGTCCCTGCTTACCAAGTTTCGCCAGTTCCTGGTAATCCGTCTGGCGTCCGTCAACAGGAGTCTGGTCGAACTTGAAGTCCCCAGTATGCAGGATGTTTCCGAACGAAGTCCTGATGACGACAGCAACGCTATCGGGTATCGAATGGTTGACCGCAATGAAATCGAAGCCGAAGCTCCCCAGATTGACATGCATACCCGATCGAATCTCACGAAGCTTTGGCTTGTTTATACCATGCTCCTCAAGTTTGCCCTTGATCAGGCCCAGAGTCAGCCGGGTACCCAGAACGGGTACAGACTCACCTAGGTCCTTAAGGAGATACGGCAATGCCCCAGTGTGATCCTCGTGTCCATGAGTGATGATGATGCCGCGGAGCTTGTCGACTCGTTTGAGGATGTATGAGTAGTCCGGGAGAATGAGATCGACTCCAGGATGGGCGTCATCAGGAAACATAATGCCAGCGTCTATTACGACCATGTCGTTCCCGTACTCGAACACGGTCATGTTCTTTCCGATTTCTTCCAGTCCCCCCAAGGGGATGACCCGAAGTCGGTTCTTTTTGTGTGTCATAAGATGTGTCGTTGCTCCAATTCTCTAGGCTTCGGACAGGCTCAGATGAGATTCAAATGCCTGAGGACTGCCGACAACTCCGCTTCTTGAGCCTGGGTGGCTTCAATCAGCGGTAGTCTGACCCCTCCGACAGGATATCCCATCAACTCGAACGCCTTCTTCACCATAATAGGGTTTGCGGTGATGAACAGTGTCTTGATCAAAGGAAGCAGCTCAAGATGAAGTCTGAGCGCTCGGGTATGATCGCCTGCGACTTGGGCCTCGATCATCTCTTTGAAACTTGGCCCAGCGATGTTGGACAAAACCGAGATGACGCCGGTTCCTCCGATGGCCATCATCGGAAGTGTGAGTTCGTCATCCCCTGCAAGGACCTCGAATCCGGCGGGAGCACTGGCAATGATCTCAGCGACTTGAGACAAATCGGAGTTCGCCTGCTTGACTGCGACGATGTTTGGGCAGTCATCGGCTAGTCGCACGATGGTGCTAGGCTCCATGTTGATCACGCATCGCGCCGGGATGTTGTAAAGGATGACAGGCAAGTCAACAGCTTGTGCTATGGCTCGGAAATGACGATACAGGCCCTCTTGTGGTGGTTTGTTGTAGTACGGGACCACTGCCATCAATGCATCCACGCCAAGTCCTTCGACCTTGCGGGCAAAGTGGATCGAGTCATCGGTACAGTTGTCACCGACATTGGCGATGATCGGAACTCTGCGCGCGTTCGCTTCGAGGACGCTTCGGAAGAGGTCGAGTTTTTGATCGTAGAACACCGTAGGGGACTCACCAGTGGTCCCGCACACTACCAGGGCGTCGGATCCCTGCGAGATCAACCTGTCAGCCAGGGCGCCAGCTCTAGGCAGATCGAGGGACCCATCTGCAGTGAACGGAGTCACCATGGCGGTGATCATGCGTCCGAATCTAGGACTGGTCATAATATGCTCTCCTCATATGATTCTTATCGACTCCCGCTATTCTAAAGCACTTCCACGACACATGGCGCCCAATCGTTGGGTGGCCCTGCGGGTCTTAGGTTCAGCACGAGCACGGCCCAGCACCAAGATCAAAGTCCTTGCTCAGAGCTTCCAGGGCAACTTTAAGTTCATTGGAGTCCACGACAACCGAGATGGTGGTGTGACTGTCTGCGCTTTGCAATACGGCGACGCCTGCGAGGTTCAGACAAGCCGACATCTTGGCGATCACGCCGGGTATACCATGCATTCCAGCCCCGACAAGGGTGACTTTAGCCAGTCCGGACTGAACAGTGTAATCGAGAGAAAGATCGTCCAGTGCAGCCTTCAGGCCATCCATGCAATCGAATGACGTGGTGAAGGTGAGATAGCGCCCTGCAGGGGTGAACATGTCCAGCGATATCCCGCGCTGAGCCATGGCCGAGTAGACCTTTGATTGTGCATTCATGTGGTGCGGAGTGCCCTCGTCGTGAGCAAGATCAACACGCACGCGAACGATACTGGTCTTATGCGAGAGTGCGGTTGCAACCCCTTCAGGAGAGTACCGCGCGTCCGGCAACACCGTGGTTCCTCCCTCTTCAGAAAAGGTGCCACGGATCCTAAGCCGGAGGTTGTTGCGAAGCGCAAGGTCAGCTGCAGGTGCATGGACTACCCGCGCTCCGTGCCTAGCGAGTTGGAACAACTCGTCCGCACCGATGACCTCGAGTATCCGGGTCCCGTCACATACCCTTGGGTCGGCTGTGGCGACGCCTTCGACATCCGAGTAGATCTCAACGGCCTCGGCGCCGAGAGCCACACCGAGTGCACATGCCGTTGTATCGCTACCTCCCCGACCGAGTGTGGTTACCGATCCAACCACCGAGACCCCCTGGAAGCCAGCAACAACCGGGACGCAGTCCCTGCGTATCAATTCAAATATGCGATCCGGATGGATAGCAACGATACGCGCGTCGCCGGGGTTGTCCTCTGTGACCAAGCCGGCGTCCGATCCCGACATCGCTTTTGCAGGGATTCCCGCTGCCCTGAGTTCCTGGGCCACTACAACAGCGGAGATGAGCTCACCGGTTGAAAGAAGTAGGTCTGAGTCCTGAGGGTCGGCGGTCTCAGCATCAAGCAGTGCGAGCAGCGTATCGGTTGCGTACGGAGAGCCCTCTCTACCCATGGCGCTGACCACGACGACCGGACGGCTCCCGTCTGTGATGGCTCTGGCGACCTTAGCGACAACGGCTTGCCGACTCTGTGCATCGGCAGTAGATGTCCCGCCGAACTTCATGACGACTATCGAGTCCAGAGTGCCGATCGAGTCTGAAGACAAACTAATCACCCATCAGTGTTTCCAGGCCGACGACCAAACCGGCCAGCCCTCCGACCTTGCGGACTGCGAGCAGAACTCCGGGCATGAACGAGGTGCGATCGAGCGAATCATGGCGGATCGTCAGGGTTTGACCGCTAGCGCCGAAGATGACCTCTTGGTGGGCGACCAGGCCGGGAAGCCTGATAGAATGCACCCGGATTCCGTCGACTTGTGCCCCGGTAGCACCTGCAACGATCTCCGACCCCTGAGGTGCCAAGGCGGGAATGGATGCACGACGCTCGGCGATGAGGGAGGCCGTTCGCATTGCGGTGCCACTCGGGGCATCTGCTTTCTGGTCATGGTGCAACTCGATGACCTCCACATGCGGCATGAACTTGGCGGCTTCGGCGGCGAATCGCATCATGAGTACGGCTCCCACAGCGAAGTTCGGAGCGAAGAACAGGCACGTCCCCTGGGGAGCCTCCTCGGCGAGAGTCACGAGTGTGTCCTGTGAGAGACCCGTGGTTCCCACCACGCAGTCGACGCCGGATCGCAATGCGATCCTGAGGTTGCCCTCAACCGCCTGCGGGTGGGTGAAGTCAACCATCACATCGGGTTCGGTGGCCGATATAGCCTGGGAAAGATCGCGATATGCGGAAGGTGTGTCAACATCGGCGATATCGGTGTCAGGATCGATCCCTGTGTCGACTACAGCGACCAAGCGTAGATCATCACTGGCCTCTACAGCCTTAACAACAGCCATGCCCATCTTGCCCAGCGCGCCGCAAACAAGAACCTTCACCATGACGAACCTCCCGTAATCCTACTGGGACAGTCGATCGACTTCCTCGGAAGTGAGTGGACCGATGAAAGCCAACGAGCCCTTCGTCGCGAATACCGACGAAACTACGCGAGCGACATCCTCAATTGTAACCGCCTCGATGCGCCCGATCAGCTCATCGATGGACAGTAGCTCCGATTGAACGACGAAGCTCTTGCCCAGCCGCGACATCCTGGCCCTGGTATCCTCAAGGCCCAAAACAAGGTGCCCCTTGAAAGAGTTGCGTGCCCTGTCGAGTTCAGCTGCCGAGATACCCTCGGCAGCCATCAGCTCGATCTGCTGGCGGATGATGCCGACGACCTCAGCGGTATTAGCAGGGCGCGTACCAGCATAGACTGCGAATTGTCCGGTCTCCTGGAACAAGGTCAGGAAGCTGTACACCGAATACGCCAGACCCTTACTCTCACGAATCTCCTGGAACAGCCTGCTGGACATACCGCCTCCGAGCACCGCATCAGCAATTGAGAGTGCGTAGCGATCAGGATGATCCCAATTCAGTGCGGTCATCCCGTAGCAGATATGGGATTGTTCGGTCTCCTTGTTGATCGAGACCAGCGACCTTGGTGCACTTGGAGTCGAAAGTGTGCGGGTGTTCGGGGTTGTGCCGGGTAACTCCAGCCGTGATTTCACCAGGGCGACAACTTCGTCGTGGTCTACCAAGCCAGCAACGGCAACAATGCAATTGCCTGGCGAGTAGTGCTTTTCGCGGAATGCCGCAGTGGCCGCATGATCGAAGCTGCCGACGCTCGTGCGAGTACCCAGGATGGATGAACCTAACGGATGGCCAGCATACAGACCTGATGCGAAAATCTCGTGGATTTGATCGTCTGGCGCATCCTCGGTCCGTGCGATCTCTTCGATCACAACCTCACGTTCTCGAAAACATGCGTCCTCGGCCAAGGTGGAATTGCACAGCATATCGGAGAAAAGCTCGATGATCACGGGCAGGTTGTCGCTGACGAATCTGGAGTAGTAGCAAGTGTACTCCTTGGAGGTGAACGCATTGAGGTCCGCTCCGATGCGATCGAAAGCCTGTGAGATATCAGCTGCCGAGCGAGTAGGCGTGCCCTTGAACATCATGTGCTCAATGAAGTGTGACATACCGGCTTCCGCAGCGGTTTCATCGCGGCTGCCTACCCGGAACCACAGGCCGAGCGCGACCGATCTTACAGTGTCGATGCGTTCGGTGACGACCGTCAATCCGTTGTCCAGCACTGTTTGCTGGTAGAACATGTGCACAATCCTTCGCTAAATGTATTCACCCACGCCAGCCTTTCATCGCTAGCGAAGATTCGGTCGGCGTGGGTGAAGTATACGACAGTTACTAGTGTCTTCTGCGAGGCCTCTTGGAATCCGTTGACGAGCGGTCATCGCCTCCGCGACCCCTTGGGCGATCGTCGCGGTCTGACGTGCGTGCAGCACCTCCGGAACCGGCAGGAGCGTCGGGCTTGTCGAGGCGATCCAACGAGACCTTGCCGCGGTCATCGATATCTGTGATCTCTACCTCTACTTCATCCCCAACGTTGAGCACGTCCTCGACCTTCTCGACTCGACCTTTTGCGACTTTGGAGATGTGAAGAAGGCCGTCTTTCCCGGGGAGTAACTCCACGAAGGCACCGAATGCCTGGATGGAAACGACACGACCCGTATATTTCTCACCAATCTCAGGCTGCTTGACGATCATCTCGATACGACGTCGCGCCTCTTCTCCGCCCTGGTCTTTCGAGGCGATGAAGATGGTTCCGTCTTCCTGTATGTCGATCTGCGCGCCGGTGTCTTCCTGGATCGAACGAACGACCTTTCCGCCTGATCCTATGACTTCACGTATGCGATCCACTGGAATGCGGACTGTGATGATCCGGGGAGCGTTCTCCTTGAGTTCCTCGCGGGGAGCATCGATGACCTTGATCATCTCTGAAAGGATATGCTCGCGACCAGTCTTGGCCTGACGAAGGGCCTGCTCGAGGATCTCATGGCTCAAGCCCTTTGCCTTGTTGTCCATCTGGAGAGCAGTGATCCCGTTCTCAGTACCGGCTACCTTGAAGTCCATATCGCCGAGGAAGTCCTCGAGTCCCTGGATGTCGGAGAGTACTGCGACCTCGTCACCCTCCTTGATGAGCCCCATGGCGATTCCGGAGACCGGTGCCGAGATCGGCACGCCAGCGTCCATAAGGCTTAGAGTGGAACCGCAGACCGAGCCCATGGAGCTAGAACCATTGGACTCCAGCACCTCTGACACGATGCGGATGGTGTAGGGGAACTCGTCCTCCTCGGGAAGAACTGGTAGCAGTGCCCGCTCAGCAAGTGCACCGTGGCCGATCTCTCGGCGCTTGGGTCCGCGCATGAATCCGGTCTCCCCGGTGCAGAATGGCGGGAAGTTGTAGTGATGCAGATAGCGCTTGCCGTCTGAGACGTCGATGGTGTCGATGCGCTGCCACTCGGAGAGCATCCCGAGCGTAAGCACCGACAGCACTTGTGTCTGACCGCGAGTGAAGAGGCCTGATCCATGGGCGCGAGGCAGATAGCCAGCCACGCTCGATATCTCGCGAACCTCATCGGAGCGACGCCCGTCCACCCGTTCGCCCTCGTCGAGAACCATTCGTCTCATGGCGGTCTTCTCAAGTTCCTTCAGAAGTGCCTTGATGTCTTTGCCTAAGGCGGCCATCTCCTCGTCGGAGAACTGACTGATAACGAACTCCTTGACAGCGGCAACATTCGAGATCCTCGAATGTTTATCAGGATTGCGTAAAGCCTCACTCATCTTCTCCGAGCCGATGGAGAATACTCGGTTCCTGAGCTCTTGATCGATCTCGTAGATGGCGACTTCCATCTTGGTGGATGCACAACGACTGGCGAAATTCTTCTGGACTTCACAGAACTGGGTGATCGCGCTCTGAGCAAACCGCAGTGCTTCGAGCATGTCGTCCTCGGGTACTTCGTTCGCGCCCGCTTCGATCATGTAGATCGCATCAGCGGATCCGGCCACGACGAGGTCGAGGTCGGATCGGTCTAGTTCCTCAAAGGTGGGGTTGACGAGCAACTCACCGTCAACCCTGGCAACGCGAACGCCGGATAGCGGACCATCGAAGGGAATCCCGGCTATCATCAAGGCCGCCGAAGCGCCCATTATGCAAATCACATCGGGCTGGTGGACCTGGTCGGCGGAAAGCACGGTCGCGATGATCTGAACCTCGTTACGGAATCCTTCGGCGAATGCCGAGCGCAAAGGACGGTCGATCATCCGAGCGGTCAGGATCGCCTTCTCGCTTGGTCGCGCCTCACGCTTGATGAACCCGCCAGGTAGCTTGCCGGCAGCGTACATCCGCTCTTCGAAGTCCACAGTAAGCGGAAAGAAGTCGAAATCCTTAGCCTGAGCCGAAGCCGTAGCAGTCACCAGGACCATTGTGTCTCCCTGACGAACAACCACCGCTCCGCCAGCCTGCTTGGCCAGCTCACCTGTCTCGAACGTGTACTCCTTGCCAAACAGCTCGAAAGTCTCGACAACCTTACTCATCAATTTCCACTTCCTGTTCCGGGCCGCACCCTCTGGAAACGGCTACATTCGTGATTTCGATATTCCCTAACCACGGATTCCTAGACGCGCAATGAGATCCCTGTAGCGCTCGATATCGGACTTCTTCAGGTAAGCCAACAGATTACGCCTCTGTCCGACGAGTCGCAGAAGTCCTCGGCGTGTGTGGTGATCCGTCTTGTGGATCTTGAGGTGCTCGGTCAGATCACGAATGCGCTTGGTCAGCAAAGCTACCTGGACCTCAGGGGACCCGGTGTCCGCTTCGCCCCTTGCGTACTCGGACACGATCTGCGACTTGATTTCCTTATCCAAAGCCATGGTGCATCTTCACCTTTCTAACGGGGGTTCGCCCTCTCCGATGAACATCGTCGGTGATTCGATGATCGAAGGACAGGGTATCCATACAACCCTAATAGGATACCACAATACGCAGGATGCTGCGGGCCATCATGCAGGAGTAATCAGCGACGCTTCGCTCATGACGATCCTGACACGGTGTCTGACAGGCGCCTGACGACGTCGATGTCGGCCATGATCGCCAACGCAAGTGCATCAGGAGAGGCGAATCCCTCAAGTCGACGTAACCGTTTCTCAAAGACCAGAGTCAGTTTTCGTCCGTAGACCTCATCTGCAAAGCCGAGTATATGGGCCTCCACGCCGAACACGGAATCGGTGAAAGACGGCGAGCTACCGACGAAGATTGCGGCAGGGTATGTCTCCTGGCCGATTCGAGCCTTGCCAGAGTAGACCCCGGTCGCAGGCACAACACTACCTTCGTTTGGATGGATGTTGACCGTTGGTATCGAGAGCAACCGACCCCCGCGACCTGCACCATGGATCACGATACCGGATAGGGAGTGTGAGCGGCCCAGAAGCCGTCCGGCGGTCTCTGTATCCCCCGCGAAGAGAAGGTTTTTGATCCGGGTGGACTTCACCGGCGCGCCATCAAGCTCTAGTAGTTCCATCCCAGTCACATCAATACCTGATTCCAAACCAAGTTCCTTCAATAGATGGATGTCACCTGCGGCACTGTTGCCGAAGCGAAAGTCCTCCCCCACGATGATTTGCAGCGGGTTCATCGACCGAAGAACGATATGGCGGAGGAAGTCGCCTGGTGAGAGGGCGGCCATCTCGGAATCGAAAGGGAGAATGACGATGTGTTCGACACCGGTCAGGGATAGGCATTCAATCTTCTCGGCGAGGGAAAGGAGCTGGACGATGTCGGCAGCAGGGCCGACGACGGTGTCAGGATCGCGGTCGAATGTGATGATGACCGAAGGGACCGAGGCGTGAGTTGCGCAGCGCAGAGTCTCGGTAATCAGGTTGACGTGTCCGAGGTGTACTCCGTCGAAGACTCCGATGGTCAGCACACAGTCACCCAAATGCTCCATTTCCGGACTCCATGTGACCACCCGACTCATGAGTGCCTCTGCAGCGGGGCGTTCGCGGGCAGAACGAGCAAGGGCTTCAAGTGGAAGCCATCAGATGCGAATATCCCGATTACGCGGTCTGGATCCACCACTGTTAGCGGGGTGTCCGTAACAGGGGGGGCTGGAAGTGAGTCGACGGACAATCGGCAGCCATTGGAAAGCAGCTCGGCCTGAGCGGGTGCCATCTCAATCACCGGGAATGCAAGAGCGTTCGCGGGATCAATGAAGTACTTCGAAACCGGACTTTCCTGCTGTCCGATGAGATCGGTAGTGACCGCTTCGGACACATCAACAGCTCCGGAGCACAATCTCCTTATCCCACTGAGGTGAGCCGCCGTGCCAATCTTTGCGCCGAGGTCACGGGCTATAGACCGGATGTACGTGCCTTTGGAAACCTTGACTTCTATCTCCCAAATCAGTTGCGATCCGTCCTCGATGGCGATCAGCCGTGCATCATGGATGCGAACGGATCTTGGGGTCAGCTCGGGTGTCTCCCCGCGCCGAGCAACGGTATACGCCTTGGTGCCGCCAAGTTTGATCGCCGAGTAGGTCGGCGGGAGTTGGTCCACCTGACCGATGATATCCGCGATGCTGGCTTCGGCAAAGGCGATCTCCTTTGCTTTCGATGGTACTGGCATCTCAGAGATGATTCTGCCATCGGCGTCGTCGGTATCCGTGGCTGATCCAAAGGTGATTTCGGCGGAGTAGGTTTTCGCCTCTGCGGTCAGGAATCGGGCGAGTCGCGTTGCCGGGCCGACAAGAACGACCAAAAGTCCTGTGGCCATCGGGTCCAGAGTTCCTGCGTGCCCGACCCTGCCCTCACCGCTTAGTCTCCTGATGACATTAATCATGTCGTGGCTGGACGGTCCGCGAGGCTTGTCGATAGGCAGAATGCCGCACAGGTTGGTGGTGTTGCGACGCGCCATCAGGAAACCGATTCAGCGCCAGGCAACAACGGCAACAATCGATCGAGCACCGTTTGGATCGATCCTTTGTAGGTGAAGCCGGCAGCTGGGACATGTCCCCCGCCCCCGAATATCCTGGCGACCGCGGATACATCGAAACCGGTCTTAGAGCGCAGGTTCCCTCGAATCTCGCCATCGATCATCCGAAGCATCACCACCACGTCGACACCTTGGATGCGCCTCACTGCATCTGGTAATCCCTCGACTTCCGATAGTTCGGCTCCAGTCTCCCTGAAATCCTCCTCTGTACACCAAGACCAGGCGACCCTTCCGCTATTGGCAAGGGTGAGCCGGGACAACACTCTGCCCTCAAGCTCGAGGTAAGCTGGGGAAAGCTCCTGATATAGGAGCCTTGCGGTCTCCGCGGCGTCCACACCGACTTCGAGCATCTCAGCGGCGCACCGAAGGGCATCCGCGGTGGTGTTGGCATAGGAGAATCGGCCTGTGTCGGTCATCAGACCCGTGTAGCAACACTGTGCAATCTCTTGGGTGGGCTGTGCACCTAGTACCGACAGAAACTCCCAAACCATGTGTGCGGTGGCGGCTTTTGTCGGGTCGATCACGTTGATGGCCCCAAAGCCTTGGTTGTCTCCGTGATGGTCGATGACGATCACGCTAGAGGCAGATTCGGCTAGACTGGCTGAGTCTCCTAGTCGGGAGGAAGAGGCTGTGTCCAATGCAACGAAGACATCGACATCCTTCAACTCCGAAAACGGCACCAGCAATGCTATGCCCGGCAGAAATCTATAGGTCGATGGAACCGGGCAGACATCTGCAAGGGTCGGGACTGCTTCAACCCCGACCGAACGCAAGGCCAAAGTGAGCGCCAACGTGGAGCCTATGGCGTCCCCGTCAGGCTGGGTATGGGAGCCTACAACGACGAAATCCGCCTTCAGCAGGCGCGCCGCAGCCTTTTGGACCTCGGAGTGCATCGAAAGCCGCCTCACCCAGAAGTGTCGGATTCGCTGGATTCGCTAGCTGCAGAGGACTGGTGTTCCGCCATGAGCGAAGCTGGTGGCGACTTCAAAGCCTCAGCGATCCGCATTCCGGCATCGACACTGTCGTCGATGAAGAACCGCAGTTCAGGGGTCACTCGCGTAGTGATCTTTCCGCCGAGAATGCCCCTGATGCGACCTTTTGCGGACTCCAGTCCCGCCAGTACCTCCTGATACCGGGTTGCATCACCGTGTGCGGTGACATAGACGTTGGCTACAGCCATGTCCGGGGATACCCTTACCCCGGTGACTGTCACGAAGTCCAGACGAGGGTCCGAGACAGCATCCAGCAATATAAGAGCGATAGCCTCTCTCAGGCTCTCGTTCATCTTGCGAGTCCTAGAAGTCTCCTTCATCGCTTCACCTCGATCATTCTGTGCGGGCGACCTCGGAGATCTTGAATCCTTCGATCAAGTCACCTTGCTTGAGATCCTGATACCCATCGATGGAGATACCACACTCGTATCCACCACGAACTGATTTGACATCTTCCTTGAATCGCCGGAGCGAGCCGACCTTGCCTTCGTAGACGATCAATCCCTCACGTACGATTCGGATACGATCGTCTCGACTGATCTCACCATCAAGAACATAACATCCGGCAATGACACCGATCTTGGGGACGCGGAACAGTTCGCGAACCTCCACTTGGGCGGTGTCGGTCTCGACAACATCAGGCGCCAACATTCCGACCCGCGCAGCGTTGATATCCTCGATGGCCTGGTAGATGACCCTGTACATCCTCAAGTCCACGCTTTCCTTCTCAGCGAGGGCCTTGGCCTTGGGCTCAGGACGGACATTGAATCCGATGATGATCGCATCTGAGGCGTCGGCCAGCATGACGTCCGTCTCAGTGATTCCGCCGACGGCCGAGTGGATGACAGATATCTTGACCTCGCTTTGGTCCATCTTGTCCAGGGCGTCCTTCAATGCCTCGATCGAACCATGGACATCAGCTTTGACCACTAGGTTCAGTTCACGAAGGTCGCCCTCTTGGATGCGGGCGAACAAGTCATCCAGCGAGACATGGACCTTCCTATCCTGTGCCAATAGTCGCAGTTTCAACGCACGTTCTTCGGCGAGATTCTTGGCATCGCGCTCATCGGCGAACACACGGAACTCGTCTCCGGCGGACGGTACACCTCCGAGTCCAAGCACCTCGACTGGATCAGCAGGACCGGCCGAAGAGATGGTCGCACCCTTGGGATCGACAAGCGCCCTCACGCGGCCGTAGGTGGAACCTGCCACGAGTGAGTCACCGACACGGAGCGTCCCGCGTTGGATCAGTATCGTTGCAACGGGTCCACGGCCTTTGTCGAGCTTGGCCTCGATGACGACTCCGCTGGCAGGGGCATTGGGGTTGGCGCGAAGCTCCTCGACTTCAGCGACGAGGAGTATGGTCTCGAGAAGCTCATCTATGTTGATCCGCTTCTTGGCAGAGACGTCGACGAAGATGTTGCTGCCACCCCACTCCTCGGGGACGATTTCGTGCTCGGTCAGTATCTGTCGGACCTGATCAGGGTTGGCACCCTCTTTGTCGATCTTGTTGACAGCGATGATTATCGGCACCTTCGCAGCCTTTGCGTGATGGATGGCCTCAACCGTTTGCGGCATGACCCCGTCGTCAGCTGCAACGACAAGAACGGCGATGTCAGTGACCTTGGCTCCACGAGCACGCATCGCCGTGAAGGCCTCGTGTCCTGGCGTATCGATGAAGGTGATCCGCTGATCCTTGTGGTTGACCACAGAGGCACCGATGTGCTGAGTGATACCGCCAGCCTCGGTTTGGGCAACTCCAGTCTCGCGGATGGCATCGAGGAGCGATGTCTTTCCGTGATCGACATGACCCATGACAGTAACGACAGGAGATCGCGGAACGAGATCCTCAGGTGCATCGGTGAAGGCCAGAACGGTCTCTTCTTCCAGGCTGACGATGTTCAGCGTTCTTCCGAGGTCCTCGGCGACCAGTTCCATCACATCACGCGGCATCGGCTGGTTGACTGTCAACATGGTTCCCAAGAGCATCAATCTCTTGATGATCTCGCTCGTTGCAATATCCAGCAAGACCGCCAGCTCACCAACGGTTGCGCCTTCGGTAACGGTAAGGACGCCGTCGGTCTTTCCAGCCGAGACAACCTCGACTGGGGTTGCAGTATCTACTGTGGTGGCGGTTTGCTCCTGTCGCTTCTGCTTCTTCTTCTTCTTCTTGCCATCGCGAGCAGCGGCAGCTACAGCATCCTTTGCCTCTTGAATGACCCTGTCGTGTGCTGTCTTGATCTCAGTTTGGGCCTGGGCTTGCTCAGCCATCGCACGATAGCGCTCGGCTTCCTCACTATCTAGTCTGGCTGCCTCCTCGGCATCGCGCTTTTCTTGCTCAGCACGAGCAGTGGCTGCCGACTCTTGCGCAGCCTGTAGGGCTTCAGCTGCCGCTCTTGCGTTGGCCTCTTCGGCCTCGCGCTCCGCCTTCGCAGCAGCTTCCGCTGCCTCTCTCTCGGCTCTAGCGGCTGCCTCGCGCTTGGCACGCTCTAAAGCCTCCGCCTGGGCCACGGCTTCCAGCTCCTCGGCAACACGACGCTCTTCTTCGAGTTGCTGCAAGCGGATGACCTCGAGTTCGGCCTGCTTTTCCGCGATGACCGGCCCTAGGTCTTTTCGGATCTTATCTACGTAAGCTTCGACCAAAGAGGAAGAGTGCCCTTTCGCTGGGATCTTCAAACGCTGAAGATGCTCCAACAGCTCCTGGGAGTTCATCCCGAATTCCTTAGCCAGCTCGTGTACTCGCATACTGGGCATTAGCAGCCTTCACCATCCTTGCCTGCAGGGAAACGAACATCATCAATACAGTTGCGAAGTTCTGTCCGCAAACGTGAAGTGTCATCTTCGTAGAGCTTGACTCGTAAGGCAGCTTCGAACCGCCTGCGCTTGACCGCGAGATCGAAGCACTTTTCATCCGGATGAAGGTATGCTCCCCGACCAGGCAGTTTGCCGGAAGAATCGACGGAAATATTGGAGTCCGACCCACGAACTACCCGGATCAGGGTGCCCTTGTTCTGTGACTCTCGGCAACCGATGCAGGTCCTGATGGGAGATTTGGTCTGAGTACCCACTAAGCGTCAGAATCCCCTTCGTGTATTCGACAGAACCGTGACCCTTTGATCGACCGGTTACGACAGCGCAGTCCAGTAGAGGTGACGGAGACACAACGGCCGTCTTCGTCTGCGGTAGCGGAGTCGAGTTCACCAGTAGCCGTAGATACTTGCCCAGAAGCTCCTGCCTGAGCGAGGCTCTTGATGTCGATACGCCACCCGGTGAGCTTAGCAGCCAGACGTGCGTTCTGTCCCTCCTTGCCGATGGCCAGAGAAAGCTGGTCATTTGGGACCATGACAGTCGCGGTGTGCGTCTCAAGATCCACCTGGACTCTCGCAACCTTGGCTGGCGACAAGGCGTTGGCTACATACTCGGATGGATTGTCCGACCACGGAACGACGTCGATCCGCTCGCCGCGTAGCTCGCCGACGATCATTCGGACTCGCGAGCCCTTGGGGCCGACACAGGCTCCCACCGGATCGAGGCTGGGCTCCCGACTGGACACTGCGATCTTGCTACGCATGCCGGGCTCCCTGGCGACGCTCTTGATCTCGACTATGCCGTCGTAGATCTCAGGAACCTCAAGCTCGAACAAGCGACGAATCAATCCGGGATGTGTCCGGGACACGACAACAGATGGCTCGTTGGAGGTCTTACGGACCTCGATGATGTAGGCCTTGATGCGTTGATTGTGATCGTATCTCTCATTAGGAGGCTGCTCGCTGGGAGGCAGAAGGGCTTCAACACCCTCTCTGAGCTTGATGAGGGTATACCGCGAGTCAGACTGCTGGACGATACCGGTGACGCTCTCACCGATCCGATCCGAATACTCATCGAAGATGCGATCCTTCTCAACATCGCGGATCATCTGTGTGATGACGCCTTTCGCAGCCTGTGCAGCAATCCTAGAGACGTCCTTGGGTGTGATGTCGCGCTCCTCAAGGATAGGCTCTTCTTCCGTCCCGCCGACCGGGACAAGTTCATAGACGTAGATTCTGCCCGTCTCCGTGTCCAGAACCACCCTGGTGTCATTATCGAGCTCCATGATGCGCCGGTAGGTAGCGGCCAGTTGCTGCTGGAGCTTATCGATCATGTCGAACTCATCGATATTCTTCTCGCGTGCGAGTGTCTTCAAGGCATCCATGAGATCTGAGCTCATTTCAGGTGTTCTCCTTTCTGGCTGAAATCGACCGTGCCCTTCAGTCGGGCTTTCTTGATCTGGCTGAAGGGAAGTCTGAATACTCCGACCTCTGAACTCAGCTCGACAGCATCTTCGCTCACCTGGGTGATCGTTCCAGTGAAAGAGGATCTGCCATCGATCGGATCTGTCTTGACCGAAGCTGTCTCGCCTATGAATCGAGCGAAGTCGGATATCTTGGATAGCGGCCTGTCGACGCCAGGAGAACTGACTTCAAGTGTGTAGGAGCCCCTGACTGGATCCTCTGCATCGAGGATCTCAGAGATCCACTTGTTAGCGATCGCCAGGCGATCGACATCGATTCCGGCTGGATGATCGAGAAAGATGCGAATGACCGGGGATCGGTGTGCACCAACGACCTCAACGGCGACCAATTCGAAGCCCTCGCGGCTTGCGGCGGGGGCCAACAAATCTTCAACTATAGATTGCAATCGCTTGGACAACTCGATTCACTCTTTCCTCAAGAACAAAAGAAGCGGACTGTTCGCCCACTTCTCATCACCCGACGATATTTTCTGACAGGCCGATGATACCACAAGGTCAGCCAAGGGAAAACCGATGCGGCTTGGATTCGACTGGCGGCTGAATCGGGCTAAGAGTTACCCGATTACTCCTGTCGGACCATGTAGTGCCGACAGGACCATACCCGTGACCACCTGACAGACTTCCTCGGCAGGTATGTCTCGCGATGTCCCCGACTTGCGATCCCTGACTTCGACCAATCCTTCGGTCAGGGTCTTCTTGCCGAAAACGATCTGGATCGGATAGCCGACAAGATCCGCGTCGGCGAACTTGACCCCGGCTCTCTCGTCACGATCATCTAGGATCGTCTCGACGTCGGCCTCGGCAAGCGTCCTCCAAGTGTCTGTCGCCTTCGCCAATACATCAGCATCCGAGATGAGCGGCAATACCGCCACGTGCACGGGGGCCAGTGCCATAGGCCAGGAGATACCCCGGTCATCGTGATGTTGTTCGATGACAGCTGCAAGACAGCGAGTGACTCCCACGCCATAACAGCCCATGAGCAGCGGCTCTTCCCTGCCCTCTTCGGACATGAAGGTGGCGCTCATCGCCTCCGAGTACTTTGTCCCAAGTTGAAAGACTTGAGAGACTTCGATGCCGCGAGCCACCTCGAGTGACTCCGACTTGCAGGATGGGCAAGGATCGCCAGCCTTTGCGATCAGAAGGTCGGCGAACGAGTCGATTTTGAAGTCTCGATCGCGAGAAGCGCCGAAGTAGTGATAGCCATCCTCATTTGCGCCGACAACCCAAGCTGGCAGGTTGAGAAGCGAACGGTCAGCAACGAGAACGGTACCCGCTGGGGCATTCACGGGCCCCAAAGAACCCTTTGGGATGCCGAAGGTTTCGAAATCCTCTTCATCCAGAAGCGTCACCTCCGGAACAGCCCATTGCGCCTTGACATGGTTGAGCTCGCGGTCGCCGGGGAGCAGGAAGTAGACCAGGGTGGAGTCGGTGGTCTTAGCGGCCATGGTCTTGACTGTGCGGCCTGGAGAGAGGTCGAATGCCTCTGCAAGCTCCGCAATGGTGCGAAGACCAGGTGTCGCAACCTTCTCCAGGGGGAGCACAGATCCAGCAGGCTCAGCAGTGAGCAGGACTTCGGCAGCGTCCACGTTGGCAGCATAGCCGCATGAACAGTACACAAGTTCCGCCTCGCCCGAGTCAGCCAGGGCCATGAACTCAGTCGTGACGCTGCCGCCGATCTGACCCGACTCCGCCTGAACTGCCCTGAATGTCAAAGAAAGTCGCTTGCAAATCCTGCCATACGCACTCTTCTGCGCTTCGTAGTGTTCTTGCAGTGATTCCTGTGTCGCGTGGAAGGAGTATGCGTCCTTCATTATGAACTCCCGGCCACGCAGAAGACCGAACCTAGGCCGAATCTCATCCCTGAACTTCATGTTGATCTGGAACAGGGACACCGGCAACTGACGATAGCTTCGAATCTCATTGCGAACCAGTGCGGTGATGATCTCCTCGTGCGTGGGACCAAGGCAATACTCACGACCGGATCGATCCGCCAGTCTGGCAAGCTCGGGGCCGTAAACCGACCAGCGTCCAGACTCGTGCCACAGCTCAGCCGGTTGGACTATGGGAAGCAATACCTCCTGGGACCCTATCGCATGCATCTCCTGCCGAACTATCGCCTCGATCTTCCTGAGCGAACGATACCCCATGGGTAGGAACGAATAGATTCCGGATGCCGTCTTCCTGATCAGGCCAGCTCTGAGCATGAGGCGATGTGAAGCGATTTCTGCCTCTGCCGGGACCTCCTTGAGAGTAGGGCTGTATACAGAGCTTGCCAGAAGAGCCGTTGGTTCGAGCGACACGTCATTTACCTCCGTAAACTGAAGCGAGCCGTGCCTGAACCGACAACGGCCCGCTTACAACTGCACACGACCAAGCCTACCCGATGCCTCGATCCTCGGGATGGACGGTCTCGATCAACTCCGAAGAATCCGCAGCGAGACTCATGATCAAGCGTGCAGTTATGTCATGCACGATGATCGTGTTGCGGTTGCCGGATGCAACAAAGGCTTCCTTCAGCGACTTCTTGACTTGCGGATCACCAGACACGTCGATAACCATGTCGATGTTCTCGGCATCTGCAGCGAGTACGGACACATCCGTGCAGAAGAAGATGTTGTGCTGATTGGCTATCTGGGCTCCACGGCTTTCCGGATTCTTGTCGACCACACCAACCAAGTCCACGAATGGCCGTGTCAGGAAGTCCATCACAAGCGGCGTTCCCATACGGCCGCCCCCGATCACCGCGACTCTAACCTTATCACCCATTATTGCCTCCTCTGGCATGGAAGATATCTAGGACGTCAGCTTATCGCATCTTGGCTGACAAGGCGATTGGTTCAGGAGGATCGAGGCGAATCCAGCCTCTTGATCTCGTCGAAAAGTGCCTCCACGATCTGGTCCTCCGAAACCTTTCGCGCCGGGACCCCCTTGACGAAGATCACCCCTACTCCATCGCCGGCCGCAATGCCGATGTCGGCTTCTCTGGCCTCACCAGGGCCGTTGACCACACATCCCATGACTGCGATGGTCAGGTCGCTGGGGGCTTGAATCAAGCGTGCCTCGACTTCCTCGGCGATGCCGATAAGATCGACCCGACACCGACTGCAAGTGGGACAGCTGATCACCTCGGCCCCTCGGCGGCGGATGTTGAGTGCCGCAAGGATATCCCAACCGACGAGGACCTCCTCAAGCGGATCGGCGGTCAAGGAGACCCTCAGTGTGTCGCCTATCCCTTCGGCGAGCAGGATTCCCAGCCCGATTGCGGACTTGACGGTGCCGCTGCGAATGGTGCCTGCCTCAGTTATGCCGATATGCAGCGGGCAATCGGTTCTAGCAGACAGCATGCGGTACGCGGCAACCGTGGCCGGTACCGACGACGCCTTCGCAGAAAGAGCGATGTCGTAGAAACCACGCGACTCGAAGTGCTCAACGAATTCCAGGGCGCTGGCCACGAGCTTCTCCGGCAGAGGCCAGTCCATGTCGTGATACTGCTTTGCTAACGATCCAGCGTTCACGCCTATTCGGATGGGAATGCCGGCTGCTCCGGCTTCCTCGATCACGGCGTCGACAGCCTTCATCGATCCGATGTTTCCGGGATTGATGCGAACGGCAGAGGCTCCAGACTGTATAGCCGAGATTGCCAGGGCGTGATCGAAGTGGATGTCCGCGACTACCGGTATCGGTGAGTCCGCACACACCCGCTTGAAAGCCCCGAGGTCGCGTGAGTGCGGCACCGCGACCCTTACGATCTCGCAGCCGACCTCGGAAAGGCGGAGGATCTGCGAGAGGGTTGCCTCATGATCGCCGGTATCGGTGTTGGTCATCGACTGAACCGTCACTGGCGCGTCGCCGCCGACAGCCACGCCGCCAACGATGAGCCTGCGTGTGACTCGGCGTTGGATGCCCGCGTCCGCCCGAGAGGTGTCCATCATGAATTCACGAAATATCGCATGATGTCAGCATACATCAGGTATCCGATGAGGCTTAGAAGCAACCCGAAGCCGGCCAAACTCACGCCGGTTGTGAGACGACGACCAAGGGGCTTGCCGATGAGACGTTCGACGACCTCCATGACGATCTTGCCACCATCAAGAGGCGGGATCGGCAAGATGTTCATCGCGCCGAGCGACAGGGATAGCAGTGCGACGATCCAGGCATAGCTCAGTGGGCCAGCCTGAACGGCCCTCTCGACCTCGACGCTGATGCCAACGATACTTCTCGCCCCTTCCACGGAGGTAGCAAACGTCTCGGGGTTGAAGAAGTTCGCGATCGCAACGAAAACGAGACCCACCCAACTGACGCTCTCAACTAGTGCCTCACCTACCGAAAGGTCCATGGGAACGACTGTTGGCGCAATGCCGAGAAAACCCCTCCCCCCTTCGGACTCGCCGAGGACGACTTCGGCTTCGCTGACCACACCATCACGAGAGTAGGTCAATAGCAGGTCGTCATCGGGCTCCATGGCCCCGATGGTGGTGCTGAGTTGAACCCAGTCCTCTACAGGAACCCCGTCGAGCTCGAGTATCACGTCACCCGGCATGAGCGCAGTTGCTGCAGCCGCTGAATCCGGAACGATTTCTGCAACCTCGAGAGAATGCTCGTAGTACCCCCATACCGACAACACGAAGGTGAAGACCGCAACAGCTGCGAAGAGGTTGACGAAGACACCAGCTGCGAGAACGGTGATACGCTTGGAGGTGCTGAGCCCTCGGTATGTTGAACTCCTGGCCACGCTGAGAAGTTCGCGAGCTGTCCTGTTCTCGACTTCAAGCGTGGAAGTGTACTTGGCTTCATCGCCTTGTTGACTCGCCTGGATCGCAGCCCAATCCTCCAGGGTCACCAGCAAAGAAGCCGCTCGATCGAGATCGACGCCGAGCTCGTTGGCAAGCTCCTCCATCGTGAGGGGTCCCGCCGATGCGACGCTGTGGAGGGCTGGTCCGAGCAACTCATCTTCAGGCCCAGGCTCCATGCCAGCAATCCGAACATACCCGCCGAGGGGCACCGCGGTTATTCCAAAGGCTGTGCCGCTCTTGGAGAAGAAGCGTATCGCGGGACCCGGAAGGCCCACCATGAACTCATGAACCCTTACCTTGAAGGCTCGAGCCACAGCATAATGCCCGCCTTCATGAAGAACGACCAAAATGGAGAACGTGACGATCCCCCAGAAGATTACGGACAATGTCTCTAGGAACCCAGCCATGTGATACCAGTCCTCCAAGTCACAATGATCTATCCCTGGTTGCTTAGCAACGATCCATGCAAATGACAAGCCACCACGTCGTCGAGAACGGGCGTGGTGACACGAACAGTCATCTCAGTTCCAAAATCCGCTCGCTGGCGGCAAGTCGTGAGGAAAGATCGACCTCTTCTATATGTTCGACCGATTCTATCGACTCCACCTCATGCTTTTCGAGCAAATCGCCCACGATCCGCTCGATGTCCAATAAGCCGCATTCACCCCTGAGGAAAGCCGCGACTGCTACCTCATTGGCTGCATTCAAGACGATCGGCGCACTCCCCCCAAGACGACCGGCTTCGTAGGCCAATGAAAGGCAGCCGAATGTTGAGGTGTCTGGTTCGAGGAACTCCAAGGAGCCCAGCTTCGTGAAATCGACCGGGGCAACGGGGGCTTGCCAGCGTTGCGGATAGGAAAGTGCATATTGGATAGGAATCCGCATGTCGGTTACTCCCAAGTGTGCCAATACCGATCCATCCGTGAACTCCACCATCGAATGAACACAGGACTGGGGATGGACGACTACCGATATCGAGTCGAATGGAACGCCAAACAGATGGTGGGCCTCGATGACCTCGAGTCCCTTGTTCATCAAAGTTGCGGAATCGACCGATATCTTGCGTCCCATGTTCCAAGTAGGGTGTGCCAGCGCCTGTTCCGCTGTCACAGAACGAAGCTGCTTGCGATCAGCGCCGAAGAATGGTCCGCCGGAGGCGGTCAACCATAAGCGAGCGACGTGCTTGCTGTCTTCTGCTCTGAGGCATTGGAAGATGGCCGAATGCTCAGAGTCCACTGGAATCAGCGAGTCAGGGGTCGCGTGTTTAGTAACGAGTTCACCGCCGACAACGAGCGACTCCTTGTTCGCAAGGGCGAGCCGCTTGCCGGAGTGCAATGCAGCCAAGGTGGCCCTGAGTCCTGCGGATCCGACGATGGCGTTCAAGACGATGTCGACATCGTCGCCGGTGACCAGGGAGAGTATTCCTTCGGTACCTCGGCGAACGGACTGAAAGTCGAAGTCTGACTGCGGTCCTTGAGGCAGATGAGTCGGATCCTCGGACCCCAGAGCCAATCGATCTACACGGAATTCCCGGGCTTGTTCCGCTAGGCCCCGCAGGTCGCTATGTGCGGCAAGAGCAACGACGGTGAGCTTGTCGGGATGATTGCGTGCAACATCCAGAGCCTGGGTTCCGATCGACCCTGTCGATCCAAGGATGACGAGGCGCGAGGGCATAAGACTCAGACCCCCAGGATCAAGAACATGTAATACGAAACCACTGAGACGACGATCAGACTATCGAATCGGTCCAACACCCCGCCGTGTCCGGGGAAGAAGGTGCCTGAATCCTTTACCCCGCCCTCACGCTTGATCCTTGACTCCAGGAGGTCACCGATTGCGCCCGCGACGGCAACCACGACGCCGATAAGGATCAGCGTCGACAATTCGATGGTGTTCTGCGGCACCAGGGTCAGGCTCGACCAGACCATGACTGTGAAAAGGGCGCCCCCAGCAAATCCTTCCCAGGTCTTGTTTGGCGAGATTCGCGGAGCCATCTTGTGGCGTCCGAAGGCAGACCCGATCAAGTATGCGAAAACATCGTTAGCCCAAACACTCACGATGACCGCTAGTACGAAGACCTCACCTGACTCGAAGCGGTGTAGCAGAACGAGATGTGAAAGCATGAACCCAACATAGAGGGCACCGATGAAGGTCCGGGCTACATCGTCGAGTCTTAGCTCCTTGATGAAACAGTAGATCGCCAACAGGACAACCAGTAGGGCAACAACGATCGAGTTAAGACCGAGGTAGCCATAGTAGGCGGCTGAGACGGGCATGGCAGCACAGGCGATCATCGCAAGAGCCTGTGGCAAACGAGGCCGTCTGCCGAACGTGATTCGGAACAACTCTCGAGCAGACATCGTCGCAATCAGGGCGAGCAACAACCCAAGACCCACTGGGTTCGCGTACATCACCACACCAAGCATAACGACAGCGATCAACCCGCCCGTCAGTGCACGGATAAGAAAGCTGCCTATGAGTTTGAGTCCGCTGGGATCTGACGGGCCCGCTGAACGCAGCATCACGGGCTTCCCCCATAGCGCCTGTCTCGGCGTTGAAAATCAATGATGGCCCTGAGTAGCTCATGACGATCGAACTCAGGCCAAAGTCTGTCTGTGATCCAAAACTCAGCGTAGGCGATCTGCCATAGCAGGAAATTCGAGAACCTGAGCTCTCCGCTG
>DBEG01000048.1 GCA_002293965.1 Actinobacteria bacterium UBA912 | reverse complement strand
AGCGTGATCTCCGAGTGGGCGCAGACACTCGCCACCGACCCCGAGCTGCGGACCCGGATGATCGCCGCCGATGCCAGGTACCGCCAGATGCGCAAGGATGCGGCCGGCGGTGTCGACCCGACGCCGCACGTTGGGATCGCAGGCCAGAAGAGCCCGCTTTCGACCAAGTGCGTCCACGCCCATGTCGCGACCTACATCGCCGGACTCGACGACCCCGTCGGCGACTCCGTGCTCGGCGCGATGATCTCGCCCTGCTGCCCGGCCGACCTCTGCGCCAGCATCGTGGACTCCTGATGCCCGCCGAGGCGCACCGCAGGCTCGCCGCGATCGACCTGGGCACCGTGACGATGCGCCTGCTGATCGCCGATGTGACCGCGCATTCGATCGCCGAAGTGGAGCGCAGCACCGATATCGTGCACCTGGGCGAAGGGCTCACGGGCTCAGGCGCACTTTCGGCAGATGCCATCGAGCGCGTGCGCGAGGTCGCGGCGCGCTATGCCCGTGCGATGGCGAGCGCGGGAGTCGAGCGCGTGCGGGCGATCGCGACTTCGGCATCGAGGGACGCGAGCAACGGCGAGAGCCTGCTTTCGGCGGTCGGGGAGACCGGCATCACGCTCGAGATCATCGGCGGCGACGAGGAAGCCGCGCTGTCGTTCGCGGGCGCGACCTGGGGCGCTGGCTACTCGCGCGTGCTGCTCAACGACATCGGCGGAGGCTCGACCGAGCTCGTGCTGGGCCGCCCGGCAGCCACCGACGCCGCGGGCGGACGCGGGCGCATCGAGCGCGCACGCTCGATCGACGTGGGCTCGCGCAGGATCACCGAGACCTTTCTGCACTCCGACCCGCCGACCCCAGGCGAGCTGGCGCGCGCCCGCGAGTGGGTCTTCGGCGAGCTTGGCGCCTTCTTCGAGCCGCGATTCGAGCCGCCCGACACGCTGGTCTCGGTCGCCGGGACCGCGACGTCGCTCTCGGCGATCAAGCAGGGACTCGCGGTCTACGACCCGGCCCGAGTGCACGGATCGCGCATCACCAGCGCCGACGTGGCCTCGATGCTCGCGATGCTCTCGGGACTCACGGTGGCCGAGCGCCGCGAGGTGGTGGGCCTGCATCCGGGCAGAGCGCCGGTGATCGTGGCAGGCGCAATGGTCCTCGACTGCATCCTCGAACTCGCCCAAACTGCCGAGACAACCGTCAGCGAGCACGACATCCTCTATGGGACGCTGCTGTCGATGTAGGGGGTGGGGGAGATTGCAGTATGATGGTGTGTGGGGCGGCGAAAGGTCTTATGCCGAACAGTATAAGAAAGAACGATAGGCACTGTGCCATCGGGTGCTCTAGGGTGACCCTTGCGAATATCACAGAAGCGCTACGTATTCACTGTATCTTATTGTCGCAGGTTAACGCATTTGGAGTATTATGCGGATAGATATAGGCATTGTTAGGCAGACTGGGGAATCGAGGGGATATGTCAGGCCACGACCCGCTGAACTTCGCATCGGGATTGGGTGCCAAACTGGCTACCCGCAGCCGACACGTCTGCGTCTTTCTGGGCGCTGGAGTTGGGGCTTCTTGCGGACTCCCTGATGTCGCCGCACTGCAGGCCAGTCTGCTTGACTCGCTGGAGGCTCAGAGCAAGGTCGCGTTTCAGCTCCAGCTGAATGGCCGGAGCGTGGAAGAGGCGCTTAGTCGGCTGCGTCGAATAGCTGCGCTACTCGAGGATGATCAGACCGTCGACGGCTTGTCGGGATCACAGGCTGCTGCGCTCGACCGCGAAGTGTGTCAGCTGATTGTCAAGGCTCTCTCGCTAGGCGGGGCCGACCTCAAGCCGGTCGAGCTGTTCGCCGCGTGGGTCGCCCGGGCTGAGTACCACCTGCCCCTGGAGATATTCACTGTGAACTACGACCTACTCCTCGAAACGGCTCTGGAAGCCCGCGGGGTCCCCTACTTCGACGGCTTCGTCGGCAACCTAGAGGGTAGCTTCAGAAGCGAGTTGGTCGAGGCGACTCCGAGTGATCGTGAGTGGATTCCATCCTTCTTTGCACGGCTGTGGAAGCTCCATGGATCGGTGAACTGGTCTCGCAGGGATGATGATCGCGTCGTTCGAATGGGCTACGCGGTCCCAGAGGGTCGGACAGCTGCGATCTACCCCTCGGACATGAAGTACGAGGAGTCGCGCAGAGTTCCCTTCGTAGTACTAGCTGATCGTTTCCGTCGGTCACTGCAGCAACCCGAGACCCTCGTCCTTGTCTCCGGGTACTCATTCGGCGACAGCCACTTGGATGAAGTTGTCTTCGAGGCGGCCGCCCGATGCGAGCGCTCCGAGACCGTTGCCCTCTGCTACGGCCAGATTCCTGATCATCTGGCTGAGCAGGCTCTGGCCACGCCCAATCTACAAGTGGTAAGCTCAACAGAGGGCATAATCGGCGGGATTCGCGCCGACTGGGAGACCCCAGAGGATCCGCCACCAGGCTTGTGGGAGGGAAACCGCTTCACGCTGGGTGACTTCTCTAAGCTAGCCGCCTACCTAGCACGCAGTACAGCAGGCTCTGTGGGGAGCAATAAGCTCGTGGACGAGCTCTTGACGGCAATGGGGCAGGTCGCGGCGTCGCACGAGGACGGCACGCCTAATGCCTGAAAGAGAGCCGACATGCATTGGACGTGTTCGTCACGTGCTTGGGGCAACCGTAACTGTTGCATTGGATCCTGATCTCGCTGGAATAGCCCCGATCTATCACGGTCGATTACAGCCAGTCGGCCAAATCGGCTCGCTTGTCAGAATTCCGCAAGGGCTCGTTGATCTAGTGGCCACAGTAACCCTAGTCGGCATCGCGGAACTCGCGGGACCGATCGCTCCGGCGGAAACCTCGCAGCGCGATGAGCGGTGGCTGCAGGTTCAGCTACTTGGCGAGATTGACCGCGGCACCGGTCGGTTTCAACGAGGCATTGGTTCGTATCCTGGCCTGGACGATCCGGTTCACTTCGCGACGCCCGACCAACTCGCATCGGTGTTTCCTCACCCGGATGAGGCACATGTCAGGGTGGGCTGCCTCGCCGCTGCGGATGATGTACCAGTAGCGCTGGATGCGTCGCGGCTTGTGGTGAGACACGCTGCCATAGTCGGATCAACTGGGTCGGGAAAGACCAGCGCCGTCACATCCATTCTTCAGAACTTCGTCAATGGCGGTTGGGCATCCGCCAACATCGTTGTAATCGACCCTCACGGCGAGTATGCAGCAGCCATGGGAGACTGTGCGAGCGTTCGCAGCGTGCTGCTTGATGGCGATGAGGGGCTTCGAGTGCCGTTTTGGGCGCTTCCCTCCAATGACATCTTGCGAGTGTTCGCGGGTACCACTGGCGGGGCAACCTACGCGAACCGTTTCGCAGAACTCGTGACGGAATCTCGTCGTCAGTTTGCGGAAGATGCGATGTGGCTGACCCTTGACTCAGGATCCATCACTGCAGACACGCCTGTGCCGTTCAATCTCCGCAGCGTCTGGCACACTCTTGACTCAGAGAATCGCGAGACGCGGAACGACAAGAACGACCCCTCCACAGCATGCCTCGAGGAGCCGGGCGATGTCGCTTCGCTGCAGGTGGCACGCTTTACAGGCTACGGTCCAGGCGGTCAGCCGCCACACAAGGGGCCCAACTACGGCGCGTACGGCACGAACCCGAACTTGCTGAGGCTTGGCCTACTGGATCCGCAGCTGCGCTTTCTGCAGGAACCCGTCGGCACCGCCGCTGGGCCTGATCCATTGGTCGGAGTCGTTCAAGATTGGCTTGGCGGCGCAAAGCCAATCTCAGTACTCGACTTCAGCGGGGTGCCCTCCATCGCGACTGAGATGGCCATCGGAGTCGTGCTCGGCCTGCTGTTCGAGGTCTGTTTGAGAACAGACCCCGCCGGGCCCGGGGTCGGTCGACCGAGTCCGGTCCTGATCGTTCTCGAAGAGGCCCATCGCTATCTCGGCGAAGCGGCCTGCGACATGGCCCAGAGCTCGGCGAACAGGATAGCTCGGGAGGGACGCAAGTACGGCATTGGACTGCTGCTGGTCACGCAGCGGCCAACCGAGCTTCCAAAGACCGCGCTGGCGCAGTGCGGGACGCTGATTGCGCTGCGTCTCACCAATTCCGAAGACCAAGGTGCCATCAAGGCCGCTCTTCCCGACGCGATCACGGGTCTCGCCGCGACGCTGCCTTCCCTGCGGACTCATGAGGCGATAATCAGTGGAGAAGCGGTCGTACTGCCTGCTCGAACGCGACTTGATTGCCCAAGCCCCTGGCCTAGCGCCGAAGATCCATCCGTGGATAGCTGGCGCAGAAAACCCGTAATGCCAGACGTTGCTCAGGCTCTAACCGCGTGGCGCGGTACCTACGATGGAGAGGAATCAGAATGATCGAGTGGCTGCCGGTCGAAGGCTCCTCAAGGATTGTTGCGGAAGCGTATGACGCCTCTGCAGAGGCAATCCTGGTTCGTTTTACAAACGGAGTCGAGTGGTGCTACGAGGGTTGCCCTCCGCATGTATGGCAGGAGTTCACTGCGCCTGGCCAGTCTCGCGGGAAGTACATCCATGATGTGCTGAACTACAAGACACATCATCGTCACGCTGGCTAACAAACGGATCAACCTGACTCGCTTTGCTCGCAGGGTATCCGTCAAACGTTAGCCAGACACCTTAGGATGCGTATTCGACCCCGACTGCACCCTCGAAACTCATTCAAATCGCCGAGACTAACGTGAGCGAGCACGCTATCCTCTACGGGAACCCGCTGTCGAGGCAGGGGTGTTGGAGTCGCTAGGTAGAGCACTTGGAGTATTATGCGTTGAGGGATAAGCATGGTTAGGCCCAACGACTCGGCCTGCCGGAATGGGGGTTCTAGTGGAGTACAACATCTACTGCGACGAGAGTTGTCACCTAGAGCGTGACGGTGCTGCAGCTATGTCCTTCGGCGCTATCATCTGTCCGGTGGCCAATGTGCAGCAACACCACAGGTCGATTCGTGATATCAAGGCGCGTAATCGCGCCACCGGCCAACTCAAGTGGACGAAAGTATCGAAGGCCCGTGAAGCCTTCTATCTGGAGCTGGTCGACTACTTTGTTGAGGCACCGGATCTGGGCTTTCGGGCCCTCGTCGTCGAGAATAAACCGCAGCTGAATCACGACTACTTTAACCAGGGCAGCCACGATTCCTTTTACTACAAGATGTACTACTATTTGTTGCGGAACATGCTGAATCCCGAAGATCGGTTCCGCGTGTTCGTTGACATCAA
>DBEG01000129.1 GCA_002293965.1 Actinobacteria bacterium UBA912 | reverse complement strand
ATCCGACCTGCACCCGGAGCGCACCGGTTCCCGAGGCCGAGACACGCCAAACCTCGAGGTCACCCGTTGCACTGGCGGGCTGCCGCACATAGAGTACGCTTGAGGAGTCGTGCGTCCAGACAGGGCGCGACCCGTGGGCGGGACCTGCCGAGACGACCCTGCCTGTCGCGACGTCGACCATGCTGAGAGCACCCGAGCGAGCCAGCGCTATGACCTTGCCATCAGGAGAGAGTGCTAACACGCCATCGGCGATGCGCGCGACCTGTCGTTGCGCCGACCCATCCTCCCGGGCCACCCACAGGGCGTCCCCGCGAAAGAAGGCCATGAGTGGGGCTCGCGCAGGGACCTCGCTCGCATCGGAATCACCAATCCCGCCGCTAGTCGCGCCCGAGGTCTGGGTCGTGAGCTGCGAGGTCGAGGTGGGTGTGCGCGTCACTCCCGGGCTTAGAGTCGGCGTCGGGGATGCCGGAGCCGCAGTCAACGTCTCGTCGGCGGAGAGGGCGGTGTCCGGAACATGCCTGACTCCCTCGGCGGCGGGCTCCGGTCTAAGGGAGATCACTGCGACCACCAATAGGAGGGAGGCGATGGCCAGAAGCGCCACGACGCAAACCCGGGTCCGAGTCGGATGACGGCCCGATCCATCGCTTCGGCTACCCCGGCGACATAATCCCACTCGGACTCCACCCCTGTCGGTTCGGCTGTTGTCAGTCAGTGGCCGCTTGCTTCTTCTTGCGGGTCTTAGGCGGTGGGGCTGCGCACGCCAGGATGAGCTTGGCTCTGTGTCCGATGACTCCGGACGCATTATCAGCATCGAACTTGAGGCGCGAAACTGCTGCGGCCTTCACTTCATCAGAGGCCGAGCACGACACCAGTCGATGAACAGCGGTAAGCATGTGCGGGAACTCCGGATCGCCGTGATAGACACGAAGCGCCTCGTCGATATAAGGCCACACGGTCTCGGAGCGACGGTTGGTGGTGCCGCCGTATTCGCAGAGCAGTCTGAACGCCGAGAGCCTGACTATTCCGGAGTCGACATCGTGCAGAGATGTCACAGCGTGCGGTATCGTCTTGTCGATCGCCTTAGCGTTGACCCTGGCGATTGCTTCGAGCGCCGAAAGCGCCCTCCATCTGGTCTGGGCCTCAGGACGGAAGAGTGCGTCTGTGAGTTGAGGTGCGAACTCGACCACGAGTTCGGGCTTTTGCTCAGAGACGAGCTGCACGACATGCGCAGCCAACGCTCTTTGCGATCGACCTTCGCCAGCGAGGACCTTGATGACATCCGCGCGCATGCGCTTACGCGTCATCGCGCAAGCGGCGATCTCCTCGGCGGTTCCGGTAAGGATTCCGTCCTTGTAACCCACGTCTGGCTTTGTGATGCTTTCACTGGCGCCCATAGAGGCCACCGCTCCGATCCTGATCCTTGCTCCTACAGGGCGAATCCGCCGTGCTTCTTGAAGTGCTCAACCAGACCGCCGTCGGCAAGTAGCTGCGCCATGACCGGCGGAAGCGGCGGAAAGGGTATCTCGATCGACTTCGTGTGGTTCACGATGACCCCGGCTTCAAGGTCGACCGTGAGTTCGTCACCGTCGTCGATGAGGTCCGTGTCACACTCGACCACGGGCAGACCCGTATTGATTGCGTTGCGGAAGAAGATCCGGGCGAAACCCTTGGCGATGACAGCCTTGGTGTTCGAGTGGATGAGCACCAGAGGTGCCTGCTCGCGGCTCGATCCCATGCCGAAGTTCTTGCCCGCGACGAGGAATCCGCCCTCGGGGCTGACCTTGGCGTGGTAATCCGGATCCAGATCCTCCATCGCGTGCACCGCCATGGCCTTCATGTCGGTGGACTTGAACTTGTACTTGCCCGAGATGATGTAATCGGTGTTGATGTCGTCGCCGTACTTGAACGCTTTCGAGGTGAGCTTCATCTCACACCACCTCCCTAGGATCCGTGATCTTCCCGGCGATCACAGAAGCCGCGACCGTGGCGGGTGAGCCGAGGTAGATGAACGCGTTGCTATTGCCCATCCTGCCCTTGAAGTTCCTGTTCGCCGTGGAGATCACGTTCTCTCCGTCCGAGGGCACACCGTTGTGCGTGCCTACGCAAGGGCCGCACCCTGGGGTGACGAACACCGCACCTGCCTCGATGAGATCGCTCACGTAACCGGCGGCTATCGCGTCGAGGAAGACGCGCTTGCTGGCCGGCGCCACGATGAAGCGCACGTCCGGGTGGACTTTTTTGCCGCGCAGAATCTCTGTGGCGATCCGGAAATCCTCGAGGCGCCCATTCGTACAAGTGCCGAGGACACCCTGCGCGATCGGCGTACCGACCACGTCGGGTATCGGTGAGACGTTATCGACCGCATGCGGCTTGGCGATTTGCGGCGTGATCTGAGAAGCGTCGATGACAAGCTCTCTCACATAGACGGCGTCATCGTCTGGATCCACCGGAGCGGGAACGCGACCGCCCCTGCCCTCGAACCAGGCGAGCGTCTTGGCGTCGGCCTTCATGAGCCCGGCCTTCGCTCCGACCTCGATGGCCATGTTCGAGATGGTCATGCGTGCGTCGATGGACATCGCATCGATGACCGGTCCGTGGAACTCGATCGCCTCGTAGGTGGCGCCATCGACACCGATCCTGCCGGCGAGATCGAGGATGAGGTCCTTGCTGTAGACGCCGGGCTGCAACTCGCCGGTGTAGGTGACCTTCATGGTCACGGGAACCTTGAACCAGAGCTTGCCTGATGCCATGGCGGCTGCTCCGTCGGTGCTGCCGACTCCAGTCGAGAACACGTTGAGCGCGCCGTAGGTGCAGGTATGGCTGTCGCATCCGACCATGAGATCGCCGGGGACCACATGCCCGTTCTCAGGGATCAGCTGATGACAGACACCCTCGCCGACGTCGTAGATCCTACAGCCGGTCTTCTTGCCGAAGTCACGCATGATAGTGTGCAGCGCGCTCACGCCCTCGATGGGGCTGGGGCTGGAGTGATCCATCACGAGTGCCACGCGGTTCGGGTCGAAAACTGCATCGACGCCCATCTCCTGCAGTGCCCTGATAGCCAGCGGCGAAGTGCCGTCCTGGCCCATCACGAAATCCACATCTGCGATGACGATATCACCGGCGCGGGCGTCTGTGCCCGAGTGCGCCGAGAGGATCTTCTCAGAGATCGTCTTACCTGGAATCGTTATCACCCTTTCAAGTCTCGACATGCGGCCTGCTGGCGTTTCAAATCAAAGAAATTCCACGTCTGATCGAGCCAAATGGTTCGATCAGGGCGTAGCGTCATATAATAACCCAAAATGCACTGTTCTAGTTATACCCATCTGCGGTGTCGGCTGTTGCTCGAAATGCAGTGGATTCGGCGGACGCGGCTATCGGAAGGTGTCTCATGTCAGTGCTCTTCCCATACAGCCCACAGATGGCCGGATACGACTTCGGACCCTCGCATCCAATGCGGCCGGAACGCTTCACGCTGGCAGTCGAGCTCATGCAGGAGTACGGACTCCTAGTTGCCGAGGATGCGCCACCCACAGGCGGCCCCGCCGCGCGCGTGGTCTCGCCCGAACCCGCATCTGCCGAGGATCTGCTCACGGTCCACAGCCAGGCGTGCATCGAGGTCGTGACCGCAGCCTCCGAGGGCGGTGGTGGCTTCTTTCCCAGGCGAGGCATCGGTGCTGGTGACACCCCGGCGTTCCATCGGATGCACGAGGTCTCGGCGCTGATCTGCGGGGGCACGATCGCCGCACTGAGAAGCGTCGTCGAAGGTGATGCGCGCAGGTCGATGAGTGTCGCGGGCGGTCTGCACCATGCGATGCCAGAGCGAGCGGCGGGTTTTTGCGTCTACAACGACCCCGTGGTCGCGATAGCGGTGATGTTGCGCGACCATCCGGGTCTTCGGGTCGCATACGTCGACATCGACGCGCACCACGGCGACGGCGTCGAGGCGGTCTTCGCGACAAACCCCGACGTGCTCACGATCTCGGTGCATGAGAGCGGCCGGTACCTCTTCCCGGGAACGGGAGCCGTGCTCGACACCGGCATCGGAGCTGGCAAAGGCTTCGCGATCAACGTGCCGCTGCCGCCGCTGGCAGACGACGCCTGCTACCGACTGGTGCTGCGCGAGGTCATCGCGCCCGCGCTCGAAGCATTCGCGCCAGACGTGATCATCGCGCAGTGCGGCGCAGACACACTGCACACCGACCCGCTCACCCACCTCGCGCTGACGCTTCCCGGCTACGCCCATCTCGTGCGCGGGCTTGTCGAAGTCGCCGATAAGGTCTGCTCGGGGCGCATCTGCGCCACGGGCGGCGGGGGCTACGACGCCTACGTCGGCACGCCGAGGGCGTGGACGCTTCTACTCGCGGCCCTGCTGGGGGTCGACCCGCCGCCGGCGCTGCCCGAAGCTTGGCGCGAGCGGGTGTCTGGCATCACCGGGAAGGCCGCGCCTGCGATGCTGCTGGAGGACTCGTTCACGCGCCTGCCGGGCATCGCCGAGCAGACCGGCGCCGAGACGGC
>DBEG01000081.1 GCA_002293965.1 Actinobacteria bacterium UBA912 | reverse complement strand
GCGGAGGTCCGGCTGGCTTGACCGCAGCCATCTATGCGGGGCGAGCCCGGGCCAAGACGGTAGTGTTCGAGAGAGGCATCCCCGGCGGACAGATCACCACCACCGATATGGTCGAGAACTACCCCGGCTTCCCGCAGGGTATCTCCGGACAACAGCTCGGGGATCTCATGCTTGCACAAGCCGAGGAGTTCGGGGCTGAGATAAAGCCCTTCATCTCCGTTACCAAGATCGAATCCGAAGGCCAGGACTTCCTGGTGACCACCTCGGAGGATGAGCGTTATCTGGCGAAATCCGTCATCGTAGCGACGGGCGCAGTGCCAAGGAAGCTTCACATCCCAGGAGAAGCCGAGTATACCGGCCGAGGAGTCTCATGGTGCGCGACGTGCGACGGAGCACTCTTCAGGGACAAGGTGGTCGCCGTTGTAGGTGGTGGTGACGCCGCAATCGAGGAAGCGCTGTTCCTCACCAAGTTCGCCGCCCGAGTACACGTCATCCACCGCCGGGATGAACTCCGCGCCACCAAGTGCATCCAGGAGAAGTGCTTCGCCAACGACAAGATCGAGCTGCACTGGAGCCGGGCTGTCCGTGAGATCCAGGGCAGCGACGGCAAGGTTCGCTCGGTGATCCTGGCTTCGACCAAGGGTGAGGCCGACGTAGTGCTGCCCCTTGATGGCGTGTTCATATTCGTAGGGATCGATCCGGTCAACGAATTGGCCATCGACGTGCTTGATTTGGACGATGCCGGGTATATCAAGATAGACCATGACGGGCGCACCTCGTGGCCGGGCATCTTCGCCGCAGGTGACGTGACCGACTCGGAACTGAAGCAAGTCATCACCGCTGCCGCTAAAGGAGCCTCTTCGGCGTTTGAAGCGGTCAGGTATATTGATGAGAAAGTCTGCGCTATCTAGATCGACGGTATGCATGACGATGAGAGGAGACTGGATTACATGGGAGAGCTAGTAAAGGTCACGGACGCGAGCTTCGAGGCGGATGTGACGAACAGCAGCGTGCCAGTGGTCCTCGATTTCTGGGCCCCGTGGTGTGGTCCTTGCAGGATGATGGAGCCTGTGCTGGCAGAGGTCGCCTCGGAGTATGGCGACAAGGTTCGCGTAGCCAAGCTCAACGTCGATGAGAACCCAGGGATCGCAACGCGTTTCGAGATCCTCTCGATCCCGACCCTGCTGATCTTCGTGGACGGACAGGTCGTCAAGAAACTCGTAGGCGCAATGCCGAAGAAGAAGCTCGTGGAGGAATTGACGCCCTTGATGGGCTAGGAAGCAAGGGGCGATTATGTGCGAGAAAGGCCTGAACTCGGATCAGTTCCAGTTCATGATCAAGCAAGCGGATGACTCACTGGCGATGTCGCAGCAGTGGCTCGAGCAACTCCATCACCTAGCAGACCACGCGGTCTTGCATGACGCGAGTGTGGCGCTCGCTCAAGCCACGGTGCTGCTCGGTGAGACACGGGCCAAGCTCGAACACGCGGTCGACGTGCTGGATGTTGATCCCACCCCATCCGTGACCGTGAAACGGCTCTAAAGGATGCCCACATCGGATACCCGGCAGGACCGATGAAGAAAGCGAAGCCCTCCAAGGGTGTCGTACATAGGCGAGTCAGCGATGTCGCGCCTACATACTTCGAGTGCCCGGAGTGCGGTTATCTTACAGCCGACCCCCGGTTCGGCTCCCATGAGATCGCCTGTCCGGTATGCTCGGCGTACGGGGATGGCAGAAGGACCTTCCCCACGGATCGCCTCAGGCGGCTGGATTCCAGAATACGTGCATACCACCGTGAATCCGAGCACGAGATCGTCGTCATCTTAGCCGAGACCTTCCTCGAGTCGATCCTAGAGGACATCATCGACCGGATACTGACAGCCCAAGGGGCGAGCCTCAACGTCAGAGAGTTGGTGTTCGACAGTCAGCGATCCATCGGTGCACGAATCGGACGTCTGTTCCCGAGCCTCGTGGGCGAGTCTTTCGAGGATGTCGCCGCTGAGCTCGGCTTTCGCGATTTCCCTCGGCGCTGGCGCGAGATCCGAGCCGTTCGAAACGCCTTCATCCACGACTCACCGTTCCGGGGCCCGCAAGAGACCCTTACTTCGAAGGATTCGGATACGGCGATGGAGCTACTCGACCAGGCCTACGCACTGTTCGTTCTGGTCAACAACCGCTTCGTGGCGGGCAGCTTCCCAAAGACCCAGCACCGGATACACAGTTGATCGCAGGACTACGCCGATGCAGACCCCTGCCCTGAAGATCCACATAACCGGCATCGTCCAAGGCGTCGGATTCCGCCCGTTCGTGTACAACCTGGCGATGCGGCTCGGGATCGTTGGCTGGGTCATCAACTCCAGCGATGGGGTCCACTGCCTGATCCAGGGCAGCCCCGGGTCACTGCAAGAGTTCCTCGAAGCACTTCGGCAAGAAGCTCCACCGATGTCGGTGATCGAGGACATTACCGCAGAAGATGCGCCACGGGAGGATTTTGAGAGCTTCACCATCGGCGAATCGCAAGCCGTAGCAGACGCGATCACGCTGGTGTCGCCGGACATCGCGACTTGCGACATGTGCGTGACCGAGCTGTTCGACCCGGCGGACAGGCGGTCGGGCTACCCGTTCATCAACTGCACCAACTGTGGCCCGCGGTTCACGATCATCGACGACGTGCCCTACGATCGTCCGTCGACGACCATGAAGGTGTTCGGGATGTGCCCCGATTGCGCGGCCGAATACGCCGATCCGGCCGACCGTCGATTCCATGCTCAACCCGACGCCTGTTTCGTCTGCGGCCCGCGGCTGTACCTCAATGTCACGGGCCCTGCGGCCGCGAGCCGGTCCCAGCCGACCTGGGAGTGGACGGCGGATGTCGAGTCGGTGCCGCGCCCCCATCGGGACGCCGACACCGAGCGTAGGCGCAGCGAAGACATCCTGGCGGCGGTCACTTCCCTTCTGGAAGAGGGTGCCATCATCGCGATCAAGGGGCTGGGCGGATTCCACCTATGCTGTGACGCGAGCAACGAATCGGCGGTGAAGCGACTTCGAGAGCGTAAGCACCGCTGGGGCAAGCCGCTGGCGGTCATGGTGCCCGATCTCTCCTCGGCAGGTAGGCTTTGTGTGGTGGGCAATGCCGAAGAAGCCCTGCTCTCCGGCACCACGAGGCCCATCGTGCTCATGCGGCGCCGCGATGGCGGCGAAGGCGGGCTCGCTCCTTCGGTTAGCGGCGATCTTCCCGAGGTCGGCGTGATGCTGCCGTACACGCCCCTGCATCACCTGCTCCTGGCGCGAATGCGCAGGCCGCTCGTGATGACCTCGGGCAACCTGTCGGAGGAGCCGATAGCGACTGGGAACGCCGAGGCGCTCAGCCGCCTGGCGCGCATCGCCGACGGATTCCTGCTGCACGACCGCGACATCCACTCCCGCTACGACGACAGCGTGTTCCGCGTGGTTGCAGACGTCGTGGAGCCGGTCCGCCGGGCGAGAGGCTACGCGCCCTATCCCCTGCGGATGCCCGGGCGCTCGCTGGTCGACATACTCGCTGTGGGCCCCGAGCAGAAGAACACGTTCACGCTGGTCAGGGGCGAGCACGCTTTCGTCTCGCAGCACATCGGCGACATGGAGAACCGAGAGACCCTCGAGCACTTCGAGCAGACGATCGAACTCTACCGCAGGCTCTTCCGAGTGAAGCCGCAGCTTGTCGCCCACGACCTGCATCCGGAGTACCTCTCGACCAAGTTCGCCTCGCAGCTCGACCTGCCAAAGGTCGGCGTCCAGCACCATCACGCCCACGTGGTCTCGGTCACTGCGGAACACGCGCTGTCGAGCAAGGTCACTGGGATTGCATTCGATGGCACCGGATTCGGGAGCGACGGACACATCTGGGGCGGCGAGGTACTGCTCGCCGACTGGAACGACTTCGAGCGCTTCGCGCACCTGGCGTACGTGCCCATGCCCGGGGGCGCTGCAGCCATCCGCAGACCGGCGCGCATGGCGATAGGGACCCTGCACGCGACGGGACTGCTGGATCACCCGGGTGCCGAGTCCTTGCGACAACGCCTGCGCGAAGGCGAAGAGGAGCTGCTGGTCAAGATGGTCGAGCAGCGCGTTAACACACCGCTGACTTCGAGCATGGGCAGGCTCTTCGACACCGTCGCCGCTATCGCGGGAGTACGTGACGACGCCGCATACGAGGGCGAGGCTGCCATCGAGCTCGAAGCTTGCGCGGACCGCTCAGAGGCTGGTGCTTACGCATTCGGGTTGCTCGGCAGTGGCGAGACCACCGTGATCGATCCCGAGCCCGTGCTGCGGGCTGTGCTCGACGACGTGGCGCGTGGCGAGTCGGCTTCGGTCATCTCGGCACGCTTCCACACAGCCGTGGTTTGCGTTATAGTCGGCCTTGCCAGACAGGCGGCAGATCTCACCGGCATACGGGACGTCGCCCTGTCAGGTGGCGTATTCATGAACCGCATAGTGCTGGAGGGAGCGCTACGAGACCTGCACGAAGCTGGATTCTCGCCGCTCGCTCACAAGAGGTTGCCCACCAATGATGGTGCTGTGTCGTTCGGCCAGGCGGTGGTCGCTTGGACAAGAAACAGGCAGTGATGAGCCCCGCAAAATGCGGCGGACCATCCCGGCAAAGGAGGTAAGGGAGTATGTGTCTGGCAATTCCCGCACAGATCACGAGCATCGGTGATCACAACATGGCCGAGATCGACATCCTCGGCGTTACTCGGCATGTCAGCCTGGATCTGATCTCCGAAGGTAGCGTTGGCGACTGGGTGCTCGTCCACGCTGGTTTCGCGATCCAAGTCGTCGACGAGGAGTACGCCAAGGAGACCCTCGAGATCCTCAAAGCCATCAATATCGTAGAGATGGATGATCCGGAGCCTCTCAAAGGGGAGGTCTGAGCATGGATCTCAACACTTTCAGGGACCCACAGATCGCTAGAGGGCTGATCGAGGCGATTCGAGCGGTCCCCACAGGCCCGGTCAAGTTCATGGAGGTCTGCGGAACCCACACCGTCGCCATCGCGAAATTCGGGCTTAGGGCCGTCATGCCCGAGTCCATCACGCTGATGTCGGGACCCGGATGCCCCGTCTGCGTGACCCCCAACCGTGACATCGACATCGCCGTCGAGTACGCCCGCCAGCCCGACGTGATCGTCGCCACCTTCGGCGACATGATGAAGGTCCCCGGCTCCTACTCCTCGCTCTCTGCCGAGAAGGCCGACGGCCGAGACGTGCGGATCGTCTACTCGCCCCTCGACGCCCTACAACTCGCGGAGAACAATCCCGACAAGCTCGTCGTGTTCATCGGCGTTGGCTTCGAGACCACCGTCCCGCTGATCGCGGCCGCCATCGTCCGCGCGCAGCAGAGCGGGATCGCGAACTTCGCGGTCTTCTCGGCGCACAAGACGGTGCCTGAGGCGCTACGAGCGCTTGTGAACGACCCCCAGGTGGCGGTGCGCGGACTCATCCTGCCGGGCCACGTCTCCACGATCATCGGCGTACAGCCATACCGCTTCCTCGCCGAGGAGTTCGGTGTGCCCAGCGTGATCACCGGATTCGAGCCGCTCGATGTGTTGCAGGGCATCTACATGCTCGCCAAGCAGGTCGCCGAAGGTCGCGCCGAGATCGAAACGGCCTACACGCGGGCGGTTCCCCCGGACGGCAACCCGTCGGCGATCGCCATGATGGAGCGCGTGTTCGAACCGGCGGACTCCGAGTGGCGCGGCATCGGCGTGATACCCGGAACCGGCCTTGCGATCCGGCCCGAGTTCGCTGACTTCGACGCCATGAAACGCCTTCAGGTCACGCCTCCCGAGGAACGCAACACCCCGGGCTGCCAGTGCGGAGAGGTGCTACGCGGGATCACGCTGCCCTTCGAGTGCAAGCACTTCGGACGAGCCTGTGTGCCTGAGCATCCCGTGGGACCGTGCATGGTCTCCTCGGAGGGCTCATGCGCCGCCTACTACCGCTACACCGACTACGGCAAGCAGACGACTACGACCGCCTCGGCAGAGTAGACGTACGCTCAAGCCATCTGGATCAGAACCCGGAGGAGGATCGATGCTTTCAGACAAGATCGTGCTGGCGCACGGGAGCGGCGGGACGTTGATGCGTACGCTCATCGAGGAGTTGTTCGTCGAGCAGTTCGCCGACCCTGAGCTCAAGCGCATGGATGACGCGGCCACCCTAGCGGTGGCGGGTTCGAGGATCGCCATGTCGACCGATACCTACGTCGTGAGCCCGATCTTCTTTCCCGGCGGCGATATCGGCAGGCTGGCCGTTTGCGGGACCGTGAACGACGTTGCCACATCCGGGGCCGTGCCACTCTACCTCTCTGTCGGATTCATCCTCGAGGAGGGGCTTCCCATCGCCGATCTCAAGCGCGTGCTCGTCTCCATGAGCGAGGCAGCTGCCGAGGCAGGCGTGCGCATCGTCACCGGTGACACCAAGGTCGTCGAGCATGGTCACGGCGACGGCGTCTACATCAACACCACCGGAGTCGGAGTCCTGGCCGGCGACACTGAGCGCGGGGCCGCCAACTGCAAGCCCGGCGACAGGGTGCTGCTCTCGGGAACCCTCGGGGACCACGGCATCGCCGTCGTCTCGCAGCGTGAGGGACTCGCCTTCTCAACCGACATCCGCACCGACGCCGCGCCACTGAACCACCTCGTGGCCAACGTCATCGAAGCGGCTCCGGCCGCCCGGTGCTTCCGCGATCCCACCAGGGGCGGCCTGGCCAGCGCCCTGAACGAGCTTGCCGTGGCCTCCGGAGTCTCCATCGTGGTCGAGGAGTCCGCCGTACCCGTCCGCGCGCAGGTGCAAGGTGCCTGCGAGATGCTTGGATACGACGTCTACCAGGTTGCCAACGAGGGCAAGATGATCGCGGTCGTACCTGCCGAGCAGACCGAGGCGGCACTCGAAGCCATGAAGCGATCCCCCTACGGTGAGGATGCGGCGATCATAGGCGTTGTGGAAGAGGCTTCGCCGGGCAAGGTCTACGTGAACACCCGATTCGGGTCGACGCGGATCATGGACATGCTCGTTGGCGAACAGCTACCCCGTATCTGCTGACCTTTCGCACAATCGGGCCTGGGTTCTAGTACACTTCCAGGAATGATTCCCGTCAAGAACCTGAACCTTTCCGGCATCAACCGCATAGCCTTGGCCGCAACCATCTGGGGCTCGATCGGCGTATTCGCTCGGGCAATAGACGCACATCCAGCGGTCATCGTCTTTTGGCGGATACTTTTCGCCGCTGTCACGATCGCGGTGGTCTCGGCCGGAGCCAAGCGATTGTTCGCTTTCTTCGCGCTTTCGTCCCGTAAGAAGATTGCCGTCGCAGCGATGGGATCCCTGCTCGCGCTCAACTGGATCCTGTTCATGGGAGCATTGCAGCTCGTGGATATAGCGGTGGCCGTACTTCTGGCGTATTGCGGGCCGATATTCGTGGCTGCGCTGACGCCGATCGTCATGCGCGAGGCGTTCGACAAGCGTGTGATCGCGCCGCTTCTTATCGGACTTGCAGGTACAACCATCATCATCGCTCCTAAAGGTCTGGACATCGCAGGGGGAACACAGATGCTTGGGGCCGGGATGGCCTTTGCTTCGGCCGTAACATACGCCGCACTGATCCTGAACACGAAACGCCTGCTCAAAGGCATTCCGGTCACCGTTTACATGCTGGGCCAATACGTTGCAGCCACCATGCTCCTGCTGCCCGCCGTGTTCCTGCTCGATGGCCCTTCCGCCCCGATCGAGTGGGGCGCACTACTCGTGCTGGGCGTGGTGCACACCGCGCTGACGGGACTACTCTTCCTGTCCGGTCTTCGGAAGGTGAGACCCGACCATGCGGCGATCATCACCTACGCCGAACCGCTGAGTGCGGTCGTCTTCGCCGCCGCCTTCCTCGGCGAAGGCCTGACGGTCTACGTAGCGATCGGCAGACTAGCGATCGTCGTCGGAGGAGTCATGGTGTCGAAGATGCGCTCCGAGGCCACAGTCGAAGGTCCGCCACTCTTACTGGACCAGCCCGAAGAAAATGGGCCTATTCGGGAAAATACCTCATATACGCCGCAATCAAGGCCCCCAGACGGAGGACACGCATGAATGCCATCCAGCGACTGATCGAAGCCGATGCAGTGAGCAGACTCGTCAGGCGCGACGCGTCCTTGTTCGCCCCTGAGATCGAGAAGCGAAAGTCGATCTCGAACAGGCTCGGATGGACCGACCTCGCCGAACGCGGCGAGCTTCGGGCCCCTCTCGTCGAGACTCTGAAACGCGCCATCACCGAAGAGGGCGCGACCGATGTAGTCCTTCTGGGCATGGGGGGATCGTCCCTTGCGGCACTCGTGTTCGAGCGAGTGTTCGGCACTCAGGCCGGGGGCCTAAGGCTTCACGTCCTTGACACCGTGGACCCTCCAACGGTGGCGAAGCTGATGGCCGATCTCACCCCTGAGAACACGTGGTTCCTGCTCTCGAGTAAGTCGGGGACCACTATCGAGCCCCTCTCGCTCTACCGGGTCTTCCGCTCATGGATGAACGAACACATGGAGGGACCCGCTGCGGGCAAGCGCTTCGTCGTGATCACCGATCCGGAAAGCCCCCTGCAGACCCTGCGCAGCAAGGAGTTCATGCGCATGGCGATCACCGCCCCAGCCAACGTGGGCGGGCGTTACTCGGCCCTGAGTCTTTTCGGCCTGACCCCCGCAGGCATGCTCGGCATCGACCTGAAGGCGCTGCTCAAGGTAGCGCAAGCCATGGAAGTCGAGTGCGCCAAACCCGCCGAGGAGAATCCGGCTGCGCAGCTGGCCGCCTGGATCGCCGACAACCACGCTTCCGGGCGCGACAAGCTCACTTTCATCGCGTCGCCGGGCCTCGAGTCCTTCGGCCTGTGGGTCGAGCAGCTTGTCGCCGAGTCAACCGGGAAGAGCGGAATCGGGGTCGTTCCCGTCATAGCCGATCCCGCAGACGATCTTGCCGGGCTGGGCTCAGACCGCGCGGTCTTCATCATGCGCGAGGCGAACGACCCCGCGCTGGCCGAGCTGACTGCCACCCTCCAAGGGGCCGGACGTCCCGTCTTCGAAGTGTCAGTCGACGGTCGGCTCTCCCTAGGTGCGGAGTTCGTGCGCTGGAAGTACTCGACGGGCTTACTCGGCTTTCTGATGGGAATCGACCCGTTCGACGAGCCTAACGTCTCCGAAGCCAAGCAAGCGACCCTGCAAGTGCTCGAAGGCAAGGCCGCTCCTCCCGCGGCTGTCGCCGACATCGACGGGGTGTGGCCGGCGTACGGCGGCCTGTTCGAGGGAGCGAATGCGCCCGCGGATCTGACGTCCGCCCTCGCCCCACTCGCAGCCACTCTTCGTCAGGGGGATTATCTGGCGGCGTTGGTGTACCTTCCCTACGACGAGGAACTGATCGCTCCACTACGAGCCGCACTGCGTAAGGTGACCGCAACGACCACGATTCCGACCATGGTGCAATACGGTCCCCGCTATCTGCACTCCACCGGGCAGCTACACAAAGGCGGGCCCGACAATGGCGCCTTTTTGGTGGTCACGGCCCGGGACAGGACACGGATCCCGGTGCCCGGAAGCACGTACACGCTGGGAGACCTGTACCGCGCTCAGGCGGAGGGTGATTTCATGGCACTGGGTTTCCACGGCCGCCGAGTGATTCGCCTCGATCTGCCTGATACCCGTAAACCGACGATTGCGCGCCTCGCTGTTGCACTCGAAACGGCCCTCGCCTGAGCACCTGCTACAAACCCAGGGCCCTCTTCAGCGAAGGAACCCGACGGCGCGAGACCGGCACCTGGGTCCCAGCACGGTCCGAGAGCGTCAGCAGGAGGGTTCCTCCGTACATCGGCACCACCTCCTTGACCTGAGCCAGGTTCACGAGATATCTACGATGCACGCGGAAGAATCCGCTGGCATCAAGCTTCCGCTCGAGCTGTGCGAGTGAGTTGGTCGAAAGATACCTCTCGGCATCTGTGTGCAGGTAAGCGTAATCGTCCTTCGCCATGACGTAGTAGACGTCCTCTACTTGCAGCAGCAGTTTCTTACCCGCCTTCTCCACCGAGATCCGCTCCACCTTCACCGGCGCGATCTCGGCAGGAACCAGCCGGGATAGTGCCTGCTTGAGTCGCGACAGATCCACGGGCTTCATCAGGTAATCGGTGGCAGCCACCTCGAACGCTTTCACAGCATGCTCGCTGTGTGCAGTCACGAAGATCACCGCCGGCGGACGTTCGAGTTGGGCCAAAACCTCTGCGAGCTCTATCCCCGAGACCCCGGGCATGTCGATATCGAGGAAGACGACATCATAAGCAATCGCCCTGATCAGCTGGGAAGCCTCAGACGCATTGGAGGCCTCGCCGACTACCTCCACGCCGCCCGCTTCGTCCAGCAGATATCGAAGTTCCGAACGGGCGGGTGCCTCGTCATCGACGACCAGAGCTTTCAGTGTCACTGTAGGCCTTTCGTCTCTAGGTCCACGCCGCGGATGATCAACTTGACCGTCGTCCCAACGCCTTCAACACTCTCGACCGTGAGCCCGGAACCAGGTCCGAAGTGCCCCTTCAGTCTGTCATGTACATTCGTCAGGGCGATACCCATCCCAAGACCGATGCCCGGCTCCAAGATGCGCGGCAGCCTATCTTCGGATATCCCGATCCCGTCGTCGATCACCGAGAGGGTCAGAACATCACCCACGACGCTAGCGACGACTTGGATGTGAAGGGCCGCCTCGGCTCGCATCCCGTGCTGGATGCAGTTCTCAACCACAGGTTGAACGATAAACGCGGGTACCGGGAAGTGCAAGACCCGAGGGTCGATGTCCTCTGCCGACACGATTCGCTCCCCGAACCTCGCCCGCTCGAAGTGAAGGTAGGTGCGGACATACTCGAGTTCGGATTGGAGCGCGACCGGCTCCTCGCTGGTCTCAAGGGTGCGCCTGTAGAAATGTGCGAACTCGCGAAGCAGCTCCCGTGCGTGGGGCGGATCCGTACGTATCAACGAGGCGATGGTGTTGATCGTGTTGAACAGGAAATGTGGATTGATCTGTGCCTGGAGGGCTTTGAGTTCCATGCGATAGGCGAGTTCTGTCTGGCGCTCCAGCTCCGATAGCTCGAGTTGCGTGGATAGCAGGCGCGCAAGGCCCTCGGCCATCGCCAATTGCGTCTCGTTCAGGAGATGAGGTGCAGTGTAGTAGAACTTCAAGGTTCCGCAGGCCTGCCCTCGTATCTCGAGCGGTACGATTATCGCCGCGCGCAACGGGCAATCGTAATCCGGGCATCCGATGTCCTCCCTGAGCGGAATCACCGCATGCTCCCGTGTGTCCAGCGCCTGATGGGTGGCGTCGGTCAGGATCAGTCCGCCGACAACGTGATGGTCCTCGCCGACTCCCGCGAATCCAAGCACCCGCTCGGTATCAGTGATTGCGACCGCAGCCGCATCCGTGTGTTCCAGCGTGATCTGACAGACAGCCTGGGCGCTCTCTTCGGTGAGTCCCTTTCGCAGATGTGCCAGGCTTTGGTTCGCGATCTCCAAAATGAGATGCGATTGTCGCGCTCTGAGGTGATCTGGTCGCATGACGAATCTCATTACCACACTGCCGAGGGCCACCGCCGAAAGTCCGCCTAAAGCCAGAGCCATCAGCCATCGTGGTTGATCGATCGCGATGAATCCCCAAGCCGCCACGATCGCCAGAACCGTCACGCCAAAAAGGAGCAGCATGTCGGTGACCAGGGTGCGCCGGGACATCATGAATGCTTTGAACTTCGTCACTCTTTGCATGCCGGGCCGATCATCAGTGAGAGCGTATCTTCCAGCTCGATTCCGCCATGACGTGTATACAGCGACCTCGATACTTGGTCGTCGATCCGGGCACACAGGCTCATGCTGCGAGCACCCGTCCGAGCCAACGTACGTCCTGCCTGCACTAGCAGAGATGATCCGACACCCTGGCCCCTGAACTCTGGGGCCACCGCTATCCGTCCAAGTGTCGCTAAGCCCCGGATCGCCTCTGTGTGAGTATACCCGATGACTCTGGGTCCATCGGTCGCGACCGTGAGTCTGCCGCTCGATGCCAGCGCTTCCAAGTAACGGCGATCGTACGCCCAGAATGCGTCGAAGCAACTCGAATCCAGGTCGTGGATCGCTTGCGCATCTCCGCTGCACGCCGAGCGCAAAGCGACGCGTTCGGGAGCAGAGCGCATCGAACGCCGAATACGGCGAAGGTCGACACGGACGACCACAAGCTCCTCGTGCGAACACATCCCTGCAGCCTCATAGACGACCACACCCCTGGCGTCGACCATCGGACTCAGGACCTGGCGAAAGCCGTGTGAGTCCGCCAACTCTCGTACTGCCGCGAGAACCCCGGGGACTTCGGCATCGGGAGTGCGCAAGATGCGGATCGCAAGGATATCCAGGGTCTCCCTCCATCGACCGACGACAACATCTCTATGCTCTGCGACCTCTTCCGGTGCCTCGTCCCAATGTATCGTGCGGTTCACAGGAGCACCGCCAGCTCGTTGGCTGCCAACCAGACCCCCGTGAGCGCAAGGAATACCCCGAACCCAGCCCTCACGGCCTTGTCGGCTGCTACCGAAGTAAGCCATGCCCCAATCAGTGCGCCCGGTACCGATCCAGCAGCCAATCCGAGTGCCAGCGACACATCCACGTTGCCCAATAGCTGATGGGCCATCGCCCCCGGTAGCGCCAGACCGATCACTACAGCCAGGCTGGTGCCTATCGCTTTCTTAATAGGGTAGCCAAAGCGTCTTACCAGGACCGGTACGATGACTATCCCTCCCCCGATTCCGAGAAGGCCCGAGAGCAGGCCTGCACACACGCCCGTGAGTCGCAGCGACCAGACGCCGCGCTTCAACCCTTCGGCAGGCCCTGGCGCAACCAGCGGAACTACCGGTTTGCGCAGGAAACTCGCTGAGGTCACGAGGAGAAGTCCCGCGACCAGCAACAGTACCACGCTGTGTCCCAGCACCGTGCCAAAACCGGCCCCAGCGATCGCAGCCAACATCCCCCACGTCGCGATCGTGGGTACGACTGAAAGGTCGACGTGGCCCCTTCTCAGGTGAGCCCACAGTGCTACTGCAGCCGTGGGTATCACCACGAGTAGCGATGTACCCACCGCCACCAGTCCTGGGTGCCCCAACACCAGCCGTGCGGCTGGAGTGGTGACCATTCCGCCACCGACCCCGAAAGCTCCTGCGAACAGCCCAGCAGCAAACCCTGACGCGACGGTCAGGATCGGCTCGAGCACGTTCAGTCGCTCCGGATGATCGGGAAGCGTCCTGTTATCGCAGTGCGGTCGATCTGACGCTCACCTGTGAAGAGCGGCCTAAGGGCGATATCATCCCAAATCCTGTCCATGAGCATGGGCCAGCGTCGCTGGAAGTCGAAGTAGTGCTGACAATGCTCCAGCGAGTAACGCTCCGCATCCTTCAGTGCCACTCTGGCGACTTTGAGGTACTGACCGCCGCCTCGCTGTGACAGGCCGCGCAAAACGGCTGTTGCCATCGCCCGAAGTGGAACGAAAGAATCCAGGAATGGCCCCGGATACGGCATCATCGACTCAGGCGTCACCTGCCGAAGATCGACTTGGGACTTCGCGAACTCCAACTTGCGATGCTCGTAGATGAAGCGATAGACGTCTTGACGGAAGTGGACCGCCGGATTCGCCGGCTGAGGGGGTTGATGGATGACGTGCCACTCTCCATCAAGGAAGACATCGCCGCCATGCATCCTGGCGTTGATCACGTAGTCGATATCTTCCCCACGCATCACCCAAGGATCGAAGCTGACATTACAGAACATGTCCTTGTGTAGTGCCAGGCAGCCACCGAAAGCCATCGAGCTTGGCTGTATCCTGGGCGGCGCGTCGACCTTCGCAAGAGCCTGATTCACGGCATCTTCCTGGCGCCAGAAGATGTCCGACCAGTGTGGCGGAGTGTGGCGCTGATACCGTCCTTCGGCGTCGGTGTAATACCCGGACTTGGCGAGCACAGGCTTGCCGTCGGGCATTCTGTCGCCCAACCCTTCCATCGCGATTTTCAGGAAGCTCGAGTCTGTGATGATCTGGTCGTCATCGAGGAAAACGACACTCTCGCAGCCCAGGACTGCAGCCGCCATCAGGCCCACATTGCGAACCGCGCCGTAGCCCATCAGGCTCACGCCATCGATCATGTCGGCGAATTCGATCTGCTCGAGACGGCGATGTAGCGACCCGAGTTCCGCAGGGCCGAAGACAAGCGCGTCGATCGAGGGGAAGTCCTCCAGGATCTGCCTTACTTTGTCCTCGGCAGCATGCTCGATGCCGGGATCGGTTGCGGCGACGATGAGAACCACTCGGCCGAGACCTTCGACTCCCTCTAGTGATCGCAAACAATCAGGCAAGGTTCCGTCGGAGTCGATGGGAGTGGGGTGATCGTAAACTGTCAGCGGATTCTCAGACATCCGCGCCCTTCGGCGGGTCCAGAACGTCGGTATTATCACGCAGGGTTCCACAGGCACTCCTGGTTCGTCGGGATGGTTCATGTTCTTGTCAGCTGATCGATGGAACTTCTCATGCCATGATACCGCCTAGCGCGGATGTAGTCAGGCATCCGGGTGATCATCGCTCGGCGATCCCGGGCGGGTCAGGCAGCGCTCGACGGCCTCTTTCAGAATCCGGTAAGGGCGGACGCCGAGCAGCAGCTCATTACAGATCACGGCCGCCGGCGTCGAATCGACCCCCAAGTCTAACGCAAACCTCCGGAATCGGCTCAGCCTGGCATCGTATTCGCCGTCGTCCCATGCCTTCTCAATCGCGCGTGCCAGGAGTCCGTGGCGCTCTCCTATGTCGAGGAGCACCTCTCGGCGGCCGATATCCAGCACATGCTCGAAATACGCCGAGAAGATGGCGGCGTGCAGCCCCGCCTGGAGATCCTCCCCGCCATCTCTGCCGATCTCAGCTAGAGACATGGCCAGGTGCGTGTTCGGGATGAATCCGGGAATCACCATCTTCGCACCCTCTTCGGCGGCTTGCCGCAGCAAGTACTCAACCACTCGCTGGGAGTGTTCGAAACTCGCTTCGACAGTCCCGGGAGGGTATCCCTCTGAGGGCATCTCTGGACGCAGTTCGAAAGGGCATCGCACCATATCGAGGTCGAATTCGCGCTTCAGCCTGTCGAACCGGAACCGGTCGACGAAACAGAACGGTCAGGTGTAATCGAAGAAGACCAGCAGACGAGGCTTCATAGTCACACTCCACCGATCCTATCCTGGGGCCAGCTTGACCCGATCTTTTCCGGATCGCTTTGCATCGAGCAGGGCACCTTTGGCCGCTGTGAGCAGGTCGTCGACTTGGTTTGTGTTTCCGGACAACCCCGCGACGCCCACGCAGATGGTGACCGGACGCTCCCCAGGCGCCCCTCCCTGAGGATCTTGGAACGCGGCCGCAATCGAGGTTCTGAGTTTCTCGGCGACCGCAAAAGCTGCAGTCTTGCCTGTCGAAGGGAGGATGATCACGAACTCGCCTCCAGCGCGTCTTGCAAGATAGTCGGATTGCCTGACCTGACCGCCGAGTGCGTCGGCGCAGGTCTTGAGCACCGACTCGACAGCCGGAAGTTCCTCTGCATCGCCGAGTAACTCGAAGTCATCGATCTCGATCGACAGCAACGAAAGTGTCGTTCTGTAACGCAGTGCTCGCGTAACCTCTTCGGCCAGACGAGCGTCGAATGCCCCCTTGTTCCACAGACCGGTGGGCCTGTCGATCAACGAGTCCCGCTGTAGTCTCTCGATGGATTCGGCTTGTCGGGTCTTCTCCTGAGGCAGACACCTATCCCACTTCGAATGCGAGCGGATGACCGCAGCAGCATGATCTGCGCACTTGGTGAAGCCGCAGGCCCCGCAATCGATCACCTCTTCGATCGAAGCGAATCCCCCTCTTCTCAGCTCTTCCTCGATCTGCGCAGGCGACAACACTCGCTCGAAGACCGGGATCGGCATGAAGGATCTGCGCAGATCCACCGGGGGTAGATGCTTCAGGATCTCACGCGTGCTCAAACCAGGAGCACTGGCCTTCTCGCGTTCTGTAGCGATGAGATTGCGCTTCGCAAAGGCTGACAGTCGAGGATTCACGGCAGGTCCGTCGATGCAACTCTCACAGTTCAGCATGTCGACGATTGCTGGGGCAGTCTCCCCTCTTCCCATCGCTGACAGTAAGGCGTCCAGCTCACCAAGGCCCCGGACGGTCACGACGTTCTCGTCCATGCGGCAGTGCTCCTGCAAGGTCTTCCTTGGGAACCCATCCGTCAGCGAGATCTCTTTGACCGGCATCGGCCTTCGTTCTTGCGAAGCCCCATTCGGCGTACTCGGCATTAGGGAGGATTTCTCCGCCAACAAACACTCCAGTTCGGTGAAGTCGATCGCCACGTCGACGACGCCCCCGAACGCCGGGTCGAAGATATCGTCTTTCCGCGCGTAGCATGGCGAGGCGTAGACGACCGCCAGGTCTTCTTCGTACATCGATCTGACCAGGTGGGCCTGCGCAATGTACGGTGGAAGTATAGGAGCCAATGCCTTACTCATGGCAGGATGGAACTTGCGGATCCAATCGACCGCCACCGGGCACGTCGATCTCAGAAGAAAAGCCCCCGTTTGCCGCGAGTGGGTCTTCTCATACTCCGCAGCGACCAACTCCTCACCAAGCAAAGTGCTCTCAACGCTGTAGAGCCCAAGGTTCAGCAATGCCTGCTCGACCTCGAATGCCGAACGCGGGTGTAACGCCGCTAGATACTCCGTGGCCAACACCATCACGACCTTGCGCTCACTGCCGAGAAGATCGCGCACCTTCGGCAGGTCGTCTCTGACAGTGACCCCGCCCCGAGAGCACTCCTGGACGCATCTCCCGCACTTCACGCAGCGCTCTTCGACGACGCGGGTTCGGTTCTCTGCGATACTGATCGCGCTGGCAGGGCAGACCCTCACGCAACCGAAGCAGTACTCACAACTACCACTAGTCGCGCCGAAGAGGAGGTCCGTCGGGGCCCGGGAATGCTGATCACCCACCTCGATCTCAGGCTCGGCATCAACGCACCCGGACATCCAGGTTTCTGCTCTAGCTGATCTCACCGCCGCTCATCCCTGGTCGATCGAACCGGTGCGTTTCAATGTCGAGTAGAGGGGCCAACCCAGGCCATATACCACTGCTACCTGCCCGATCCCCACCGAGGCGACACCCAGTAGATACATCCCCAACCAGTTCCCTTCCAGATCCAGCCCGAGCACCGGAACTGTGTAAAGTCCCATTCCGGCCAAGAGTATCGGCAAATAGGCCGGCACTATCAGTGCGTTACTGATCACCGGTCCTAGCATAGCCAATAGTGGCCTCTTGCGCATCTTCCAGACCCAGATAGCCCCCAACAACGTGGCTAGGGACCCGAATCCTACGTCCAAAAGGGCGATGGGTCCTGCCTGGGTGATGAGATAGGCATTGGCTATAGCGGTTCCAATGGTCAAGCCAGGGATGGCCGCAGGGGTGAACAGCGCGAGCACCGTCAGCGCCTCACTGAGTCTGAACTGAACGAGTCCCCAGCCAAGATACATGGGCAGGTTGAGGACGGCGATTGTCAGTACTGCATACAATGCTGCGATGAGCGCTGCTTGGGCCATGAATCGGGAACGTAACAATGGGGGCAGCCTTTCTTCAGGTTGTCGAAGTTGTCTCGGAGAACCGATGCATGTCAGGGTCTGGGTGCCTCATCATACCCGACCACGAGGTAGTCTGAGCGTAAAGACGCTCCCTTTGCCTAGCGTACTCTTGACCTCGATCGTTCCGCCCACTCCATCGATGATGGTCTTTGCGATAGGAAGACCCAGGCCAAAGCCGCCCGATCCCTGAGAACGCGAGATATCGGTTCGGTAGAATCGTTCGAATATGCTCGGGATATCCTCTTCTGATATTCCGATGCCGGTGTCCGCCACCTCGACTACTACGGTCCCACGCTTGTACCGTGTCTGCACGCTCACCGAGCCCACCTGGGTGTACTTACCAGCGTTGTCGAGCAGGATGGAGATGGCGTCTTCGATACGATCAGGATCGCCTACCATCATCAACCGACCTTCGTCGGGACCGACGAACTCCAGTCCTTTGGACATATATCTGGTCGCTGCAGCGGCCAGGATCTCCCGACATCTGGCGTTCAGGTCGAAGCGCACGTTGCTAAGGTGCAGGGTCCTCTCATCGCGCACGAGTGCGAGCAAATCCTTGGACAGGCGAGCCATCCTGCCGGACTCCCTGTCGATGGCCGCTATCGCTTCGGCTTGCACCTCAGGGTCACTGTGCCCCCACTCCCTGAGGATGTTGGTGTAGCCCCTGATCCCGGCAACAGGAGTCGCGAGTTCATGCGAGGCGTCTGCGATGAAACGCGACTGGGCCTCTGCTTTCCTTTGCAGCCGGTCTATCAGCGAGTTCAAGGAGCGAGCGAGTGCGGCTACCTCGTGATCGCCCCCTTCGGGAAGGCGTACGTCCAGCCTACCGGTATCGATAGCGTCGGCAGCAAGGCGTAAATTCTTGACCAGTCGCAACACCCACGCCATGCTGTACTGCATTATCAGGATCATGGTGATGATCGACACTAGTGCCAAGACCGACATCGGCGGTCTGATTGCATCGATTACCTGCTCCTCGCGAGTCGAGTACGAGACGATATCAAGGATTCCCTGAGAACCGTCCGGCATCTCGATTGGAACGTGAGCAACGTAGACCGGTAGGATCGCTTGCGACAAAAGCCCGCGCAACGGCGCTTCTTCGGCGATGGTGATGAAATCGATCGAGCTGCCCGTCGCAGCTGATGCACGGGACTGTTGGAGCCCTTCGATCCGGGTTTCCAGGTTCTCCCACACCAGATCCAGGTTCTGGTCATAGAGGGCAATCCGAACTTCTGGCAAAGCGTCGCCTATTCGTGCCCGCTCCAGGTATGAAGCCAACTCGACATGTGCCCCGTCTTGGGGGTCGAGTCCGGATGTCTCCTCGGCGAATAGACGGAGCTGCAACTCGACTGTGCCCGACAGACTATGAGTCACTTGTCGGAAACCGGACTCGGCTACCCGGGTCATTCCGTCATAGACGATCGTGTAGGTCAGTAGCAGGATCCCGCCCAGCGTAAGGACCGAGAACAGCACGGAGACCGCCAGCAGACGTATCCTCAGTGTGAGGCGGTGCACGCCCTTACCCTTTTGCGAAGAAGTAACCGACACCCCGGATAGTCTGGATGATCGTGTTGTTGTGGTCCCCGATCTTGTTGCGTAGGTGGCAGACGAACACCTCGATCACGTTGCTGTCCATCGCCTGCTGTCCACCCCATACCGACGAGATGATCTCGTCCCTCGAGATCACCCTGCCGGCGTTTGCGACTAGATAACTGAGCAGATCGTACTCTTTCGCGGTGAGGTCTAGGGGCTCTCCGTGCACCGTGGCCCGCCTAGAATCGGGATCCATGGCCACACCTGAAGCCTCCAACAAGGATGATCCGCGGACGTGCTCTGAGCGCTTCAGCAATGCTCGAACCCTAGAGAGGAGCTCGCTCATCTCGAACGGCTTTCGAAGATAGTCATCTGCTCCAGCATCGAAGCCGGTGACCAGATCGCTGGCTTCCGAAAGTGCAGTGAGCATTAGTATAGGAACCTCGTTGCCGCTCTCACGTATCTTGCTGGCTACTTCGAGTCCGCCGATACCGGGGATCATGAGGTCCAAGATGACGATGTCGGGGGATTCATTTTCGACGGCTGTCAGTGCCGCATGTCCGTCGGAGACCTTTACCACCGAGTATCCCTGATGGCTCAGCTCAAGCTCTACAGAGCCAGCTATCGTGTAGTCGTCCTCGACCAAAAGTACCTTTGCATCGCCCATCTCGGCTGCACCTCCACGTCGCCTCTAAAGAGATGTTATCACCAGATGCCGTGCTGGCAGCAAGATTCAGGGCAAGAGCGCTTCGGCAATCTGCACGGCATTGAGGGCGGCACCCTTCCGAAGCTG
>DBEG01000114.1 GCA_002293965.1 Actinobacteria bacterium UBA912 | reverse complement strand
ATGTTCACCTGCCGAAACAACCCGATAACGCTCGATCCCATCCACATCGAGGAGCCGACAATGGCGGTCGTCTTCGCCGCGAACACCAGCCCTCTCGTGGGCCGCGAGGGCGATATCGTCGGAGCCCGCCAGATCAAGGAGCGCCTCTTCAAGGAGGCCGAGTCCAACATCTCGATGCGAATCACCGAGACACCCGAGCGCGACGGTGTCGAAGTCGCCGGCCGAGGCGTGCTGCACCTCTCGGTGCTCATGGAGACGATGCGCCGCGAAGGCTACGAGTTCCAGGTCGGCCGCCCGCGCGTGATCCTCAAGAAGGAAGGCGGCACCACGCTCGAGCCGATCGAGCAGGCTGTCGTCGACGTGCCTTCGGCGTATGCGGGTAAGGTCATCGAGATCTTCGGGTCGGCTGGCGGCGAGATGATCGACATGATCCAGCGCGACGAGCAGGTACACCTCGAGTTCCGCATCCCCAGCCGCGGCGTCATGGGGCTGCGCACGCGTATCCTCAACGGAACGCGCGGCGAGGCCGTGTTCTTCCACCGCTTCCACGAGTACGGGCCGTACCGCGGCGAGCTGGGCGGGCGCAACGCCGGTTCGCTAATCGCGATGACCACCGAGAAGGCCGTCGCGTACGCGCTCGACGCGCTGCAGACGCGCGGGAAGCTCTTCGTGTCGCCGGGCGACATGTGCTACGAGGGCATGATCGTTGGCGAGCACTCGAAAGACAACGACCTCGTGGTCAACGTGGCCAAGGCCAAGCAGCTCACCAACATCCGCGCCGCCGGTGCCGACAAGGGCATCCAGCTCGCGCCGCCGGTCACGTTCACGCTGGAAGAGGCGCTCGAGTACATCGAGGACGACGAGCTCGTGGAGGTCACTCCCCAGAGCATCCGGCTACGCAAGCGGCTGCTGGGCGAGAAGGACCGCAAGCGGGCAGGCCGCACGCCTTAGGTCATGAGGGCCGGAGGATCCGGCAGCTCCCTTGACCTTATGTCGAAACTGACATATCATCGACTCGATGAGAAGTCCCATGAACAAGAGAACACAGCTTGAGGCAGCCGGTTGGCGCGTCGGAGACAACGCCGACTTCCTCGAGCTGTCCGCCGAGGAGACCGCTTTCGTCGAGCTCAAGCTGGCGTTAGCCGACTATCTTCGCGAGATCCGCGTTCAGCACGCATGGACTCAAGCATATGTGGCACGTGTTCTCGGCTCTAGTCAGTCCAGAGTGGCTAAGATGGAGGCGGCAGACGCATCGGTATCGATCGACCTGCTGCTGAAGTCACTTCTCAAGCTCGGTGCTTCACGCAAGCAGGTCGGACAGGTCATAGCCAGAGTGGCATGATGCACAAGCGGGCAGGCCGCACGCCGTAGGCCACCCACTAGTCCTTTGCCAGGGATCTCCGTCTGTGCGTTCTGCGCGAGAAGTCGAACGCCGAGAGATACGGGGCCATGACCTTGTAGGCGAGATAGCCAAGGCATCCCCCCACAACATTCAGGATGACGTCATCGACATCGACCGACTTGTATCTGCTACCGAGGAGCAGTGAGATCCCGAACTGAAGGGCCTCAACCGTCAGGGCGGTAAAGACAACGAGTTGCACCGTTCGTGCGAGATTGTTGATGCGCGGCCAGAGCAAGGGTGCCAGATAGGCCAAGGGGAAGAGCATCACGAAGTTGCCTATGAGCTGCACCGCTGCTGGCCGCGCGGGAAGTTCCAGCGTCTCGAGCATTGATGCGAACGGAATGAAGTTCATTTGACGCTGGAGGTCCTGTGGCAACCCGCGGGCGTATGCAATCTCTTCTTGCGTCACCGGCATGGGGAATAGGGTGACGCTGATCAGCCCGACCACGTACAACAGAAAGCATGTCCTGATAGCGATGGTAAGAGGCGGGGTTCTCCTGATCGCCTCGAACAAGATATATGCGACCAAGAGAGGGCCGCACACCACGAACACAGTCTGCCAGTCAGCCATCAAGGTCACCCAGCTATGTCGAGGGGCTCGCGGATGACGTTGCGGTTAGCGAGAGTCTGCTCCGCCAGCGCACGGTTTGCATCGATGACAAGCCGGACTGCCTCTTCAAGACTGGCGCGAGCCTCGTCGAGCGTGGCGGCTTGTGTATTGGCCCCTGGAAGTTCTTCCACGAAGCCGATGTATCCTTCGGATACCTTTTCGAAGATTGCCGTGAAGCGAAACATGGCATGACCTCCCTGCACGATTTTAGCATGCTCGCTAAGCCGACATCGAGAATGTGAGAACTCCTCTCTCTCGATGCGCGCAAGCTCGAAGATGTTGGCAGCGAAGCGGGCCACCTTGCGACTCGCGAATCGCTCCGCGTACCTTAGCAGCTTAGCCTCATCGATCATGTCAAGGTGCTGCAGTCGTAGTTCGCGCGCAAATCCAGGTGCGTCGGACCCGCTCCTCAGATACGCCAGGTCGAGCAGCGCCTTTTCAGGCGATGCAATGAATGCAGACCTCTTGCCGGGGAGATCCACATGCACGTAGCCCCAGAACAACGACTCCTTCACATGGTGATACACGAAGGTCCCAAACAAAGTCTTACGAGAAGCTTGCCTACCGGTTGTCACTGCAGTCGTGACAAAGACGGCCTCGGGAATCAGCCCGACATCTGCGAGGACGGTCTCAAGACTCACGTACGAGCCTGGGGTCAGCATGTTTGAGATCTCATACGGATGCGGATCCGAGCTACGGTATAGGTCCGAGAGGGCATAGAGACCGCGTCGCAACTGGACGACGAGTCCACCCGACTTCCATCGGGACAACTGCTTATGCACGTCGCGCACGTCAGTACCGGGGCCGAGAAGCATCCCTGTGGTGAAGAGCGGTTCGGCACCAACGATCCGCAGAAGGTCTTCGCGTTTCATAGCAACAAGTTACCACGAATGGTAAGTTATCGCTACGACTTGTCGCCCGTCATCCGTTCCCAGATGTCCTTGCCCCTCTCGCGGATACGCCTAAGCACGATCGGCGGCATGCGCAGCGCCATATCCGCACGCTTGCGGACGTACGCACGCAACTCACCCAGCTCACCGGGCGCGAACTCCGCGAGCAGCTTGTCGATCGCCTCGGGCGAAAGCGCGCTGTCGCTCAGGCGGCGCAGACGCTCGTACGCGTCGTGCGATACGCGGTCCAGCCCGCCGATGATCCTCCCGCCCAGGCCTTCGTGGAGCGCATCGGGCTTCACCGGTCGCGCCGAGCGCTTGTCATCGTCGAAGGCGGCGAACTCGTACTCGAACGGAATCTCCTTCATGGGTCGCCCGATGAGCACGTTGATCTCCGAGTACAGGTACTTGAACGCCAGCGTGACGAGCCCTTCCTTCTCCAGCCGACGCATCGACGTGTGGATCGGGGCGTTGCGCAGGACACGGAACTTCCCGACTTCCGAGGCGCGCTGCACATAGTCATGGTCCTCAGCGAGCACGATGGTGGTATCGAACCCGCCGATAAGCTCGTGGATGTCGCGGCGCACGAGCAGACAGGAACCCGGCGCGCGCGGCGAGATGTACTGCGAGAGCTGCAGGTACAGGTTGACGACATCGCACACGAAGAAGTTGACTGCCGTGCGCTCGACAGGCTTGACCTCCGCCGTGGCCACGACCAGCGAGCGCTCATTGAACTCCGCCAGCGCGCGCTCGATCCAGGTAAGGGAGGGTTCGACATCAGCGTCGAAGAAGAGCAGCAGATCGGTAGTGGCGACCGCCGCTCCCGCATTGCGCCCCACCGCCGGCATACCACCTTCAACTACCGAGGCACCCGCTGTCCTGGCCACCTCATGTGTGGCATCGGTCGAACCGGCATCTGCGACAATGACCGCATCCGGTGGGCGCGTCTGAGCGGCAAGCAGCCCCAGCAGGATGGGCAGACGTCGCTCCTCGTTGAGAGTCGGGATGACAACTGTCAGTGTGGGTCGCTCTGGGAGCGCACTCAATTCCATCCAAACTCCCTGATCCGTAGCCGAAAGACATACAAAAGACGCAGGCTCTAGTTTGCCCGAAAGCGTAGGCGGATGCGAGGGAACACGGAGTATAATCCGAGGAAGCTGTCGTTCAGGGTCGGAGAGCAAAGTATGTCAACGCTGCCGCTGGTGTCTATCATTATCCCCACGTATCAATGCGGATACATACTTACGCGTGCTATTGAGAGTGTGCTGAGTCAGACTTATCCGGCCGTAGAGCTCATAGTGGTTAACGACGGCTCCAGTGACAATACCGATGAGGTGATACAGCCATACTTGGACAAACTCGTTTACATCAAGCAGGAAACAAACAAAGGGATCACCGTTGCGTATAACACCGGGATGCGGGCGGCAAAGGGTCAGTATGTCGGTACCCTCGGTGCGGATGACTACTATTTGCCAGAACGTCTAAGGTTGATCATGGCAGTATTTGCGGTTGAAAAAAGATGCTTTGTGACCACTGATTATTTCCGTGAGGTTGCCGGCGAGGAAGGCAACTGGTTGCCCCCAGTGTACGAGCTGCAAGGCGAGCAGTTCCAGTTGGGAGCAAATGAGCAATTATTGAGAGCACTTGAGCGCAACTTCATCTTCTGTCAAGGCATCATGCCCAGAACCATGCTCGATGAAATAGGACTGTACGATGAGACTCTGAGCTGCAATGAAGATTGGGACATGTGGCTGCGCGGACTGGCAGCAGGGTACAGGGCAGCACTAGTACCAGTGCCGTTGTCGGTATATACAATCTCACGCCATGGCTCATTAACCTGGGGGAATACGCTTCAAAAGGTTAAAGACAACAAGCGAATACTTGCCAAGCACAAACAAACCGTTCCTCATGGAGCTTATCGGCTTGCGGAGGGCGCTGCTGCCTGGAGCACCATGCGAGCAGCGCAGGTCACCGGCCACAACTCTACTGCCCTAAAGTGTGCACTAGAGGTCATCAGTAACGGTCCGTATCTCAAGGACAGGTTGATCCCAAAACTGTTAACCTACTTCCGGCCGAGCAGCAGGCGATAGCGAGGAGTGTTCCGCCTGACGAACATGACTTGGACACGGAATCGAATTGTCGCTGAGTGGCTAATACCCGGCGCGGTTGGGCTTGCGGTGGGAGCGTCTCTGCTGGGCGGCCTCTGGGTTGCACCGGCCATAGCGATAGCCTTATTGGGGGCAGTTGCCTTCTTTCTCCCAAGGCCAGTGCTGCTGTTCGTTGTCTATTGTGCCAGCATCCCGCTAGAGGATGTCCTTGTTGCACAGGGCTGGGAGGGCGCAACCCTGACTCGTTACATTGGTATCGCAGCGGCCGCGGTGCTCACTATACACATGGCACGAACAGGCAGAGTGAACAAACCGCCACTGGGACTCTTCGCATGGGTGGGATTCTTCGCTTGGGCGGCCATTTCGATGCTCTGGACGATTACTCCGGATGGCACTTGGCCTGGTGTTTGGCACCATCTTAGGTTTCTTATTCTGTATGCGATTGTAATCGCTTTCCCGTTCGCTGACCGTGACGTTCAATTGATCAAGAAGACAGTCATCCTGTCGGGGTTGGTCGCTGCCTCGATCGTCATATATCAGTTCATCAATCAGGTGACCTATTTGGAGACGGTAAGGGCCAGTATCGCTCTTGGGGGTCTGGCTGCGGACCCCAACATCCTTGCCGCCAGTCTTTTGCTGCCATTTGGCCTCCTCCTGAGCGACTATCTCGCGGAGAGAAGATCCAGGCCAACACTCCATCTGCTGCCGCTTCTCTTGTTTCCAGTAGCCATAATTTTGACTGGATCTAGGGGTGGATTGCTGGGCCTACTCGTCGTGGGAGGGTGCCTATTGCTGGTTTATTTTGGCCGAGAGGCGCAACACAGGATTAGGCTCTTGATGTTGACAAGTCTTGCTGCGGGTTCGTTCTGGTTTCTTTGGCCACTTTTGCCGACGGCTTTGACTGAGCGATTTGTCCTCACAGAAATGGTAGCGGGGGGTGGTGCTGGGCGACTAGATGCCTGGAGGATTAGCATAGGTGCCTGGCTGGAAAATCCGTTTCTGGGCTACGGTTTTGCATCTTTTTCAACTGTCAACGTGCTCTCGGGCGGTACGGCTATCGTGTCACATAACATTTACCTACAGGCATTGGTCGAACTTGGGCTGCCGGGTCTTGGCTTGCTGTTAGCAGCTTTACTCCTTAGCCTCAACTATAATTGGAAGTCGTCTCTCGTGAGCGGAACGACAGCCGGGCTACTTGGGTTGCTGGCGGCAAGCTTCTTCGTCGTTACGATCAACAGAGACTACTTTTGGCTTGCGCTTATGCTAGCAGCATTGTCGCAGGGCCTGGTCAATGGCGCGACGGCACGGCGAGAACCGGAGAAAAGTGAAGCCAACAGCACCGGAGTCCTCACATATGAAGACCCGCATCCTGCACATACTGCCTAGCTTACAGATGGGCGGGGCCGAACGCATGGCCACTCACCTGGTGCGGCACCTGGATCGAGAGTTTTTTGAGGTGGCAGTTGTCAGCTTGTACGACCCTGCCAATTCTGATTTAGAGAAAATGTTGGAAGATAGCGATATTCGCGTCTTCCACCTCAGTAAGAGTCTGGGGTTCGACTGGAGGATGTTTGCGGGAATCGACTCCATAGTGCAGCAATTTAGGCCTCATCTTGTTCACACACACCTGTCTGTCCTTCGCTATGCGCTGCCAGCGATGTTGTTTCGTGGAGTACCTGGGAAAATCCATACCGTTCATACCCTTGCTGAAAAGGAAGTGGATGCGGTTGGCAAGTTGGTCCAGCGACTAGCATTTCGTAATGGAGTCATCCCAATTGCGATTGCGGATGTAGTGGCCGACAGCCTTAGACGGCTATACGGGCGCGAAAATGCCGTTGTCGTTCCTAACGGCATTCCGATTAACCAATACCGTTCTCCATCACAAGATCGCTTAACCTGGCGAGCGGAACTTGGAATCCTAGCCGATGAGACTGTGTTTGCTTGTATAGCAAACCTATCCGTTCCAAAAAATCATCGAATCATTATCGAGGGCTTGGGGCGACTTGCGGCCTCCAAATCAACTGCCCGGTTGCTTCTAATTGGCGAGGGCGTGATGCGAGGCGAGTTGGAAGCTCAGGCGACGTCTCTTGGGATCCGCGACAGAGTAACTTTCATGGGGCGGCGTACCGATATCCCGGAAATTCTAAATGCCTCCGATGTCGTGGTACTTGCCTCAAACTGGGAGGGGTGCCCCCTCTCTATCCTTGAAGCGATGGCAGCAGGCAAGCCTGTGATAGCTACTGCGGTCGGAGGTGTGCCGGAACTGGTGATTGACGGTGTCACCGGTGTGTTGGTGCCTTCCGGCGACGCGGCCGCCTTGAGTGAAGCGATGGCGAGACTGATGACTGATTTCAAACTGCGAATGAATATGGGCTTAGCTGGAGCTGCGCGCGCAGAGCAACATTTTAGTGCGGAAGTGATGGCGCAGAGGTATGCCGGTCTTTACGAAACCTTACTCGCCCCGTCATGCGATTCGGGTCAACGATGAGGATAGTTTACTTGACGGGGAGTCTTCCGTATGGAAAAGGCGAGACCTTCATTATGGCCGAAATTGAAGAACTCCAGCGCCAGGGCCACGACGTACTGCTTGTCTCCACCTATCCTCGTGGTGAAGTCTTACACGAAAGGGCGAAACAGCTACTTGCTGTTTGTCGCACACAGCCCTTGTTGTCCTGGGAGATAGTCAGAAAAGCTTTGGTGATGTCGCTGGCAAGGCCGCGTAACACGGTAAGGGCCATCTTCCTCATTGGGAAAAGTCGTAGCTTGCGCATATTGTGTCGGAATGCGGTTGTGATTCCAAAAGGATTGTGGTTGGCTGCAGTGGCAGCAGAGTGGAGAGCAGATCACATCCATGCCCATTGGGCGACCGCTCCAGCGACTACGGCTCTCATAGCGGGCGAAGTCTCTGGCATCCCATGGAGCTTCACAGCCCATAGATGGGACATCACAGAGAACAATTTGCTACGAGTGAAAGCACAGCATGCGGTCTTTGGTAGAGCCATTAGTCAGAGGGGGGCTCTTGAACTTGAGAGCCATGTGGCCATTGAGGGCTGGAAGCCGCTTGTGATTCATATGGGAGTTGCCTTGGACAAAGGCTGCAGTACACGCGCGGCAAGTCAAGAAAACAGCAAGGGCCTGCGACTATTAGTGGCTGCTCAACTCAAGGAAGTCAAGGGCCACACTTACCTGATCGAAGCAATTAACTTGCTCAGGAACTCCGACCAATCAATCAAACTTGACATTGCAGGGGAGGGCAGACTGGGGCCCCAACTTGAACTTATGGTAAAGCAGTGCAGCCTCGACGCTGAGGTGAAATTCTTGGGCGTAGTACCTCACGAGTCGCTGTTGTCGCAATTACGGGCTGGCGTATGGAGCCTCATGGTATTGCCCAGCGTAGAGGACAGCATCGGAGCACAGGAAGGCATACCCGTTTCTTTGATGGAGGCTATGAGTGCCGGTGTTCCTGTGGTCTCTACTGACACAGGAGGAATCCCTGAACTATTAAGAGATGGAGCGGGGGTAATCGTGCCGCCGAAAGACGCTCCAGCCCTTGCTGCAGCGATTGCGCAACTCGCCGAAAACTCTGAGCTGAGAAACAAGCTTGGCGAGGCGGGAAGGATTCGAGTGCAAGAGAGTTTTGATGTGACAAGGGTGGTCGGGACCCTGGTAGCCCTATTTGCAAGAGGACACAAAGGAGCCTCTGATTGAGCGACCGAGTATGGCTGGCCTCACGATCGGAGCGCATAAAGACGCTGCTTAGGTTGGGTGTCTGCAACCTTGCTCGAGTAGGACTCTACAGGCTTGCATCGCGCCTGGGTCTTTGGCGTGCGATATGCCCTTTGGGCGATTCTTGGGCTGGCCCCATGTTCTCTGCACCCGATGAAAAGCAGCGGACTCCGATTGCCTTATCCAAGGATCAGCAGGCGGATTTGCTATCTGAGGCGACAGAGGTGACCAAGGGCAAGGTTAGACTTTTCTCGGGTCCGACCATAGAGATCGGAAATCCGCCCTGTTGGCATGCTTCTCCTTATGCTGTGCACTTGGCCGATGCGCCTCTGGAGCACTGGTCTGTCGCAAGAGCATCCTGTGACATCAAGGAGATATGGGAGGCGTCGCGATTCACTTGGGCGCCCTTGCTGGCAAGAGCTTGGCGGCAATCCGGCGATAGCATCTACATCTCAACCCTTGATGAGTGGACCACCGATTGGGTTCAAGCCAATCCGCCTAACGCTGGCTTGAACTGGGCCTGCGGACAGGAGGCCAGTTTCCGACTCCTTCACGTGTTGTTATCAGCGGAGCTTGTTTCGGCTACAGCAACCCCGACTCCTAGTTTAATCAGATTCGTGCAAGAACATGTGGACCGCATTGCAGCGACCACATCCTATGCGATCGGCCAAGATAACAATCATGGCACCAGCGAAGCTATCGGGTTGTTTGTTGGAGGCGGCTGGCTTGTCGCACACGGCCATGAGGCTGGCAGGCGGTATCGCGAGCGGGGCCGGAGGATGTTAGACGAGCGAGTCAAGCGGCTCATCATGAGGGATGGCGGCTTCTCGCAGTACTCGGTCAATTACCATAGATTACTGCTAGACAGTCTGTCGATTGCGGAGTGGTGGAGAAGGCGTCTGGGAGAGCCCTCGTTCTCCGCTGAAGTTATTGAACTCGCGCGGCGTGCAACTGACTGGCTATATCAGATGGTGGACGAAACCTGTGGGCGTGCACCCAATATAGGGGCCAACGACGGTGCGCGCCTGCTAGCCCTCAGTACAACCCCGTACACCGACTATCGATCTAGCGTTCAATTGGCGAGTGCCCTGTTTCTCAATGAACGCGCATACGATGATGAGCTAGCCAATGAGCCGCTTCTGTGGCTGGAGATCGACCTCCCCGCATCCAAGCGAAAGCCACGAGAGTCGCGACTGTTTGGCGACAGTGGTTGGCTTACACTGCACGCTGAAAATCGCCGGTCATGGGCCTGCATTCGTTACCCCCGATATCGCTTTCGCCCGGGCCACTCTGACGCCCTACACGTCGATCTATGGCATGACGGCAAGAACTTGCTATGCGACGCCGGCTCATATGCTTACGCGGCATCAGAGCCCTGGCAAAGCTACTTCCCAGGGGTCGCAGCGCACAACACCATCGGGTTTGGGGATCGCGACCAGATGCCAAGAGTCAGTCGCTTCTTGTATGGTGGCTGGCTGAAGGCATCTGCGATGACGGAAATCGAGCTTCAAGACGGTGCAGTTATTTGGACAGGTGAGTATACGGATTCTCGCGGAGCCTCCCATCGAAGGACGGTTCACGCATCAGATGCCGTGTGGAAGATCGTGGACGAGGTTGACGGTGGCCACGAGGAAGCCGTACTGCGTTGGCGATTGTCTCCCGGCGACTACTCGCTTGATGGCACCGAGTGCTCGGGTAACGGCATCCGGATACATGTTGTAGGTGTAGACTCGGATCAAATGACACTCACTGTGGGCTGGTACTCCCTGCTGTATCGCGAAATGAATGAGTTGCCTGTGCTAGAAGTCCGGCTTGGCGCAGGTGCATCCAAAGTCATCACCGAAGTCCACCTGCCAGGGACAGACAAATAGTGCGGATCCTATACTTTCACCAGCACTTCTCCACCCCCCAGGGCTCTACAGGAACCAGGTCCTATGAGATGGCGTGCAAGCTTGCCCAACGCGGCCACGACGTCACCGTGGTATGTGGTTCAGGCACCTTTGCAGCCACTGGCCTAGAGGGACCGTTTGTGGGCGGGCGCCGTGAAGGCCAAGTCTCTGGGTTCAGGGTGATAGAGCTCGAGCTGCCTTACGCAAACCACTATGGCTTCATTAGACGCACGATCGTCTTCACGAAGTTCGCACTTCAGAGTATCATCATCGCTCTTCGGGACTCGCCTGACCTCGTATTCGCAACATCGACCCCGCTCACCGCAGGAATTCCTGGTATTTTCTCTCGCTGGCTCAAGCGGACGCCTTTCGTGTTCGAGGTTCGCGATCTATGGCCGGAGTTACCCCGCGAAATGGGAGTTATCAAGAATCCAGTAATCTTGCTCTTGATGGGCTGGTTGGAGTTCGTCAGCTACCATTCCGCCAATCGCTGCATAGGATTGGCCCCCGGCATCGTAGAAGGCATCGTGCGGCGCGGCATTCCCCGAGAGAAGGTCGCGATGATTCCAAATGGCTGCGATTTGTACCTGTTCGACTCAGCCGAGTATCCGCAAGACCGTTCGCACCTACCGGAGTCCCTGCGTGGCGATGTGTTCGTAGCAGCATATACGGGCACTCATGGAATCGCGAATGGCCTCGATGCCGTGCTCGACGCACTTGCTGAACTCAAGGGGCGCGGCAGAACCGACATCTATGTGGTGTTTGTTGGCGATGGGCGCCTGAAGGCAGAACTGCAGGAGCGGGCGGAGCGCGAGGATCTAAACGCAATCTATCTAGAATCTATCCCAAAAGAAGAAGTCGCAGCTCTGTTAGCTAATGTTGATGCTGGACTGATGGTACTGGCTGACGTTCCGGCCTTCTATCATGGGACGTCGCCTAACAAATTCTTCGACTACATCGCAGCCAGTCTTCCGGTAATCACCAACTATCCCGGCTGGTTGGCTGAGATGATTGAAGAATACGAGTGCGGTATCGCTGTTCCCCCACAGGGTCCCTCGGCATTCGCAGATGCTCTCCAGGTCCTAGCAGACAATCGCGCGACAGCTCGAACTATGGGCCTGCGAGCGAGGGCGCTCGCAGAAGAACGTTTCTCGCGTGATGTGTTGGCAGAGGATTTTGTGGCCGTCATCGAATCCATAGGGAGTCAATAGATGCAGCTGATCGTGATCGTAGGAGCCCGTCCTAATTTCATCAAGGTCGCCCCGCTCATGCCTGCGCTCGAAGCCGCTGGAATACAGGCCCGCATCGCGCACACCGGTCAGCACTATGACAACGCGATGAGTGATGTGTTCTTCAGTGATCTGAATCTCCCAGAGCCGGCTTGGTTTCTCGGCGTAGGATCAGGAACACATGCTGTACAGACCGGTAAGGCGATGATGGCGCTCGAGGAGCTATTCATGCAGGAGCGTGCGGATGCTGTGGTCGTTGTCGGTGACGTCAACTCCACCCTTGCCGGGGCGCTGGCCGCAAGTAAGCTCCACATACCGGTGATCCACCTTGAGGCCGGCCTACGTTCTTGGGACATGTCCATGCCGGAAGAGATCAATCGCCTGGTGGCGGATCAGCTTTCCGCCATGCACCTGACGCCTACAGCGGAGGCCAACCGCAATCTGCTGGCAGAGGGCGTTGATGCTGAGCGCATACATTTCGTGGGCAACATCATGGCCGAAAGCGTAGTGCGTAACCTAGAACGCATTCAGGATCGTGACGTCACATCACGCCACGGGCTGACCGCGAAGGAATACGTGCTGGCGACCGTGCACAGGCCAGAGAACACCGATGCACCCGAGCGACTCAAGGCTATCGGCCAGGCTTTCGGTGCGGCTGGGCTACCGGTGCTGTTCCCCGTTCATCCCAGGACGATGCCGCTGTTAGAGGCTGCGGGTATCTCGGCCACCACTGGAGTTCACATAGTGCCGCCTGTGCGATATTTGGACATGTTAGCGCTGCAGCGTGATGCAGCGGCGATAGTCACGGACTCCGGCGGGGTCCAGGAGGAGTCGTGCATGGTGGGAACTCCTTGCGTCACAGTAAGGCGCAACACCGAACGTGGAATCACGATCGAGGTGGGCGCGAATCGCCTGGTCTCCGCGGATGCTGCACTGATTACCGCAGCTCTCACCGATGCGCTGGCTAGCTCGCACAAGTGGCAGCTTCCCGAGCGATGGGACGATCAGGTGGCAGCGCGTACCGTTGCGGCTCTTCAAGGTGGAATCAAGCCGCTTCCCGGGTCTTAGAACCGGCGGTTCATCAGAGCTTGTCCAAGTCTCAGTACCTGAATATCGCAGCTGCTCCAGCGGTTGCGGTTGGCTCGATTGCATGGATCACGCCGCCGTGGGCGAGCGTCTCCACTGCCGCAAGATTCATCAGATCCTGAGCGTTTGGCCCCGGTCCGTCGTCGAGCATGACTCTGAAGTTCTCGGGGTCGAAAGCGCCGTAGGCCGCAGATTCCGGAGCCACGAACAGAGTTTTCACGCGTCCTTGATGGGCGGCCGGCACAATGACGTCGAGATCCGCTGATGCCACGCCGGTTCCAATCAGATTCCCAAGGGTTGAGAGGTCCTTGGTTAGTTGCGCGCGGAAGTAGGGCTCCAGAAGTGCCAGGGCCTCTGTGTGTAGATCGGCAGCAGGCACGTTGTCAGGATTACCGGTCAGCGATGAATCCACCAGGTTCGGGTAGTCGCTGACAGATCTGTAGATAGGCAGCAGGTACTCGACTCCGGCTAGCAGCAGCGGTGGAGTGTCTACGTTCAGGAAGTCTTTGAGTTGCTGATCCACCATTCGGAAGTACCGGGAAACGCCTTCCTGCTTTACGTCTCCGGCACCCCCATGACCGTGGAACATAGCGGCTCGCCGACCGGCGCCTCCGGCAGAAGGGGTTCCGGAGTGGAACTGTACCTGTCGCTCGAACTCGTCGTACTTCAGGGCGTCTGCGAGGCCCTTGGGCATGCCCTCCACGCTGGATTCAGTGATGCTCGTCCGGCTGCCCTCCAGTACGCGCACGCCGTTCTTGCTTAGTGCCAGCACGACGAAACGCTCGCCCCTATCTACCACCGGTAGCAGGGGGCGGATCAAGAATCTGTCGCTAATCATCAGCGTGTCCGGCGGCTCGATCAACAATCGATGCACTCGCGTCATGCTCGGACTCAGATGTAGGCCCAGCCCATCTGCGCCACCCTCTCGCCAGAAGGAAACGTCCTGCACCAGGTCGGTGGCCGGGCGGAGGATTCCATCGATCTCTGGGGGTTTGAGCCCTTGCTCGCGCAGTTGCTGCTCTGCGGAGCGAGTCAGGTTCTTGAGTCGGATCGCAGATGCACCGGAGTCAAGACTTCGGGGGCCGGTGCCGATGTAGATGGAGACGGAGGGCCATTCGCTGTGCCTGGCCAGTTCGACGAGAGTTTCCCGGGTGAGTGTATCAGCCATATCTGCCTCCTCGAAACAAGAAGATGCGGCACCGACTGTGGCGCGCCCATGTTGGTTATTCCCCGTTTCGGGCTGATACATCTTGACTTATGATTGCAGCAACGAGCGATTCTTGCGGAGAGGGAGTTGATGGGCGAGCCGGGCCGGTTGACCAACATCAGGAAGCTCATACGTACTTCGCGCCCAATCCAGGTAGCACTGATGATGTTTGCGGACGCAACGGTTGTCTCGGCGGCAGCCATGCTTGCGTACTTCGCCAGGTTCGAGGGTATCGTCGATGCGCGCTTCACCCCCTACATGTGGCCGTATGTTGTTGCTGCGGTCGTCGTGTATCTCGGGCTGTTCAAGGTGCTGGGGATCTATCGCATAGTCCTGCGGTACGTCGGGATAGAGTCGATCATGCGCTTGGCACTGGCCATTTTTGCGGCGGTGCTGGTGCTGACCGTGGTGAACGCAATCCTGAGCGCTCCGGGCGGGTGGAACGTCGTGCCTTACAGCGTGATCCTCATCACCGGCGTGTTAGCGCTTGTGGGCGCGGGCGCTTTGCGCTCGGTGAGTCGCATGTCTGTTGCGATCACCATGAGCGAAGCGCGTCGCCGTGGTACGCCTGTGCTCGTGATAGGGGCCGGGGATGCCGGCTCGCTGCTGCTGCGTGATATCGAGAACCGACCTGACTCTGGGATGTACGTGGTCGGTTTGCTCGATGACGATGCTTACGCGCACGGCATGACCGTCAGGGGAGTGCCGGTGCTTGGCCCTGTTTCGGCGTTGGAAGAGGTGGCCGCTACCCACGATGTCGCTGAGGTCTTCATCGCGATACTCTCACTCTCGGCGCAACGTAAGCGCGAGATCCTCGAGATGTGTACCAGAGCCGGGCTCAAGACCCGGATCATGGGCGAGCTCGCCGGCGATTCGACTTTCACCGGCATAGCCGATCTGCGCAACGTGAGCATCGATGACCTTCTGGGCAGGGATCCGGTCCAGATCGATGTGGACCTGATCTCCTCGGCGATTGAGGGTAGGGTCGTTGCGGTGACCGGTGCGGCCGGATCGATCGGCTCGGAACTTTGCAGGCAGATCATCAAGATGCGGCCGCAGCGACTGCTGTTGCTCGAGGTCGATGAGACGCGGCTGTACGAGATGGGGCTCGAGCTCGAGCGCGTGGCACCCGGAGTTGCCAGCATGCGCATCTGCGATGTGCGCGACAGGGGCAAGCTGGATCGGGTGTTTGGGCAGATGCGGCCGGATGTGGTGTTCCACGCGGCCGCCTACAAGCATGTGCCGCTCATGGAGGACGAGCCCGACGAGGCGGTCAGGACCAACGTCTTGGGCACGCGCAACGTCCTTGAGGCGTGCAGGCAGGCCGGGGTGGGCAAGTTCGTGCTGATCTCGACGGACAAGGCGGTCGATCCGTGCAACGTAATGGGCGCGACGAAGGCGATGGCGGAGCGCTTGATGCTCGCGTACGCGCGCGATGGCATGCAGGTGACGGCGGTCCGCTTCGGCAATGTGCTTGGGTCCAGGGGCAGCGTGGTCCCGATCTTCGAGGAGCAGCTCAAGAACGGCGGGCCGGTCCTGGTCACCGACCCAGAGGTGACTAGGTACTTCATGACGATCCCCGAGGCCGTAAGGCTCGTGTTGCAGGCGCAGGCGATGAGCGAGGGCGGCGACATTTTCGTGCTCGAGATGGGCGTGCCGGTCAGGATCGTCGAGCTGGCCAAGCGGATGATCGCGCTTTCCGGGGTGCCGGCCTCGATCGAGTTCACGGGCCTGCGCCCGGGCGAGAAGCTGCACGAGATCCTGGTGCACGGCTGCGAAGAGTTGCTGCCCACGGCTTGCTCGGCAGTTGTGCGCCTGAGCCACGCTCCGGAGGTGGGCGACGACTTCCTGGCGTTCGTCGACGAGCTTGGGCGCGTGGCCTGTGGGGGCGAGGTCGATGAAGTGGCGCGCATGTTGCTGGATAGGCTGTGTTCAGATTCTGGTTAGATGCTGTTTAGACGGCTGAGGGAGTATGATGCCCAAGCGTTCTCCAGCAACTTCGGCTGCTGAGGCTGAGCCTCGCAAGAAGCCGCCTGTGTTCGCAGTCACGCTTTCGGTCGCGGCGGTGTTCGCTGTGGTCGTAGCGGTGATTTCTGTGGGTGGTGGCGGGGTCAAGTGGGTGGACGGACAAGCGACGTTGCAGGGGGCGGCTCTGTGTCCTTGCAAGCAGGCGATCTATCACTTCCTCCCGGGTGTCGATATCGATCAGGCGACGGAGGCCGCATTCGCGGCCATCAGGCGGATTGAAGGAGTGGGCAACGTGATTGCCCATCAGAACCCGCCTAGCCTGGTCGTGAACTTCTGCGGATCCAATGTGCAAGAGCCCGCGATCCGCATGGCTTTGGAGCAGACGGGCTTCATCGCACCTGCGGCAGAGGGCGCGCCGGTGCAACCGGTAACCCCTGAGCCGTCAACGACCCCCACGGAGCCTGTGACACGCGAATGATCCGGCGATGAGTCGATGCCTGCCCCTTCGGCAGGTATTTTCGGCGAAATGGCGTGCATGTTGCTTGTTGAATTGTGCTATCATTCCCGTTTGGAATCGGTCATCCCTTCAAGGAGAGAATAGATGTCGAAGAATCCCGCCGCCCCTCAGGTGGCTCCACGCAAGAAGCCTCCCATTCTTGTGATTACGCTGGCTGTCGCTGCCGTCTTCCTGGTTGTGGTCATCGCGATCTCGCGGGGTGGAGATGATGTGTCGTTCGGTCCGGACGGGACGGCTCGCCTGACCGTGGCTACCGTCGACCAGTGCCAGAACGTGACCTACTACTACGCGCCCGGTGCTGACGTGCAAGTCGCCACAGAGGCGTTGTTCGAAGCTATCAGGCGGGTCGAGGGTGTGGGCGATGTCGTCGCCTTCCAGAACCCCCCGAGCATCTTGATCAACTTCTGCCAGTCGGCGATCCAGGAGCCCACGATCCGTGCCGCTCTTGAGCCGACCGGGTTCCTTGCACCTGCAGGGACCGGGGCACCAGGCGCCGGCACCGGAGTGCCTGCGACGGTCGCGCCAGTACCTGGAGCGCCAGCACCTGCGCCATCGGCTCCGGCCACTCCATAAGGCTCTCAAGTTTCCCGGCATCGACTCTTGCACCTCCCCGCAAGGTCGATGCCGGGCCTTTTTAACCCGCGTGTCAGACTCGCGTGTCAGACCCCTGTGATATTGTTCTTCACATGAAAAGACTATCGAAATCCAGGTATCAAAAAGGGCTTCAGTGCGAGAAGGCACTGTGGCTCACGGTCCACAACCCTTCCGTCGCCGATCCAATCACGGAGTCCCAGCAGTGGATCTTCGACCAGGGCTCGGCGGTGGGACAGTTGGCCCAGTCCCTCTTCCCCGGCGGCGTCGAGGTTACAGAGGACCACTTCCAGACTGCCCAGGCCCTTGTGCGCACCCAGGAGCTGATCGCTTCAGGAGCTGATGTGCTTTACGAGCCGGCATTCGAGTTCGACAATGTGCTCGTCAGGGTCGACATCCTAGTGCGGGTCGAGCCCGGGGTGTGGGATCTTTATGAGGTGAAGTCGGCTTCTTCGGCCAAGGAGCAATTTGTTACAGACGCTGCAATCCAGACCTATGTGGTCGAGGGCGTTGGCCTGCGCGTCAGGACCTCCAATGTGGTGCACATCAACAACCAGTATGTGCACGATGGTGGCGAGTACGACCCCGCCAAGCTCTTCGCTATCGCAGATGTCACCGACGAGGTGCGCCAGCACATCGTCGGGGTTCCTGACATGCTCGGCTACATGCAGCAGATGCTCACAGGACCCGAACCCGACATCAGGATCGGATCGCGTTGCAGGAAGCCCTACGATTGCTCTTTTGCGGGGCACTGCCATGCGTTCCTGCCAGCGGATAATCCCATCACCAACCTGCCCAGGCTTTCAGAGAAGGCATGTAACGCGCTGTTGGACGCAGGGATTCTGGCAATCGACCACATACCCTCCGGCTTCGATGGCCTGAGCGACAATCAGGCCAGAGTGGTGGAGGTGGTTCGCAGTGGCAGGCCGGACATCAACGGAGAGGGCCTGCATAAGGATTTGGGCGCACTCCAGTGGCCGGTCAAGCATCTGGACTTCGAGACCATCATGCCGGCGCTACCATTGTGGGCGGGGGTCAGGCCGTACGAAGCCGTGCCGTTCCAGTACTCCATCCACATCCACGAACAGGATGGATCCGTCTCGCATCGCGAGTTCTTGGCTCCGGCCGGTGAGGATCCCAGGCGGGCGTTGGCCGAGCGCATGCTCGAGGACTTGGGCGAGTCCGGCTCGATCATCCACTACAGCCCCTACGAGCGTAAGATATTGAACGCACTTGCAGAGTGGTTCCCAGAGATGCAGGAGCAGTTCGACGCAGTGTTAGGACGCATGTTCGACCTCGAGAAGATGGTTCGTGCGCGACTGAAGCATCCCTTGGATTGTGGTCGAACAAGCATCAAGTTCGTGCTGCCGGCATGGTGTCCGGAGCTGACCTACAGCGAGCTTGATGTGAAAGACGGCCAGACCGCCAGCGTGAAGTACCTCAGGATGGCGATGGGGCTGCTGGACGAGCAGGAGGCCCGGAAGCTCAACCAGGATCTCCTGGACTACTGCCGCCTGGACACCTTTGCCACTGTGCGATTGCTGGAGGAGTCCCGGCGGTTCGCAGACGAGTGGGTCAGCAACAGGGGACCCGGCGCATAGCCGTCAGTGCTTCGAGCCCTCCTGCGGTTTGAGCCCACCGGCGTTGCCCACGAGCCACCACGAGACGCCCAGCGCGAGCAGCAAGACGGCGAGCCCCAGCGAGCTTGCGAGGATGTCACCCCCTGGCTCGAAGACGATGAGCTTACGTGCTAGCGCCACCAATGCGGCCTCGAAGACTATCGGGATCACGTTCCTGTGGGTGATGTAGGCCAGAGCGACCCTGAAGAGCTCGATCACGATGAAGACTTCGAGCACTCTCGATATGAGCCAGGTGAAGCTATCGCGCCCGAAAGCCAGACCATCCGTCATCTCGCTCAGCAGATCATACCCGAGCGCGATCACGAGCATGATCGCCACGATGATCAGCGCCACAGACACGACCAGCTCCAGTCCTAAGACGAAGCGCTCCAGTTGTTTCTCGATCATGGGAATCCCTCCGGTTAACGGTGCGAAATCGAAATACCCCTGCGGGTACGGAATTTGCTCCTTCAGGCAGTGTATCGGGGATCGCCGGCAAACGACCCTCGGTAAGTAGGATTCTAACATCTTCATAGGGAAAGGGGTTGTGCCATGAAAGCACTCGTTTATCATGGGCCCGGGCAACGTGCATGGGAAGAGAAACCCAGGCCCGGCATCGTCGAACCGACGGATGTCATCATCAAGGTCGTGAAGACCACCATCTGCGGGACCGATCTCCACATCATGAAGGGCGACGTTCCTTCGGTGGCTCCGGGGCGCATACTCGGGCACGAGGGTATCGGAATCATCGAGGAGGCTGGTTCTGCCGTCTCCAACTTCAAGGTCGGCGACAAGGTGCTGATCTCGTGTATCTCGTCTTGCGGCAAGTGCGTGAACTGCAAGAAGGGAATGTACTCACACTGCCTCAATGGTGGTGGCTGGATATTGGGGCACCTGATCGACGGGACGCACGCCGAATACGTGCGCATTCCATTCGCGGACAACAGCCTGCATCCGGTTCCCAACGGTGCCGACGAGGATGCGCTCACGATGCTCTCGGACATCCTGCCAACAGGATACGAGGTCGGCGTGCTCAACGGGCAGGTCGCACCCGGCGACACCGTGGCCATCATCGGCGCAGGACCGGTGGGTCTCTCGGCATTGCTGACTGCGCAGTTCTTCTCGCCTTCGGAGATCATCGTTGTGGACGTCGACGTCAACCGTCTTGAAGTGGCGATGCGCTTTGGTGCCACCAAGGTCGTTGACAACAGTGACGGCCGCTCCATCGAGAAGATCATGGAGATGACGGGCGGTCGCGGAGTCGATGTGGCGATAGAGGCCATCGGGATTCCGGCGACGTTCGACATCTGCCAGGGCATCGTGACGGCCGGTGGGCGGATCGCGAACATCGGCGTGCACGGCAAGCCGGTGCAGCTGCAGCTCGAGCGCTTGTGGATCCACAACATCACGCTGACCACAGGGCTGGTGGACACGAGGACAACGCCTCAGCTGCTCAAGACCTTCGAAGCGGGTAAGCTCGACACCGGGCAGCTGGTCACGCACCACTTCAAGCTCGACGAGATGATGGAGGCATACGACGTCTTCGGCGATGCGGCCAACCAAAAGGCGCTCAAGGTGATCATCAGCGCATAGTGATCGGCGATGGTGCGGTATAGTATCCGGACATGACGATGGTTTCGCCGTGTCCGGAAGGAGACGCATCTTGCAGGTGACACTAGCGGTGCTGGCTGATTACGCCGCCACCACGGATCAGGGAAAACTGGTGATCGCGGGCGTGTTCGAGACGATCAACGCTCCGGCTCTGCCCGCGACTCACCCCATGATGGCGCTTGTCTTGCGCATCGCGGCCGACCCCGGCGAGTCCGCCAACCACCGGCTGACGCTGCGCCTTGTCGATCCTGACGGCGTTGAGGTCATCCCCGCGCTTGATGGAGAGATATCCTTCGGGGAGATACACCCGCAGGAGGGCGGTCGCGCTCAGGTCATACTGAACATGCCGGGCGTCCTGTTCACCAAAGCCGGTGCTCACAGCCTCGAAGTGCTGATCGACGGGCGACTCGAGCATTCGATCGAGCTGTTCGTCAGGTTGGTGCCCCTAGTCGATAACGGATTCTCGGGCCACCAGCTCCACTAGAGCAGTCGGCCCGCAAGCCGCGCTACCGAGTTGCGGAACCGCTCGAGTGCCCCGATGCGGGCCAGATCCTCGAGTGTGATTTCTCGGCAGTGGGCGAGGTCTTGTTCGAAGGTCTCCTCGGCGAGTAGGGTCTGCTGCGCGTCGTAGATGAAGACCATGAGCTCGTTGTGCAGGGAGAAGCTGCGGGTGTCGATGTTTGCGGTGCCCACCGCGCAGACCTTGCTGTCGATTGCGATCGATTTCGCGTGGAAGAAGCCGGCTTCGTACTGGTAGATGCGCACTCCCGCCCGCAGCAGCCGCGACATCATCGAGTGTGCGGCCCAGTAGGGCAGGCGCTTGTCAGGGACGCCCGTCATGATGACGCGCACGTCGACGCCCGAAGACGCCGAGATCGCGAGCGCGTCGGAGATCGAGCTGTCCGGCACGAAGTATGGCGATTGGATGCGCACGGTCTCCTCGGCTTTGGCGATCATCAGCAGATACGCGTGGCGGATCGATTCCCACTGCGTGTCGATGCTGGAGTGCGCGAGGTGTAGCATCGAGCCGGAGGTGCCCGTCACCGGGGGCGGGAAGTAGCGCACGTGGAAGAGCGATTCGTCGCGCGCCTCGAGCCATCTGCCTGCGAAGAGGCGCTGCAGCTCGGCGACGAACGGGCCGGTGATGCGCATGTGGGTGTCGCGCCAGGTGTCGAAGCGCTTGCCGCCGTCGATGTACTCGGCACCCATGTTCATCCCGCCGGTGTAGCCGACCCGGCCGTCGATGACCGCGATCTTGTAGTGGTTGCGGTAGTTGATCTTCGAGAGCGACAGGATGTCGGCTACCACCTTGGCACCCGCGCGCTTGAGCTGCCGCATCTCGCTCTTGCCATAGTGGATACTGCCGATGAAGTCGTACATG
>DBEG01000105.1:2400-14030 GCA_002293965.1 Actinobacteria bacterium UBA912 | reverse complement strand
GGCGCTCGCGGTCCTCATCATCCGCTCCGTGACCTCGGCGCGGCTGAGTACTCCCGCTGCGGCGCCCCTGAGCCCCGTCACTTCATTCGTGGTCAGACTGATAACGCCGTTCACGGCTCTGTTCGCCATCTATGTCGTCGGAGACTTCAATGTGGCCCCGGGCGGAGGCTTCCAAGGCGGCGCGATCCTCGCGGGCATGCTCATCACACTGATGATCGTCCTCGGCGAGAACCGCGTCCTGCCGCACCTTCACACCCCGAAAGCCCGATGGCTACAAGCGAGCGGCCTGCTTGCCTTCGCTATCGTCGGTGTGTTCGGGGCCGTGCTCTTCGGTCACTTCCTTGAGTTCCCGGTCGACCCAGCGATGGCCGCAGTGCGCAAGGGGATGCTCACCGCACTCGAATTCGCGATCGGAATCGCCGGTGCGGCCATATTCTCAACGATCTTCCTGCAGATGGAGGCCCACGAATGACTGTCGACATCGCGTGGCACAACATTTATTACCTGGCCTCGGTGGTGCTCTTTTGTATCGGGCTCTACGTCATCATCGCGAAGGACAACCTGATCAAGAAGTTCCTGGGACTGAACATCATGCACACCTCGGTGTTCATGTTCATCATCGCTCTTTCCGCAGTCGACGAAGGACACGCCCCCATCATGGTCGAAGGAGCCGTCGCCCCGTTCGCCAACCCCCTGCCCCAAGCTCTCGTTTTGACCGGGATCGTCGTGGCTGTATCCACGACCGCTCTGGCGCTCAGTCTGATCATCCGCATCTACCGTCATTGCGACACCATCGAGGCGAACGAATTGAGGGAGCTGGAATAGTTGGAGAACTGGCCACATTGGCTCGTCTTGGTCGTCATGGCGCCCCTGGTCGGAGCGGCTGTCGTGCCTGCGCTTTCTCTGCGCAATCGGGCCCTTGCTCCGTGGATCGCCCTCGCGGTCATGAGCGTGACATCGTTGGCCGCCCTGATGCTGCTCGTGCGCGTTGCTCGGGAAGGCCTGTTCTCATACGTCCCTGGCGGGTGGGAGGTGCCTTACGGTATCGAGTTGCGCTTCGACGAGTTCAGCGCCGTGATCGGGATCATCTGCCTCATTGGGTGGCTGGCCGTGCTGTTTTCGGTGCGTTACGTGGAGCACATGCCCAACGTGGTTCCCGACCGGATCCCCTACTACTACGCCCTCCTGCTGCTGAACATGGGTGGGATGATCGGGTTCTCGGTCACGGGCGATCTGTTCAACTTCTTCATCTTCCTAGAGATCCTCTCCCTCTCTGGATACGCGCTCGTTGCCATCAGCGGAGAGCGGATCGCCGAGATGGCCGCATTCAAGTACCTGCTCATGGGCGCCATCTCATCGCTGTCGGTCCTGTTCGCAGTCGGGTTCATCTACGGCATGACCGGCACCCTGAACATGGCCGACGCGGCGAGCAGGCTCGCGGGTCTGGACGGCTCACCGGCGGCCCCAGCAGTGGCGCTGGGACTCATGACCGTCGGCTTCATGGTTAAAGCAGCGATTTTCCCCCTGCATGTGTGGTTGCCGGACGCGCATGCGATCGCCCCGAGTCCGGTCAGCGCTGTACTCTCGGGCCTCGTGGTGAAGGTCGGCATCATCGGCGTGATCAGGGTCCAGCAGATCTACCAGGATTCCGGTGTGGTGGACCTAGCCATCCTGAATCAACTCTTCGTCTGGCTCGGGGCGATCTCCATCGTGGTGGGGGCCTTCTTCGCCATCTTCCAGGAGGACATCAAGCTCATGCTCGCCTACTCGACCATATCCAACATCGGGTACATCGTGATGGGCTTGGGCCTCGCCTCGACCTACGGCGTGATAGGCGGAAGCGTTCACGTCTTCAACCACGCCTTGATCAAGGCTGCGCTATTCTTCGCAGCCGGTGCGCTGATATATCGGACCGGCTACCGAACGCTGACGGACCTGCGAGGTGTGGGTAAGTCGATGCCGCTCACGTGTGCCGCTCTTTCCATCGGGGCGATCTCCATCGTGGGCATCCCCCCTACCGCCGGGTTCCTGTGCAAGTGGTACATAGCGCTAGGGGCTTTCGAGGCCGACCAGCCATTCTTCGGATTCGCGCTGATCTTCGGGGCACTGTTCATCTTCATCTACTACATCAGGATGGTGAATGCGTTCTACTTCCTCCCACCCGTCCGATCCGAAGTGGTCGACGCCAAGGAGGCGCCTCTATCCATGCTCATCCCGACGCTGTCGCTGGCCGCGCTCTGCCTGATCATGGGACTTGCCGGACGCATACCCCTGAGCTTCATCGAGCCAGCGGTCATGCGACTGTTGAATGGGGCCGGAGGCTGACATGGAAGTCATGGACATCAGGCCTCTATTGGCACCTGTAGTCTCGTTCGCGTGCGCCGGAATGGTCTTCTTCTACGGGTCGAACAGGCACTGGCGTCACTTCTGGATGCTTTCGGCGGCTATCACAAAGATGGTCATCGTCTTGTCGATGCTGCCCGGCTCCCTGCGCGGGACTGTGTACTACTACGATGTCATCGACTTCACAGGCGGTGTCGGCCTGGGGTTCCGCGCTGATGCCCTAGGCATGTTCTTCTCGCTGGTCTCGGCGACGCTTTGGGTGATCACCACCATCTATGCGATCGGATACATGGGTGGCGATGAGAAACGTATCCGGTTCTTCGGCTTTTTCGCCCTGTGTGTGTCGAGCACCGTAGGCATCGCCTTCGCCAACAACTTGCTCACGCTGTTCCTCTTCTACGAGATGCTGACCATCTGCACATACCCGCTGGTTATTCACAAGGAGACTCCGGAGGCTCTAAGGGCCGGCCGAAAATACCTGGCTTACACTCTCATCGGTGGCGCCTTCATCTTGATCGGCTCCGTGATGACGCTCGATGCCGTGGGCACCCTGAACCTCGATCGTCCGGGCATCCTCAACGCCACAGTCGATCCGGGATCGCTCGCTCTCATCTTCTTCCTGCTGATAGCCGGGTTCGGCGTAAAGGCCGCCATCATGCCAATACACGGCTGGCTTCCCACGGCAATGGTGGCACCGACCCCGGTCAGTGCACTCTTGCATGCGGTCGCTGTGGTGAAGGTCGGGGCCTTCGGCATTTTGCGGACGGTCTACAACGTGTTCGGAGTCGATCTGCTCGGCGACCTGGGCTATACGACACCGCTGGCATGGCTGGCGGCGTTCACGATCATCGCTGCGTCGACCATCGCTATCTTCCAGGGCAATCTAAAGCGCCGTCTGGCGTACTCGACGATAAGCCAACTGTCCTACATCGTGCTTGGGGCCGCAGTGCTGACTCCCTTCGCGGCGACGGCTGCAATCGCGCACATCGCCAACCAGGCGTTCGCGAAGATCACGATGTTCTTCGTCGCAGGTGCTATCGAGCGCACCACAGGCAAGACGGAGATTCGCGAACTGGACGGCATCGGCCACAGGATGCCTTGGACCATGGGCGCGTTCACGGTGGCGTCGCTGAGCTTCACGGGATTCCCATTGTTCGCAGGCTTCATCACCAAGTGGTATCTGTGCCTGGGGTCTCTGGAGGCGGGGCAATGGTGGTTCCTGGGGGTGATGGTGGCCAGCTCGCTTCTGAATGCCGCCTACTTCCTGCCAATAGTCTATCTTGCGTTCTTCAAGCCGCTCCCACATCACGAGGGGCGCCGGGACGAGGAGTCGCCGCGAATCCACGAGGCGCGGCCGTCACTGCTCATCCCCACCCTACTATGTGCGGCCTACGTCATCGTGCTGGGGGCATCCGCCGATGTGCCCGGAATGCCTTTCTCGCTTGCAAAGGCAGCAGTCCAGTTCGTATTCGGGATGTGAGGGGAGAGTAGTGTCATGGAGGTAGATCGGGTGATGTCAGTCCTTCCGCTGATGGCGGTGTTGCTGCCTATGGTGGGTGCTGTTGCCGCCGTGCGGCTTCAGCGCATCTCGAGTAGGGTACGAGCTATCGGCCTGGGGGCGATCTGCTCGGTAACCGCAGTTCTATCGCTAAGCCTGTTGCCAGGGGTGCTCCGAGGCACGGTCTACGAACTCCACATCCTGCAGATGACTCCGGAGATATGGCTCTACATGAGGGTCGATGCTCTCGGCGCACTTTTCGGTGCTACTGTCGCTTGCCTTTGGCTGCTGGGGCTCGTCTATTCCGACGGTTACATGAAGCACGGGCATCGTCAGGGTCGGTACTACGCGTTCTTCATGCTGTGCCTAGCGTGGACCATGGGCGTGGCATACTCCGGCAACTTGCTGACGTTCCTCATCTTCTACGAGTTGTTTTCGGTGCTCACCTATCCGCTCATCGTCCACGAGGAGACACCCGAGGCGATTGCGGCGGGAACGAAGTACATCGTCTACATCCTGCTGGGTGGCTCTCTGGTGTTGCTCGGAGTGGTGCTCACCTTCTTTGTCGCTGGCGCACAGACCCTCTCGGCTGTCCCGCTTCTCGACGCAGGGATGGACCACTCCTGGCTGCTGCTGATCTTCTGGTGCTTCCTCGCCGGGTTCGGCGTGAAGGCAGCGCTCGTGCCGCTGCACGGCTGGGTCCCTGATGCGCATCCCGCCGCGCCGGCTCCCTTCTCGGCGGTGCTGTCCGGCGTGATGGTAGCAGCGGGCTCCTTCGGCATAATGCGGGTGGTCTACCAGGTGTTCGGGGTCGAATTGCTCGCGCTCCTCAACGTGATGCCGTACATGGCGGCGATCGCGGGATTCACCGTATTCTTCGCGGCGGTGCTCGCCGTGAACCAAGACAACCTCAAGCGCCGACTGGCGTATTCGACGATCAGCCAGATGGCCTACGTGACTCTTGGGATCGCACTGCTCACTGCCGAGGCAACCTCTGGAGCCATCATCCACATCACGAACCACGCTTTCATGAAGGGGGCTCTGTTCCTCTGCGCTGGCTTGCTCATCACGCGGGCGGGGATCCGCAATGTGAGCGAGATGCGAGGCATCGCCAAACGGATGCCGATCACGATGGCCGCCTTCGCGCTCGCCACCCTGGGGATGATCGGGACGCCGCCGCTGTCGGGATTCGTGAGCAAGTGGTACCTGGGCCAGGGCATCCTGCAGGCCGACCAACCGCTCTACCTGATCGTCCTTCTGGGCGGAGCCCTGCTGGCGGCAATCTACCTGCTGCCCATAGTGTATGCCGCCTACTTCTTGGAGCCACCAGCTGTGGAGCAATCCGGGGCCGACACCGATGACCCCGACGCCGCCGAGGCGCCGCTCGGCATGCTGATACCTACTGTGATCGCGTCCGGCCTCACCATCGTACTGGGGCTTACCGCCACCCTGCCGGGAATGCCTCTCTCCCTGGCCGCCAAAGCAGTCGAACAGTTCTTCCGATAGGGGCGCCCGATGACCGAAGCGCTACAGATGATCGTCCACCCGCTCCCGGCGCTGCTGGTGTTCTGGCCGCTGGCGTGCGCGCTGGCCGTCTACCCCTTGGGTAGGTGGAACCCCGGCGTACGCGACTGGTTCATGGTCTTCGCAACGATGGGCGCTTTGGCAGGAGCAGCCGCGCTGATCCCTCTTGTGACCGCCGAGAAGCGAGTGGGCTTCGACATCCCGGTGCTGATCGGGGAGATCAGCTTCATGGCGGATCCCTTCGGCATGTTGTTCGCACTGTTCACGACCTTCGTGTGGGTGTGCGCCACCCTCTACTCGCTCGACTACCTCAAGCACGAGAAGAACCACGACCGCTACCACTGCGTCAGCCTCATCGCGCTTTCGGGCATGCTCGGAGTGGTGCTCGCGGCGGATCTCATCACGCTCTACCTCTTCTTCGAGGTGCTCGGCTTGATCGCGTTCCTGTTCGTCATCCATACGCAGACCGACAAGGCGAAGTCCGCGGCGATCAAATACCTGTGGATGACGGTCCTGGGAGGACTGGCGCTGGTCGCCGGGATCTTCCTGACCTTCGGCCTGGGTGGGGACGGGTCGCTCCTGCCGATCACCTTCGATGAGGGGAATGAGACGCTGAGATGGGTGGCGTTCGGCTTCCTGCTTGCTGGCTTCGGAGTAAAGGCCGGCATGCTGCCGCTGCACACCTGGCTGCCCGATGCGCACCCGGTTGCGCCCGCACCCGCAAGCGCGCTGCTTTCCGGGGTGATGATCAAGGCCGGGGCGTACGGCATCTTCCGAACGGTGACGGCACTCTTCCGTCCGGAGCTCATAGAGGATGCATCCGAGGCGATCTGGGCGATGGCTGCGCAACTTGCTCTCGTGGTACTGTGGCTGGGTATCGCCACCATGGTCGTCGGGGTGATCCTCGCGCTAGGACAACACAACGCGAAACGCATGCTCGCGTACCACAGCGTCAGTCAGATGGGGTTCATCCTCGTGGGCATCGGCACCGCCGGCTATCTAGGGGCCGAGGGCGGCATGGGCCTCGCGGGCGGCGTGTACCACATCATCAACCATGCGCTCTTCAAAGCCGCGCTCTTCCTGGGAATCGGGGCGGTGGCCTTCAGGACCGGCGAACTCGACATGTACAAGCTCGGCGGCTTGTGGCGAAAGATGCCCATCACCTTCGGCTTCATGCTTATCGCCGCGGCGGGCATCACAGGGGTCCCGCTGTTCAACGGATTCGTGAGCAAGTGCATGATTCACCATGCCCTCGTCTGGGCATACGAGGTGGAGTACAGCACCGCGCTGTTCGTCGCCGAGAAGATCTTCCTCCTCGTGTGCGGGGGCACCGCCTGCTCCTTCATCAAGCTGATCGGGTTCACTTTCCTGGGCAAGCCAAAGATGGAGTACGGAGCCGAGGTGACCGAGGCTCCTCCCAGGATGCTGGCGGGCCTGGGATTGCTCGCTGCCGCCGTCATCGCTTTGGGCGTCTACCCGCAGTTGCTGCTCAAGGGCGTATTCGCTCCGGGGCTTGAAGCGTTCGCGCTTTCGACCAAGCCGCTTACCTACTTCCTCGACAAGTACTTCCTGAGCCCGGCGGACCTGATCACTACCGCGGGAATCTTCGTGCTGGGGTTCGTGATCTTCGCAGCTGGCGTGCGGTTCCACCTGTTCCACCTGCACGCTCCGCGCTGGTTCGGCGTGAATCACTGGTACATCGCGCTCGCCGAGAACTTCGTCAAAGGCTGCGGGTTGGCCCAGCGGGCGTACGAGGCGTATCTGCGGCACGTCTCCTGGATGTTGGATGAGCTCGGAGCCGAGTACCTGCAGCACTGGAAACGCACCTCTCGCCGTTGGAGACGGTTCTTGATCACCGCAGCCACGGGCGCGCCGGGCCCGCGCACCCAGCGCTTCATCAGCTCAGCGTACATCGATCTCGAGAAAGAGTGTCGCTCGACCGTGAGATACTCCGTCGAGCGAACCCACGAGTGGCTACGCATCTGCGGCGACCTGAACACGGTGGAGGGCCAGGACCGAGTGGAGGCCGTTCGCGGAATCGCAGTGTATATGGCGCAACGGCTGCTCAACACCCGTCTGGCCGTACTCGCCGAAGTGGTGCGCACAGGCAAGACCGAGGTCGCCCGAATGCGATTCCCCTCGGTGATGGAGGATGTCAAGGTCTTCCGAAGTACGATCGCCCACACTGCAATGGAGCTTGCCGAGCGACGGATGGCTGGCGAGGACGTGCTCGCCGAGATATCCTCGGCAGTCAACGCCCTGCTCAGCGAGGAGCGGTTCGACTTGCGGCTCGTCCAGACTCCCGACGCCCATGGTGCGCTGCCCGTGTTGCAGCAGGCCGCTTTCCGCAGCCAGGAGGCCCTGTCGGGCATCTCGGGTTCGGGCGCAACGACGCGCTGGCACGCATATGGCCTGGGCCGAGTCGAGCACGCCGCCAGATACCTGCTCGACCTGACGCGCATCGCGATCGAGGCCGCTACTCAGGAGCGCACCGGCTGGGCGATGTACGAGCAGGTCGATCTCGCCAACGTCGTGGCTACGCGCAAGCAGATCCAGCGCTATGTGCGCGACATGAGCTTCAACATGGCCATGATCCTAGTGTTCTTCCTGCTGTTTATGAGCACGATACTCGCCGGGATGGCTCGCTGATCCGAGTCCGCCCCCATCTGCCGGCTGCCGGACTCGAACATGGCAGCACGTTTGCAGTTGAAACTACAGGAATCCTTCTCGATGGCGTGATATAGTCAGCAGGTGGGTCCAGGCAGGGCTGACCCTGCAATCGTTGTTGCCGCTGCCGAGGTCCATGGTTCTGTGCGCAAGTATGATCGGTGCGCGAAGGGCAGTGTATGACCCGTAGCAACAAGTCGCGACTCCTGTTTCGGAGCGGCGTTGTCGCCGTGGCCGTATCGGTCGCCATGTCGGCCGGTTCTGTCGCTATGCCCGCGCCCTCCCAGTCCGCTTCGCCCGCGCCTCAAGCCGCGCCCTCGGTCGTGCCGACAGCGACTCTTCGGCAGGAATCCTCGCGTCTCCGCACGCCACCCGCTGCCGATGCCACCTCACCCGTCGAGGTGCCGGTCGATGCTCAGACCGCCGAGTTCCGAGCCGAGCTTGCACGCAGGCAAGCCCTGCTCGACGAGTTCCTGGCCCAGCTCGAGGTGCTCGATCGTGAGCTCTCGATAGCCGCCGAGGCTCACAATGCGGCCACCGCCCGCCTCGAGGCGACGCAGCGTGATGTCGCGCAATCGGAAGTCGATCTTGCCAATGCGGAAGCCGCACTGGCGGTCCAGAATGAAACGCTCAGCGAGCGTGCAGCCGCAATCTACCGTGAGGGGACGTTCGCCGCCGTCGAAGTCCTGTTTGGATCGGAATCCCTAGGCGACCTCATCAAGCGGGCGCGATTCCTCAACGATGTCGGGGCCGCAGATGCCGAGATCGCTGCGACTCTGAGGGCCCAGCGCGACTTCGTTCGCGAGAAGGCCGAGGAGCTGCGCGTCGCACAGGAGCAAGCGGTGAGCCTCGAGTTCGAGCTGGAGGCCCGTCAGCTCGAGGTGATGATGCGCATCCAGGATCGCCAGGCGATGCTCGCCAACGCGCAGACCGAGCTGCTAGACCTACTCGACGAGCACGCTTCCCAGCGCCAAGCCGAGGAGGCCGCGCTTCTGCGCTCGATCATCTCCGGTGCCAACAGGGCTGGGATCCAGGTGGTACCCGGAACGCCGGTCGAGACCGCCTTCGCCTACTACGGAGTCCCGTATCTGTGGGGCGGAAAGACCCCGGCCGCATTCGACTGCTCTGGCCTCATGCGGTACGTGTTCCTCCAGCATGGGGTGACGCTGCCTCACTACTCGGGTGCCCAGTTCAGGGTTGGTGAAAGGATCGTCCCCTCGGCGCTTCAACCAGGGGATGCGGTGTTCTTCGGCTCGCCAATCCATCACGTCGGGATGTATGTGGGCGGCGGCTACTTCATCCACGCTCCCCGCACCGGCGATTTCGTGAGCCTGGATTCACTCGCCAGTCGGCGTGACTATGCTGGCGCTCGGCGTTACAATTGGGTTCCACGCACGAGCCCGCCTTCGGGGGCGCGGGTCAACGTGGGGAATCCGCTGACCTCAATCGACTAGGAGTTCAATGAGGGCGTATATCGATGCTGCGCTGAACAGCGCTGCGCTAGCCGGGGCCTCCTGGGCCGACGTGCGGGTGGTCGACACCGCAAGTGAGATGCTCGCGGTCGCCGACGGCAAGGTAGAGGGGATAGAATCCACCGAATCACTGGGTATCGGCGTGCGAGTGCTCGTCGACGGCGCCTGGGGTTTCTCGGCATCTGCCGAGCTTTCCGAGACGACCGCGGCGCAAGTCGCGAGAAGCGCGGTCGCCATCGCGCGGGCCTCGGCGCTGTGTGCCGGCGCGCCCGTGGTCTTCGACCCGCTCGAGCCCGTCACCGACAGGTGGAGCGGTCCGTGCGAGATCGACCCATTCACGGTCCCGCTCGCTACCAAGCTTGAGCTGCTGAGTGGCGTGGATGCACTGTTGCGCGCCGAGTCGGCCGTGAAGCTCACCAAGTCCTCGCTCGGCTTTCATCGGGTGCGCAAGTACTTCGGTTCGAGCGAGGGTTCGTATATCGAGCAGGAGTACTTCGAGTCTGGCGGTGGCTTCACCGCTTTCGCGATCGCCGACGGCGAGGTGCTGTCTCGCTCGTGGCCCAACTCGCATGGCGGGGACTGGGTGCAGGGCGGATGGGAGGCCATCGAGCGGTTGGATCTGCTCGGCAACGCGCCACGCATCGCGGAGCAGGCTGCGGCCCTGCTTTCGGCGGAGCCGTGTCCTAGCGGCGAGTTCGATGTCATCATCGACGGCAGTCAGCTCGCCTTGCAGGTCCACGAGTCGATCGGACATCCGACGGAGCTCGATCGCGTGCTCGGCGACGAGGCGGCTTTCGCGGGGACGTCGTTCCTCGGCTTGGAAGACCTTGGGGTACTGCAATACGGCTCCGAGCACGTCAACGTCACCGCCGATGCGACGATTCCGGGTTCGCTCGGCAGCTTCGGATACGACGACGAGGGCGTGCCTGCGCAGCGCAGCCCCATCATCACGAACGGCTCGTTCGCTGGCTTTCTGACCTCGCGTGAGTCCGCCACGGTGCTCGGGCAGAGCAGCAACGCCTGCATGCGCGCCGACGGGTGGAACCGCATCCCGCTGATCCGCATGACGACCGTCTCGCTCGAACCAGGCGTTTGGAGCCTCGACGACCTCATCGCCGACACGGATCGCGGCATCTACCTGGAGACCAACAACTCCTGGTCGATCGATGACAAGCGGCTGAACTTCCAGTTCGGTTGTGAGATCGGCTGGCTCATCGAGAACGGGAAGCTGACCAAGATGATCAAGAGCCCCAACTACACCGGCATGACGCCGCGCTTCTGGAACTCTTGCGATGCGATCTGCTCCGCAGAGCACTGGCGCGTCTGGGGGATCCCCAACTGCGGCAAAGGCGAGCCGATGCAGGTCGCGCACGTCGCGCACGGTGCCGCGCCCGCCCGCTTCCGTGGCCTGAGTGTGGGGGTGGGCCGATGAGCGCGAATGTCGAGCAAGCCCTCCGACTCGCCGAGGAAGCGCTTGCGGCCGCAGTGGCCGCTGGCGCACAAGAGGCCGAGGTCGTCGTAAGCGCCGGATCGGCTTCGCTCACCCGCTTCGCCGCCAACCGCATCCACCAGAACGTGAGCGAGAGCGATGCCCAGGTCTCGATCCGCGCCGTGCTCGGCAAGCGATCGGGAGTGGCGGCCACCAACCGCCTCGATCCCGAGTCGCTTCGGCGATGTGCGCAGGCCGCTGTTGCCGCTGCGAGTTCCTCGCAGCCCGACGAGAGCTTCCCGGGGCTGCCGCAGCCCACGGCTGGAGCCACCCCTGCTGGCGGCCCGGCTAGCGAGGCTACCTTGCGCTTCGACGAGACCGCGCGGGCGACTGCGGCCGCAACGATCATCGGGCACTCCTCGGCGCAGGGACTGAAGGCAGCGGGCGGAATCGCCGTCACCGACCAGGCGGTCGCCATCGCGAACACCCACGGGGTCCGCGCAGCGGCGCCGATGGCCGCCACACGCGCCACGGTGCTCTCGATGGAGGACTCGGGCGGCTCCGGCTGGGCGTCGTTCTTCTCGGCGGATGCAGGCGGACTCGACGCCGATGCGCTTGGCGAGCAGGCGGCTTCACTTGCGGTGCGCACCAAGAACGCAGGGACACTCGATCCAGGCACCTACACCGTGGTGCTCGC
>DBEG01000105.1:0-1996 GCA_002293965.1 Actinobacteria bacterium UBA912 | reverse complement strand
CCGAGAAGCGCTCGGCGCTTTCCGACAAGCTCGGGGAGTCGGTGATCGATGGTGCGATCTCGATCTTCGATGATTTCGCCGCTCAGGGCGGTATCGGGCTTCCGTTCGACTTTGAGGGCCAGCCGCGGACCCCTGTTACGCTGATAAAGCGCGGTATCGCCGAAGGAGTCGTGACCGACTCGATGTGGGCTGCAAAGCTGGGGATGCCCAACACCGGTCACGCCCTGCCCGCTCCTAACGGCTATGGTCCGATGCCCCTGAACCTGGTGATGGATGCTGGCGATGCCACCATCGACGATCTCGTCTCACGGGTCGATCGCGGTGTCTATGTCACTCGTTTCCACTACGTCAACGTCGAGGACCCGGTGCCGCTCACGCTCACGGGGATGACACGCGATGGCACCTTCATGATAGAGGGCGGACGCTTGACCAAACCCCTGCGCAACCTGCGCTTCACCCAAAGTGCGATCCAGGCGCTGTCACATGTCGGAGGCATCACGGCTACGCGGGAACTTATCGGAAGCGACGGGCACGCAACGCTGGTGCCGGGTCTGCTGCTGGAAAGATTCGCATTCACCGGCCAGACAGGGTAGCCGCCAATAGTAGCCCCACAAAGTGAAGGGCCCTCGCCGCAAGGGCGGGGCCCGAAGGAACTACCACTCGTATCGTGGAGGGGCGCCACTAAGTGGAGCAGTTCCTAGTCAGGATGGTAGTTTGTCCCTGACACTGTGGTTATCGGCACGCTGCGCGCCGACCTTTAGCCCGAAATCAAATCTTTTACTTTCATCAATCGCGTCAGGCTCGAACGCTCCGCCTCCTCGAGTTTCATGTCGATCGCCCGAATCGTCTCGACAATCTGAGGAATCAGGACGTGCTCGAGCGCATTGACCCGCCGACGAGTCCGCTCGATCTCTGCGGCGAGAAGCTCGATGGCCTTCTCTCGCTCAGCGAGCAAGATGAGCCGAGGGGCGGTGGCCGCGAGCGAATCCAGTGCGGCATCGAGAACGGCCGGGGTCGCGATGTGGGAGTAGCAGCACGGAGTCAGGTCCTCTGCCACCGTGAGCACCGGAACCCGCACGCTCATGATGTTGCGCTCCGCATAGCCGATGAACTCCCTTGGGACGCCCGTGGCTAACGCCCTTTCCATCTCTGCCTCGCCTGCCTCGGCACGAGAGACGACGAACAGGCCGTAGACTTCGGCAAGCTCGGCTTCCACCGACGCGCGGAATCTACGGCACTCGGCGATCCTGGCGAGGAACTCCTTGAGCAGCTCATCGAGCTTGTCTTTGAGCAGCTTGTGGCCTCGAAGTGCCACCTGATGTCGGCGTTTGAGCCGCATCAACTCCATCCGATTGGGGTTCACGCGCAAAGGAGGCATCTCAGCCCGCCCACTGCCAGAGCGCAAAAGTCACGACTCCGACCACGAGGATCACGTTCACGATCTTCATGGCGATGACGACCTTCGATTGAGGGACGCCGAGCTCTTTCATCGCTTTGACCCCGCGGAACTGAAGCGCCACGAGGCCCACCAGCAAAGCCAGGACTACCAACCATAGCAGCCACATCACTGCTCAGTCCCTTCGTCGGCAGAGTCTTTCGCGTCCATGTACGCAGCGATGAACTCGTCTTTGATGCGCTTGAGCTCGATGCGTGGCAACAGCGTCAGTAGTTGCCACCCAATCTGAAGCGTCCCTTCGATCGCCCTCTCCTCATGCCCTCCCTGCTCGATGAAACGCTGCTCGAACCCATCGGCGAAAGCGACGAAAGCCTTGTCTGCCTCGGAAAGGGAAGCGTGGCCGAGAATGACCGCCAGCTCCTTTGCCTGGATGCCGCGCGCATACGCGCCGAAGAGCTGGTTGGATAGGTCGGCGTGGTCCTCCCGCGTCTTGTGTTCACCGATGCCCTTCTGCTTGAGGCGCGAGAGCGATGGAAGGACCGCGACCGGTGGGTAGATGCCCCGCCTGTGCAGATTGCGGTCGAGGATGATCTGGCCTTC
>DBEG01000121.1 GCA_002293965.1 Actinobacteria bacterium UBA912 | reverse complement strand
CCTTGCCAGCAAAGACGCCCTGCCCGAACGCTTCCGTGTGGTGGGGCACTCGCGTCGCCCCTGGTCCGACGAGGACCTGCGCGCTCATGTGAGGTCGATTCTCAAGCACAGCCAGGTGGCCTCGGCTGATGATTCCTCGGCGGCGGAGGGGTTCCTCGACATGTTCACGTACTCGGTGGGCGAGTTCAACGACACGCAGGGGTACCGCGGGCTCGCCGAGCACCTCGCAAGGATCGACTCGGAGTGGGGCGTCTGCGCGAACAAACTCTTCTACCTGGCCGTTCCGCCCGAGCACTACGCCACCATCCTCAAGCATCTCGCCGAAGGGGGGCTCACATGCACCTGCGGTGAGAGCGGTGGCTGGACGAGGGTGCTCGTCGAGAAGCCGTTCGGGCACGATGCCGAAACCTCGTCGATGCTCGACGAGACGCTGGGCGAGCTTTTCGCCGAGGAGCAGATCTATCGCATCGACCACTACCTCGCCAAGGAGATGCTCCAGGGCATCCTGAACTTCCGGTTCGCGAACAACCTGTTGGAGACGAGCTGGGATCGCTCCGCAATCGAGTCCATCGAGGTCGTACTGCACGAGACGCTGGGCGTCGAGCATCGCGGGTGGTTCTACGACGGGGTCGGAGCACTGCGCGATGTTGGGCAGAATCATCTGCTACAGATGCTGGCGCTAATCACGATGGAGCAGCCGGAGTCCTGTACCGCCGCTGCAATTCGTGACTCTCGCGCAAAGGCGGTGCGCGATGTGTTGCGCCCGATGACGATCGAGCAGGTGGCACTCAACACTTACCGCGCGCAGTACGACGGGTACAGGCAGATCGAAGGGGTGGATTGCTTCAGCGAGACTGAGACATTCTTCCGGTTGCGCACCACTATGCGCGGTTCGCGTTGGGCGGGCGTGCCGGTCGTCTTCGAGAGCGGTAAGCGCCTCGCCGAGGTGCGCAAAGAGATAGTCGTCACCTTCCGCCATCCCGACCCGTGCATCTGCGACGAGGACTCCCACCACAAGAACCAGGTGATCTTCACACTGGATCCCTCGGACACCATCACGATCGTCTTCTGGGCCAAGAAGCCGGGATTCGATCGGGAAGTCGAGCGACGCGAGTTCACCTTCTTTCTCTACGAGAAGGAAGCCAAGGTCCAGTACGTCGAGGAGTACGCGAAATTGCTGCTCGATGCCATCCGAGGCGATCAGACGCTGTTCCTTTCCACGGACGAGACGCGAGCGATGTGGGAGTTCATCGACCCCGTCACGCGGGCCTGGGCCAACGAGATCACACCCCTCCACACCTACCCGCCGGACACGCTGGTTGCGCCCGAGCAAGCCATCAAGGCGCTGGCGGCAACGCCGAAGTGCGGACAGGTCGGCGTGGTCGGGCTGGGCAAGATGGGCGCAGGTCTGGCACTCAACCTGCTCGATCACGGCTGGTGCGTGATCGGCTACAACCGCACTGCCGAGAAGGCGCTGGCGCTGGAGCCTGCCGGGCTGGTCGCTACCGCCTCACTTGCCGAGCTCGTTGAGGCGCTGCCTCGGCCTCGGGCTGTCTGGGTGATGCTCACGGCTGGCACTGCGGTGGATAGCATTCTCTTCGGCGGGGCTGGGGGCGGGCAACCGGCGCTCATCGACCTGCTCGAAGAAGGCGATGTCGTGATCGATGGCGGCAATTCGTACTTCAAGGACGCTGCCGTGCGAGCCGAGCGCCTCGCCGAGCGCGGGATACGCTTCCTGGATTGCGGGACCAGCGGCGGACCGGGCGGCGCCCGCAACGGTGCGTGCCTCATGATCGGCGGCAGGCGCGAGGACTTCGAGGGTCTGGAACCGATGTTCGCCGACGTCGCGCGCATCGACGGCTACCGGTTCTTCGAGGGCCATGGCGCGGGCCACTTCGTGAAGATGGTGCACAATGGCATCGAGTACGGCATGATGCAGGCGATCGCCGAGGGATTCCAACTGATGCGCGCCTCCGACTTCAAGCTCGACCTGTCGCAGGTCGCCGAGGTCTACCAGCGGGGTAGCGTCATCGAGTCGCGGCTCGTCGGCTGGCTGAGGGATGCCTTCGGCGAGCTAGGAGAGTCGCTTGAGGGAGTCAGCGGCATCGTGCGTCACACCGGCGAGGCCGAGTGGACCGTCCGCACCGCCGAGGAGATGGGGCTCGAAGCGCGCATCATCGCTGGAGCGCTGGAGTTCCGAATCGAGTCGGAGCGCAATCCGAGCTACGCCGGGCAGGTGCTCAGCGCGCTGAGAAACCGCTTCGGCGGGCATGCGATGTAGGGGCGCGGTCAGCGGGGACGTGAGTGCGGGTCAGCGCATGTCGCTGAGGCGCACCAACCTTCGCGCAAGCTCGATGGCGTGCGCGGGGCTGTCGGCGGCTGCCAGCAAGCCGCTGGCGCGGTGCTCGGCGAACAGCCCGTCGAGGCGGAGTCCCAGCGTGATGACCGGCCGCGAGTGGCTGAGCGCGTGTGCGACCTCTGAGATGGTGCCGGTGCCGCCTTCGAGCGCGATGACCACATGACTTGAGAGTACGTTGATGACGTTGCGCGCTTCTCCCATGCCGGTGAGTATCGCGAGGTCGATGCCGCTTGCGACGCCTCGGCGATCGCTGTCAGGCAGCACGCCGACGACAAGCCCGCCAGCCGCATTCGCGCCGGCAGCCGAAGCTGCCATCACGCCGGTGTCGCGGCCGCCGTTGAGGAGCACCCAGCCCTCCTCGGCGATAAGGCGTCCTAGGAGGCGTGCCTGCGCGAGGGTGGTATCCGAGACCGTGCTTCCGCCCATGACTCCGATGATCGTCTTCAAGCGATCGCCCCCTGGAAGCGAGAAGCTTTGTGGTGCGCCCTGAGAGATTCGAACTCCCGACCTTCTGATTCGTAGTCAGACGCTCTATCCGGCTGAGCTAAGGGCGCGCGTGCCCGATGTGGGCTTGGTAATCCTGCCATTGGCAGGCGGTTTTAGTCAAGTGGCGGAGAGTGAGGGATTCGAACCCTCGAAGAGGCTATAAACCCCTTACTCGCTTAGCAGGCGAGCGCCTTCAGCCGACTCGGCCAACTCTCCGTACAGCGCCGACAAGGCGGCGAAGCGTCGATATTGTAGCATGTTGCAGCCACGTCATCGGAAGTCGGTTCGAATCGATTCTCGAACCTGCCGAAGGGGCGGGTCGCATCACAAGCGGAACAGCATCGTTGCCGCGACTGCGAAATACACCAGCAGGCTCAGGTTGTCGGTCAAGGCGGTGGTGAGCTCGTCGGTGCCGACCGCCGGATCTCGGCGCAGCAGGGAGAAGATCACCGGCATCATCATCCCGATGACCACCGCCATCAGCCCGTTGATGACCAGAGTGCTCCCGACCACGACAGCCAACTCGATATCCCTGAACCACAAGTAGGCGAACAGACCCAGCGCCGCGCCGGCGATCGCGCCCAACGACAGCCCGACGAGGATCTCCTTGAGGAGGATGCGGGACAGCTTGAGGCGACCCAGCGCGAGCTCCCGGACGAAAAGCGCCACCGTCTCGGTGCCGATCGCGCCACTCATGTACACGATCACCGGGATGAACAGCACGAGTTCGACCTTCGCCGAGAAAGCCTCCTCGTACGCCTGGCCGATGAAGATCATGACGATTCCCGCGGCGACCGCCAACAGAATCCACGGCGCCCGGCGCCTGACCTCGCTACCGAAGTGGGCTTGAGCGATGTTCAGCTCGGCCTTTGGTTCTTGCATCGCGGCTCCCGTGTCACGTCCTCAGTGCCATTCGCTGGCGGAGGGGGTGGGATTCGAACCCACGGACCCTTGCGGGTCAACGGTTTTCAAGACCGTCGCAATCGTCCACTCTGCCACCCCTCCGCGAGATGACTTGACGCGATGAGCAGTCTATCATGCCATTCTAGTCAGAATCGAGATGAAGGCGGCATTGCGCTTGAAGCACTCCGACGAACACTACATGGACCTGGCCCTCGAGCAGGCGGGTCAGGCTGCGCTTGCCGATGAGGTGCCTGTGGGCGCGGTCGTCGTCTGCGATGGCGAGGTCGTTTCGGCAGCTTATAACCGCCGAGAGAGCGACCACGACCCCGCGGGACACGCCGAACTGCTGGCGATCCGTGAGGCATCGGCGCGACTCGGGCGCTGGCGCTTGTCGGATTGCACGGTCTACGTCACGCTCGAGCCATGCCCGATGTGCGCCGGCCTCATGCACCAGGCACGCATCGCACGCTGCGTCTTCGGCGCGCCGGACCCGAAGTCGGGTGCGCTGGGGACCCTGTATGCACTCCACGAAGACGAGCGGCTCAACCATCGGTTCGAGGTGACCTCCGGGGTCCGCGAGCAGGAGAGCGCGGCGCTGCTACGGGCGTTCTTCGGCAGACGGCGGGGGAAAGGTCATCGTCCGTTGGGATGATGGGCCGGGGACGTGTGCTCCTATCAGGCTAGAATCTCTGCTACGCGTCCGCGTATCGATGTTTCGAACTTTACCCAAGAGAGATCACGGGCTGGTTCCTGAATACCCTCTACGGTACCTTCCCCGTTGCCAGTAACGAACCACGCCGCGTTGTATAAGCGTTGCAGGACTAGTCGCCGGCACATGAGGATCGCCCGGTCTTGGTACGAGGAGTCGCTGAACTCCGGATCCACTGGGAAATGCGTTTGGCGTACTCTCACGGGGGATCGCGAAGAAGGCTCATCCTGCATGAGAAAAACGTATCCCAGCCATGGAGGTTTTACTCCCAATAGTCCCTTTTCGGCTGCCTCCAGAAGATCAGTAGCATTTCCCAGCGCCTCCTCGGCACGATTGTTCATGTTGTTGCCATAGCTTCCTAGAATAGACTTGAACTCCACCGCTACAACCACGGTCCCATCATGGACAGCGACAACATCCCACTTCTTCTCCGGCCTGTAGTATCCAGGCAGTTCCACGCCGCGATCCTTGTGGACACAGGACTGCGGCAATCCCGCATCGACAAGAACTTTTTCTATGAGTTGGGCTAAGGGCCCGAGGTGCTTGCCACTTGTCACTCCCGCGCGCAAGCCGGGATCGGTGCTTCCTCGCTGGCGCGCCCGGCTCGCTGCATCTGTTCGCATTTTCCAGCAGCTAGCCGCTGCCTCGCGATAATCCTCTAAGGGCACGGTGTCTCCTAGTCCGGGATTCTATCGATCCCATAAGCCAGTAGGGCTGCAGCTGTGGCTGCTTCGACGTCGCGGTTGTTGAATGCATCAACCAGAGCTGATGCGACCTCCGCTGGGATGCCGGCC
>DBEG01000023.1 GCA_002293965.1 Actinobacteria bacterium UBA912 | reverse complement strand
GGCTACGCCGAGCACGCGGTACACTTCGATGTGGCCGAGACCCGCGGCGAGCCCTATCGCTGCTCGGACTGCCATATCACCTTCGGCCGGGCCCAAGGCGAAGCTGTCGACTTCGGCGATGCGGCTCACGACCTGCGGATGTGTTACGACTGCCACGGCGCGCTCGATGTTTTCGGCACGCTGATAGCGCCCTATCGAGGCGCGGATCTTTGCAGAAGATGCCACGCGGACATGGGCTTCTAGGCCCACCAGTAGGAGGATGAGAGACATTGAGCTCTGAGACGCAAGATACACGCGAGACACCTGCCGAGACCCCCGAGGGTCTCGAAACGCCGACTGCCGAGCAGCCCGCCGCCACCGCGGCGTCCGTCGCCAAGTCCCGGATCGAGCGCATCGACACCGCGCTCGCGTGGGCGCCGCGGATCCTGCTGGTGCTCGTGCTGCTCACGGGTGGCGCGTTCGCGCTCTTCGTGCGCCAGGAGGAGGAGCGGCAGCGACTCTCGACCCCGGTTGGCCGCGCGCTCGAAGACCTCAGGCGCAACGTCGAGGACAACCCCAACGACGTGGTGCTTGCCGTCCGCTACGGCGAGGCACTGGCCAGCGCGGGCATGTTCCGCGAGGCGATCAACGCCTTCGACCAGGCGCTCAAGCTCGACGAGGAGCACACCGGAGCGATGCTCAACATGGGCATGGTGCTCATGGCCGACTTCCGCTGGAACGAGGCAGAGCCGTTCTTCCGCAAGGTGACCGAGCTCACCGAAGGCACCGAGTTCCAGGACCTCAACGCGAGGCGCGGCCAGGCGTTCTTCTACCTGGGGCAGATCGCTGTCGAGGACGGCGACTACGAGGAAGCCGTCGAGTACCTCAGGGAGTCGCTGCGCATCCGGCGCACGGCGTCCGACACCTACTTCCAGCTAGCGCGCGCCTATCACGGCCTGGGCGACATCGACAAGGCTATCGAGAACCTATACGTCGCGCTGGCGTTCGACCCCGCTTACGGAGAGGCCCGCTTCGAGCTTGGCAAGTTCCTCGCCGAGCAGGGCAAGGAGGCCTCGGCGGCGGTGGAGTTCCGCAAGGTCGCCGACAAGTTCCCCGATGCCGAGATGCCCATCGAGGCGCTCTTGGAGTTCGGCACGGTAGAGCAGCGCATCTCGCAGGCGCGTGAAGCACAGGAAGAAGGCGAGCTACAGAAGGCCATCGAGCATGCGACCGTGGCGGTGGCGATCGAGCCAGCGAGCATCGAGGCTCTGCTGCTGCGCGCCGAGCTCTACGAGGCCGCAAAGCGCAAGGCGGACGCCGTGAAGGACTATGAGAAGATACTGACCCTGGAGCCGGAGCACGCGTCGGCCACGGATGCGCTCGCGCGTCTGGCCCCTGCGCCCACCCCGGCACCGTGATGCGACGAGGAAACTGGAGGCATCTAACGTGCATTCCCGCAAACGCACAAGAAGGATAGTCATAACGGTCCTGCTGCTGCTCGCCCTCGCGCTCATCGCGGTGCTGTTCGTCAACTACCGCACCACTCGGCAGCTAGGCTTCGACTTCGAGGTCGACCCGGAAGCGGTCCTCACCCCACCCGAGCACCTGTTCTCCTTCAGCGGTCCGCCCGAGGATCCGTTGCAGCGGCCCATAGGCGTCCTCGTTGAGGGCGACCGGGTCTACGTGACCGACTCGAGGCGTGCGGTCATCGACGTCTTCAACCTTGACGGTGATCGCGTGGCCCAATGGCGCACCGAGGAGATGATCATCCCGCTCTACATGGCCCTGGACCCGATCGACAACGAGTTCTACGTCTCCGATCGCCGCGCCCGCACTATCCACAGGTTCAGCCCCGAGGGCGAGTACCTGGGCGAGTTCGATCCCAACCTGCCAGACGACCAGCTCCCGCCGTTCGAGACCGGCGACGTTCAGTGGGCACCGCTGGCACTTGATTTCGCCGAGGACGGCTCGCTCATAGTCACCGAGATACTCAAGGGCCACCGCCTCCTCTTCTTCGATCCCGAAGGCGCTTTCCAGCGCTCAGTGGGGACCGCCGGCCTGGTGGCAACCGCCGAGGAATCACCCATGCTCTTCCAGTTCCCCAACGACGTGCAGGTATTCGCCGAAGAGGTCTGGGTCGCCGACAGCAACAACAGGCGCTTCCAGGTCTTCGACATGGCCGGCGAGTTCCTGCGGATATTCCCCTCCGAAGGTCTGCCCAGGGGCATCGAGTTCCTCAAGGGCCCCTCGCAGTCCACTGAAGGCACCGGAACCATGCGCTTCGCGGTCGTTGATACGCTGGCGCAAGACGTGACCTTCTGGGCCAAGAACGGCACCAGGCTCGCACGCGTCGGCGGAGCCGGCGTGCTCGAGGGCCAGTTCGCCTACCCCAACGACCTCTCGATCGCCGAGAGCGGCCGCATCTACGTGGCGGATTCCGCCAACGGACGCATCCAGGTCTGGGGCTGGCCCACAGACGAGCAGCCGATCCCGACTCCGACCACGCCGTTCCAGTGGGGGCTCTGCCTCTCGCCATTGCTGCTACTACCGATCCTGCTGTTGCTCCGCAAGCGTCGCTTCTTCGCGACCCTCGACTTCGCCGAGCTGGCGTTCGAGTCCGATCTCGCTGAGCGCATGCCCGCCTTCAAGCGCCGCTGGTTCATGTTGGAGCCCGACTTCGACCGCGTACAACAATTGGTGTTCGGCACCGTGAAGGCCGCCGAGCTGTTCCGGGCGACCGAGCACTCCGCCTCCGACGCCGCCGTGCTGGCCAGACGCCTCGAGATCGACGACGAGACCGCCGCGGTACTTGCGGTAGCGCAACGCGCCCACGTGTTCTGCACCGAGGACGCCGAGCTCAGGAGGCTCGCACGCCTACTCGAGATAGAGACCATGAACGCCGAGGAGTTCGCTGAGCGATTCCCCGCGAAGAAATAGCTTGACACGATACGGAGTACCAAATACTATTCGACACGTAGTCATGTAACGCCTGTTACAAGAGAGCGAGAACCGGTGATCTCATCATATATCCGTGGAAGCAGACTCTAAGAGGAGGTGAAGTTTCCACAACTGTTTCCCGGCAGAAACAGAAAGACGAATAGTCGAATACTAGTAGGGGTAAGGGAGGTTAGACAGTATGGCAATCACCAGACGAGAGTTTGTGACGAGACTGGGAGCGTTGGCCGCAGCCGCAGGCTTGAGCCAATCCCAGCTTCTCAAGATCACAGAAGCCATGGGGCATTCAGCTCCATGGGGCACAGCCGCCAAACCCAAGGTAGTGTGGGTGCATGGCGCTGAGTGTACGGGGTGTTCGGTCTCACTGCTGAGCCTGTTCGAGGACGTCAGAGGCCGGGCTGTTCAGGATCGCACGCTGACAAGCTCGATTGATGCTACAGGCCAAGGTGTGAGCACGCTTGCAGCACTCGATCTCGCCGTAGGCGGAGACGGTGACGGCGGGCATGTGCTACCGGCCGGAGTTCTTACAGGAGGCCAAGGCGTAGGTGGACACCACCATCGCACGCTCAACTCTGCCGGCGCGGATTTCGACAGCGCAAAGAACGGTAACACCCCCTTCGTGGCCAACATAGCAGACGTACTCATCGACTTCATCAGCCTCGAGTACCACTATGCGCTCCAGGCCATGGGCGGGGATCAGGCATTCCAGTGGCTGAAGAACGAGATGAACTTAGCCACCACACCTTTTGTGTTAGTGGTCGAAGGCGCGGTCCAGGTCGACACTGACCCTGGTTTTTGGAACAAGCCAGGCGGTGCGGGTAACGCCCCTTGGTGCGCAGTCGGCGAGAATCTGGCCGGCGACGAGATGCATCGCTTCGACAATGTCGTCAGCACGCTGGCCAGCAGGGCCAATTGCGTTGCTGTGGTGTCGATCGGGCAGTGCGCGAGCTTCGGCGGTTTTCCTGCCTGTAAGTCACCGTCGCCTGAGTTCCGTGGCATGAGCCAGACCCCTGCGTTCGGTGTGCATGAGTTCTTGTCGAGGGCCAACAACACGGCCGCCGCCAACAAGGTCATCAACGTACCGGGATGCCCCACCAACCCTTGGTGGTTCGTCCTCACAGTGGTTCTGTGGTTGGCTGAGTACGTCAATGGTCCAGCCAAGGGTGCCGCAGGTCCGCTCGGCATCTTGAATGCTGCAGGGGGGATCGTCGGTGGCGTGGACAACCAGCGTCGTCTGGAGGCTGTCTACGGTCAGTCGATCCACGGTCCGGCGTGCTCGCGCTACAAGTATTCGTTCTCGGCCCCAGGGCGCCCCGCGCTTTACGCCCAGAAGCCTGGCGATGAAGGTTGCCTAGCGATGATTGGGTGCAAGGGCCTCTCGACGAAGTCTCTGTGCTCGCTACACGGCTGGAACGGTCAGCAGCCAAACAATGATGAGGCTTGGGACCAGGGAATCGCCAACCTCAACGGCAACATCCATGGAGGTAACTGCATCACAGGAGGGCATCCATGTATGGGTTGCACCGAGAGGGGTTTCCCAGATGCATACGTCCCGTTCATCGCGAAACGATAACAACGAAAGGAGGTAGTGACTCATGGCAACAGTTGCAGTAGACCCGATTCCTCGGATAGAGGGGCATCTAGGCGTAAAGCTCACGGTGGAAGCAGGATTCGTTACTGAGGCCGATGCGCATGGCAACATGTTCCGCGGCTTCGAGAACTTCCTGATCGGTCGTGATCCTAACGACGCAATCACCTTCACACAGCGTATATGTGGCGTCTGCCCCGTACCTCACGGCACGACATCGACGTATGCGATAGATCATGTCTATGGCTACAGTGTCGGGCACATCACGTTTTCCGATAAGGACAACGATGGACTGGGAGTACCCGCCAAAGCGGTGCACATCCGCAACTTGATTCTCGGCGCAGAGTATCTGATGTCGAGCATCACTCACTTTTACCACCTAGCCGCCCAGAGCTATGTACAGGGTCCGAACATGCCGCCGTGGACCCCGTATTTCGACACCAGCTACTACAGCGGCATTCTTCTCTCCAACGGCAGGGCGTTGCCGGACGGCAACAACCTTTGGTCAGCGGTCATAAAGCAGTACGTCAAAGCGCTGCGCATCAGGCGTCTGACGTTCGAGGCCGGCGCTCTATTCGCAGGGCGCATGCCGATGACCTCGGCGTTCCTAGCCGGTGGCGTGACCACTCAAAGCAGGGGGTCTGATTTCAGGAGCAGGTGTAAGAAGTTCTATGACCTGATGCAAGAGGTAGGACTGTTCATCGTCAAGGAGTACGTGCCGCTCGCACTGGCGCTGGGGGCACTGTACCCGACGTACGACAACCCGACCAATGCCGCGAGCGTTGGCGTAACCACAGGAGCCGGTATCGGTGCGGGGCTCGGAAACTTCCTCTCGTGGGGAGCGTTCCCCGATCCTGCGACCAACATGTTGGCGATCCGTGGTGGCTACAAGATCGGAGCGGCGGCCCCAGTAGTTCTGGTCACCGGGAAGGGCGACGTGGCCAACATGGTGGCCCAGGTCAACGCGAACCTCATCGAGGACACCAACCGCTCCTGGTATGTGGCCGATAGCAAGTGGGGCTACCCAGCTGGGCAGGAATGGCAGAGGCCGGGTGCTGTCACGCGGACCGAGCCCAACAGGACAAAAGGGACCAAGTATTCCTGGATGAAGGCCCCTCGCTGGAGAGTCGGTACCACGTATCACGCGATGGAGGTCGGCCCGTTGGCCCGCATGGTCGTTCAGGGGCTGTATCCGGTCGACGGTACCACCACTATTGCCAGTACCTTTGGGGTGGCTGGGTATTTTGGCTACACTAGCTACCTGGATACTCCCACCACCCTGGACACCAATGTCATCGATGCAGGGCTGGTATCTGCCCTGGGCGCACACAACTTGGTTCCCACTGTCCAGACCTGGATAGTGAATCTCAAGGGCGGGCTATCCGTGATGGATCGCCTACGCGCTCGTGCACTTGAGTCCTTGCTCCTGGTCCAGCTACTACTGGGTGCTTTCGACAAGGGAACACAAAGGTTCGGTGCAGTGGGCACTGTAGATGGAGACGCCGGCATTCCGACCACTGGCTGGATCGGTGCCGCAGCAGCTGTCGCCAATGGCGCGAGCTACAACCAAAAAGCCGCTCCGGTGAACCCCAGAAGCGGTTATGGAGCCACAGAGGCTCCTCGCGGCTCACTGTCGCACCACGTTAGCATCGACAAGGGTAGGATCGCCGCATACCAGTGCGTCGTCCCGACCACCTGGAACGCATCGCCTAAAGATGCGCTGGGCTCCCTCAGGGCCACTGGTGATTTCAATGGCCGAGGTGCCATGGAGCAGGCGATGATCAACGCTCCCCATGCAGGCGTCGCCCCTGGCCCCGGCGTTGAGGCGATGCGTATCGCTCAGTCATTCGATCCGTGCATCGCATGCGCGGTCCACTAGAGGAATTGGAGGTGATAAGGTTGAGAAAACACACGATTCTGGCGGTGTTGACGGTCGCGCTCTTCTTTGCGATGAGCTCGGTCGCATATGCCAACTTCGGTCCGCACGGCGGCTACTCCGACGACACGGACTCCTGCGCGGCATGCCACAGGGCACACACCTCGTTCTCGCCGATCCAGCGTACGGAGTACCTGGACGGAATACCGACCGGGAATGCCGTGGGAAGTGCTTTGCTGGTCTCTTCCTCGCAGAATATGCGTGAATTCTGTACGGTGTGTCACGGTAACGATGCGCCCGGTGCTTCGACTAACGTCATTGCCGGTGTGTTCGATAGCGGTCCTTCCGCGCCGGACGGCATTCTTGCCAATCCAGGCGCTGGGGTCCTGTATGAGACCAACTCGACGTTCGGCGGCACGCTGAATGCAGGTGGGTTCCGTTACCTTGGCGGCAACGATCCGGTGACCTCGATGCACAGCATGTCTCCTGAGAGCGGGTCGACCATCTTGACTGGTACGACAGCACCGCTTTGGGGCTTCGGTTCATCGGCAAGCACCTCGCGTCAGTATCTGTCGGAGTTCTCCTGCACGAGCTGCCATGATCCTCACGGCAGCACGAACTACCG
>DBEG01000086.1 GCA_002293965.1 Actinobacteria bacterium UBA912 | reverse complement strand
CCAGCCCGTCGCTTATCGTCTTTGCACGCCTGAGCCCGACCCCGTCGACCCTGTCGAGATCTTCAGCCGATGCACTCAATAGCGCCTGGAGCGGCCCTAGGGTATCCACGACGCCATCGATAACAAAGCCGGGCAGCGAGCGAATCTGGCTGAGGATTCGCAGCCCCTTGGGTCGAACGGCTTCTTCCGCCGAATCCATGGCTCCGGCAAGCCCCAAAACTTCCAATACCCCGGTGGGTTCCTGAAGCGACTCCCTGGTCTTGCGAGATAGCGCCTTTAGCGCCTTTTGTGCGTTCTCGCGGCCGGAATCCAAGGCATAGTCCCTGATGACCAGGGAGTAGTTCGTCTCCAGACCAGAGGTCAACTCTGAGAGCTGCATTCGAATCAGCCTGCCCTCGGTACCAAGCTGAAGTCCAAAGCGCGAGACCTCCTCAGACGTACGGCGGACTTCTTCGAACTTGGCGATAATCTCGGCAAGATCCGCAAGGGTTACAAGGTCTTCAAGCTCCAGGAAGGTGAGTTGCTCGAGCATCTCGTCGAGCTTCGAGCGAGATCTATGCAGCGCCTGGAGTGCGGCATCGGCTTTTGCGAGGACGACCTCAATGTCCTCGAGGGTGATCTTGTGGCCTTTGAAGTAGAGGCTGACAACATTCCTTCTCTGCGAAATGGAGATCACGAGCGCGTCGGTCTGCCTGCTGACACGCTCGGCTGTCCTGTGCCGCATGCCGGTCTCCTCGGTAGGTAAACCAGAGTCGGGAACCAAGTGTACATTAGCCAGCCTAATCACCGACGCATCATCGCTGAGGATGATCGCGCCGTCCATCTTGGCTAGCTCGGAGAGTCGTTGAGCAGTCAGCGGCATGTTGATGGCGAACCCGCCATCGCAAATATCGGCCAGGCCGGAAGCATCTCCCAGCGTAATGAGCGCTCCGGTTCTAGCCGAGAGAATCTGCTCCACCCCGTCGTGCAGTGGAGTGCCGGGCGCTATGCTCCGGAGGCGAGTGCGAATAGCTTCTGACTCCCTAGACACCCTCTGCTCCACCGAGTGCGGAGTCACCACGCCTGCTCCGGGGCTTCTTCTTCGGAGGCGTCGCCTTCGATGCACCGCCGTCAGCCGGAATCACAACCGTAGCGGGCGAGCCGTCGGCCACTTTACGAAAAGCGATCTCTTTTCCTTTGACAGCTACCTCGATCACATCACCCGCGCTCCATTGACCGGCGAGAATCTGCTCGGAGAGCGGATCCTCCAACAGTCGCTGTATCGCGCGGCGCAAGGGGCGCGCACCCTGAGTTTGATCGTAGCCGCTTTCAGCGAGCAACTCGCGAGACTCGGCGGTCAACGTCAGACCGATGCCGTGATGCGCGAGGCGGTCGCGAAGATGCGCCACCATAAGATCGACGATGGCCCTGATCTCCTCGGCGGTAAGGTCGTGAAAGACGATTACCTCGTCGACTCGGTTGAGAAACTCCGGGCGGAAGAGTTTTTTGAGCTCGTCTGTCACCCTGGTCTTTATGTCGGCATAATCGATGCCCGTTTTTTCGCTGCCGGTAAAGCCCAGACTCTGCCCTTTCACGATATCGCGAGCGCCGACGTTGCTTGTCATTATTACCACGGTGTTCTTGAAGTCCACCTTGTGGCCCTGGGCATCGGTCAAGCGGCCTTCCTCAAGAATCTGCAACAGCACGTTGAAAACGTCAGGATGCGCCTTCTCGATCTCGTCGAACAAAATGACGCTGTACGGACGCCTGCGCACGAGCTCGGTCAACTGTCCACCCTCGTCAAACCCGACATAGCCTGGCGGCGAACCGATCAGCCGGGATACTGTGTGCTTTTCCATGTACTCGCTCATGTCGAGCTGCAACAGAGCTTCCTCACTGCCGAAGATAAACGCTGCAAGCGCCTTGGAAAGCTCTGTCTTACCTACCCCACTAGGTCCGAGGAAGATGAAAGACCCCGCAGGCCGGCGTGGATCCTTGAGTCCCGCACGAGCGCGCCTGATCGATTTGGAAACCGCCGATACTGCCTCATCCTGTCCGACAATCCGCTCATGAAGAGAGGACTCCATGCGAAGCAGCTTCTCCGTCTCCTCCTCCGTAAGCGCGGTTACCGGAACTCCGGTCCACATCGAGACTATGTCGGCTATCTCGTTTTCGGTGACCTCTATGATTCGCCGATTGTCCGGTTTTAGCCACTCCTCTTCCATCGCGCGCTTCTCTCCGAGAACCTGCTTTTCCTTGTCGCGCAGACTCGCGGCTTTCTCGAACTCCTGAGCCTCGATGGCGGCTTCCTTCTCGGCGCGCACTCTACGTAGGCGGTCTTCGACTTCTTTGATGCCTGGGGGCGCGGTCATCATCTTGATGCGCATCTTGGAGCCGGCCTCATCGACCAGGTCAATAGCCTTGTCGGGCAAGAAGCGATCGGAAATATAGCGATCCGCCAGAACCGCCGCCGCCTCGATGGCCGCATCGGTTATGCTGACCCGGTGGTGCGCCTCGTAGCGGTCACGCAGACCCTTGAGTATCTCGACGGTCTCGGCCACACTGGGCTCGCCGACCATGATGGGCTGAAAGCGCCTTTCGAGCGCCGAGTCCCTCTCGACATACTTGCGGTACTCATCAAGCGTGGTTGCGCCTATGGTCTGGAGCTCTCCCCTGGCAAGTGCAGGCTTTATGATGCTCGCGGCGTCGATCGCGCCTTCCGCGGCGCCAGCTCCCACAAGCGTGTGCATCTCATCAACGAAAAGGATGATGTTGCCCCGCTCGCGAATCTCCTTCATCACCTTTTTCAGCCGGTCCTCGAACTCGCCCCTGTACTTGCTTCCCGCGACAAGAGCGGCCAGGTCGAGCATGTAAAGCTGCTTTGCCTTGATCGTCTCCGGAACCTCATCGGCCGCGATGGCCTGCGCCAGTCCCTCGGCGACAGCGGTCTTTCCAACTCCAGGCTCGCCAATGAGCACTGGATTGTTCTTTGTGCGCCGAGAAAGTATCTGCATGACGCGCTCGATCTCGGCGTGCCTGCCGATAACAGGGTCGAGCTTCCCCTCCTCGGCGGCTCGCGTCAGATTCCGCCCAAACTCGTCGAGCAGAGCTCCCGATGCGCCAGACCTTCTCTCTTCGCCAGATTCGGAGTGCTTGCCGTAGTGCCCGGAGAGCAGCTGGATTACCGCGGAGCGCACCCGCTCCAGGTCAGCGCCGAGATTGAGCAGCACCTGAGCGGCGACGCCCTCCCCTTCCCGAATCAGGCCGAGGAGCACATGCTCGGTGCCGATGTAGTTGTGGCCCAGCTGGAGAGCTTCGCGCAACGACAGCTCCAGGACCTTCTTCGCCCTGGGAGTAAACGGTATGTGTCCCGTCGGGACGAATGTACCCCTGCCGATGAGATCCTCTACCTGCTGGTGGACATCCTCAAGAGAGATGTTGAGGGACTCCAGAGCCTTGGCTGCAATCCCGTCCTGCTCCCTTATGAGGCCGAGCAACAGATGCTCGGTACCGATGTAGTTTTGATTGAGCATCCGGGCCTCTTCCTGGGCGTACACTATCACCCGGCGGGCCTTCTCGGTGAATCGTTCAAACATTTACACACCCCTTATACAGATCGGCAGCAAGTTCGTGCCGTAGACTTTCAAATACGTGCCTGGGTACAGTATACCCGCGAATCGCCTTCCGGTGCGATGCTTACTCGCTTGGACGGGCCTCAGGACGCATGTGCGGAAAGAGCAAGACGTCGCGGATCGAGGCTGAATCCGTCAAGAGCATCACCAGGCGATCGACTCCGATGCCTAAACCTCCAGCAGGTGGCATGCCATACTCCATCGCGCGAAGGTAATCCTCGTCGACAGGCATCGCTTCTGCGTCACCCGCGGCCTTGGCGGCTGCCTGCTCGGCGAATCTGGCCCGCTGATCGATCGGGTCGACCAGCTCGGAAAATGCGTTGGCGATCTCGCGGCCCATCACAATCAGCTCAAAGCGATCTGTGAGCTGTGGTTCGCCGTCGCGCCTACGTGCAAGCGGAGAGGTCTCGGCTGGATACCCGGTTACGAAAACGGGACCCGCCAAATTAGGCTCGACCAGCTTCTCGAACAGCTCGGTGATGAGCTTGCCCTTTCCCCACTCAGGCTGCGTCGGTACCGAGTGCACGGCACATATTTGCCTCACTTTTTCAGCAGGCAACGCGAAGGATACTTCCTCGCCCGCTACCTCGCTGACCAAATCAAGCAGCTCACGCCTGCTCCACGGCGACGTCAAGTCAATCTTTGAGCCCTGGTAATCAAGTACAAGATCGCCGAGCACCTCTTTGGTGACGTGAACGATCATCGACTCGGTGAGCTCCATCATGCCGTCGATGTTGGTGAACGCCTGGTAAGCTTCGAGCATCGTGAACTCGGGGTTATGCCGAGGGGACATACCTTCGTTGCGAAAACTGCGGTTGATCTCGAAGACCCGCTCGAATCCGCCGACCAGTAAGCGCTTGAGATACAACTCCGGCGCGATTCGAAGGTACAGGTTCATGTCGAGCGCATTGTGATTGGTCACAAAGGGGCGGGCAGCAGCCCCGCCGGCAATCGGGTGCAGCATCGGGGTCTCCACCTCAAGAAACCCTCTGCCCTCCATAAAGCGCCTGATCGAAGAGAGTATGCGGAACCTGATCTCGAAAACCTCCCGTACCTCGGGATTGGCTATCAGGTCGACATATCGCTGCCGATAACGCGTCTCAATGTCTGTAAGCCCATGGTACTTCTCGGGCATGGGGCGCAACGACTTTGAGAGCAGCGTAACTGCCGATGGATGAACAGACAGCTCGCCTCGGCGCGTGCGCATGACGTTCCCCTCGGCGCCGACCCAATCTCCGGGATCTAGCGCAGAGATAAAATCGAACGCCTCCTGCCCGACGGTATCGACTCGGCAGAAAAGCTGAATTTCGCCTGAGCCGTCACGAATGACAAGAAAGGCGATCTTACCCTGGTCGCGCTTGGCAACGATTCTGCCGGCAACCCGCACCGTCTCAGCCACCTCAAAGCCCGCAGCCAGTTCTGAGTGTTCTTCGGCCAGCTGCAGTGCTGTTGCCGTGACATCGAAGCTGTCAGGATACGGGCTGATTCCCGCATCCATCAGTGATTGCAGCTTTAGCCGGCGCACCTGTACAGGATCGTCCTCAGGTGGCTTGACATGACCCGAGTCCTCAATGCCGTCTGAGTCGCGCATGGCTATTTGGATATCTTCAATATCCGGTACTCGATTATCCTGCCTGAAGGTGTCGATACCTTCACGAGTTCACCCTTCTTCGAGCCTATGATAGCGTGCCCGACCGGCGACTCATTGGAGATGCGATCGTTGTCGGGATCGGCTTCCGCCGATCCCACCAGCCTGTACCTATGAACCTCTTCAGTTTCAAGATCCTGAAGCTCAACGAGGCTTCCCAGGCTCACGCAATCACACTTCTTTGGTATTGCGATGATTATCGCATTTGAAAGAATCAGATTGATCTCCGCGATACGGCCTTCTACCCAGGCTTGTTCGTTTTTGGCATCATCGTACTCCGAGTTCTCGGAGATG
>DBEG01000085.1 GCA_002293965.1 Actinobacteria bacterium UBA912 | reverse complement strand
ACACGGGCCCGTAGCTCAATGGTGGAGCAGGGGACTCATAATCCCTTGGTTGCAGGTTCGAATCCTGCCGGGCCCACCATTGGAACGGGTGCCGATTCGTGCGAGATCGTTCAAGAAGACCAAAATGGCTGCATGTGATAGCTGGCATCTCTGTGTCCATTCTGGTTTTGGCCGGAGTTGCTGTTACCATTTTCGGCGGACGGAGCAATGGCCAGACTGCCGAATCCGACGTGTTGGTCATCCTTGTCCTACCTGGGGAGGATGGCGTCGTTCTCCCGAGAACTATCGATCGACATCAAGTCTCCGATGGAGCCTTGCAGATTGAAAGTCTCGATCCCATGTCGACCGTTACCATCCCGGGCACGGGCTTCAATCTACTGAGGGACATCTATCCTTTTGAGGGACCAGCTGGCCTTGCCGAAGGAGTTTCGTCTGATTCGCCGCGCCCTGCGTATGTGGTTCTCGATGATAAGGACCTGGATGTCCTGGCCGCTGAATCGAGTCTGGGAGTGCAGCTCCCGACTCAGATTGACGTTTTCGATGGCGAGCAGATGTTCACATTCCCCCAAGGCCAGATGTCTCTGGATGGCAAACAGATGGTCGCTATGCTCAAGGGTATCGAATATCTTGAGACACCGGACAGGACAGCGGTCACTGAGCAGCTGGGGAGGGAGATCGCACGAGTGCTGGGCATCGTTGGTCTTCCTCATGGCGAGGTGGTCACTGATCTGAGTCCGGAAGAGTACCAGCGCTGGCTTTCCATCCTACAGACCTTAGATTAGCCGCAATGCATCCTTGTGCTATTATGTCGCAGTCTCTGTCAATCAAAGTGGGGGTACGGAGTCAAACATGCGGATATACTGGTCTCGCCTGTTTCTGATCACAGTCGTAGTCCTTCTCGCCGCAGGTGCCCCGCTCCATGCATACTCTTCATCGCCACCGGTGATGAGTCCCATTCACCTCAAGGGACTCGGCCAAGCGGACCACTCCAGAGTCCCTGCGCCCGGCGCGTCGGGCCTAGCCCTTGACTCCTCGTTTGCGAAACCATTGCCGCCATCTCCAGCACTCGGCAACTTGCCAGCAGACCGATTCGACTTGTACAGCATCGAAGTCACGCCCGGCCAGCGTATCCAACTCGCGTTGACGCCCGATCCAGGGACGACTGCGGTATTCGACCTATACCTTTTCTCACCTGGCCTGACTATGCTTCCTGATGCCATGGCCGTAGCCCACGCCACGAACGGCGGTTATCCCAGGACGATCACCTACGACATACCCGCTGGCTTGGGTGGGACATACTTCATCGAGGTCAATGCCTTCTCGGGCTCTGGGAACTACCAGTTGACGTGGCGGGTCCTTCAGGCGACCGTCAATGCTAGGGTCGACATATCTTCCGCAGTAACCCTGCCGGTTCCCGGTAAGACTTCGACTGACATCGCCGCAGTATGGGGCGCAAACAAGGTATTCAGAATCACTTTACCCGCTAACCGAAGAGTAAAAATTGCTCTTGCTGGACCGGAGAACAGTGACTTCGATCTGTATCTCTATTCTCCCAGCACCACAAGCTTGTTGCCAAATTCCGTCATCCCCCCTGAATTCAGCAACGGACCCAATTCCAATGAAGCCATCATCTTCGATACTGGTCCCGCTTCAGGACCACAAGTCTGGCATCTTGAAGTGCTCAGGTTCAAAGGCTCCGGCATGGCGGATCTTTCCATTGGCATAGTCGACATACCCGCCGCTCCATTTGCCATCAGAGTGGCGGGCATCGATCGATTCGCCACTGCGGCAGCGATCTCGAGGCGTACATATACCGCCGGTTCACGAACTGCATTGCTGACTTCCGGTCGGGACTTTCCCGATGGTCTGGCAGCCGCCTCTTTGGCCGGCGCTCTGAATGCACCGATACTTCTTACAGAGCCTTCTTCCTTGCCACCGGCCACAGCTGCGGAACTGCAGCGCCTCTTGGTAACTAAGGTCTACATTGTCGGAGGTACCAGCCCTGTGTCTCCCGCGGTGGTCGCCGCTCTTCGAGCAAGGTTCCCAGGCATAGTAATTGAACGGATTCATGGTGTTGATCGCTATGCCACTGCAGCTGCGGTGGCTGACAAAGTCCGACAAGTCACTGGGCAGAGACCCAAGACCATTTTCCTGGCATCCGGGGAGACTTTTCCCGATGCCCTGTCACTGTCCGCTCCCGCGTTCCTTACCCGCACCCCCATACTGCTCACCCCACCTGCTGCGCTACATCCAGCCAGCCTGAATGCAATCAGGTCGTTGAAGCCCCCTGGTGGCTCAATGGATTTGTACGTCGCCGGTGGAGTCGATGCAGTCAGTCCTGCTGCTGCCGAGGCAGCTGCTTCCGCAGCCGGTGGATCGATGAGTCGGGCCGCTGGAATCAACAGGTTCGCAACATCCCTGATTGTCGCTGATGATTCTTTCGATGCGGGCTGGACTGAACGCAGGGGTCTATCGATCGCATCCGGAGCCACTTTTCCAGATGCACTTGCCAGTGCCCCCATGTCCGGAACTTTTCGCGGACCCTTGCTGCTAACTCAGCCGACTGTGTTGACCATTCAAGTCAGACAATACCTCAAGTCTTTTGATTTCACGGTCAATGAGCGCATCGTCATTGGTGGCGTAGGAGCGATAAGTGAATCTACCATGAACACTCTGAAGACAACATTACCGACTGGGCCCTTGAGGTAATCGCATGGTAGTGGCATTATCCGAGTGCATCGATGATAATGAAGCGTCGATAATCGTTTTCAGGGAGCAGGCCAGTGGTACAACCTCAAGTGTCCAAAATCGCTTCACGGAGAGGAGTCGTCGTTGGCTTGATTCTTGTTCTCCTCTCTGCTGCAGCCCTTGCGGTTACCGTGACATGGGTCGGCGGAGTCGATGAGGTCGCAAGGATCCTAGGTATCGCCGATCAGCCTGTGGTTGATGCAGTTTCGGACCCAAAACCACAACAAGATCCGGTCACTCCGGCCGATGAGTCCACGACTACGCCTTCTGAACCGACTACCACGCAGGTGTCCCCCGACTCCACACCCACTCCCACGCCATCCATTCCTCCGGCTGACGGGACGGCCGAGGCTGCTGCTGTATTCCCAATCAGCTCCGCGCAGGCGGCTATGTATCGGGAGCAGCTGAAGTCCCAGTCCCAGATCAATAGACTCGTCAATGGTGACATCGCCTCCTTCGCCATAGGTTCTGCCTCAGTGAGTTCAGACCGAGCGACGGTCCCACTTACCGTGAGATACCGTTCCGGTGGCTCGTTGTCGGGCTCGATGACTCTGGGCCGTTCAGACGGGTTCTGGCATTTTCTACGCATCTCGGCAGCTGGTGGCACTGAGTCGACCCCACGACCCCGCACTGTAGATTCTGGAGTCGTCAGAACAATTTCTCAACAGCAAGCTACCGCAGCCAACCAGGACCTCATTGACAGGGGCTTGCTGAAGGGTGGCTTCAAAACCGCACGGGTTGACGGTGTTACGCGCGGCTCCGGCACCCAAACGGTGCATGTCACTCTTCTCGGAGGCACCCTTGACCGAGAGGCCGCTCGATTCATACTCGTGTCCAAGGATGAGGGCGGACGGAAGTACTGGTTCATTACTCGGTTCGAACTGAAGTAGTCAATCAGTGGAACTCAGGGACTACCTCAAAATCATAAAGTCACGTCGATCGGTGATTGTACGTGTTGCCGTAATAGCACTCGTAACTGCTTTGGTCGTCAGCTTCATCCAGCCGCCACAATATGTTGGTGAAGCGCGGGTACTTATCACAGAACGCGACGCTGGTGCGGCTCTGCTCGGCACGGCTATAACGGAATTCACCGGCCAGCCTGAGCGCGGGATGCAGACCCAGGTCCAACTTCTTCAGATGAGGCCGCTTGTTGAGAACACCATTCGCGCCCTGAGCCTTGGTGTGTCTACGGACGCCCTGGCGCAGAACGTGACAGTCTCCACCGTAGGACAGACGAACATCATTGAAGTCAGCGTTCAATATGACGATCCACAGATGGCCGCCGATATCGCGAACAGGCTTGCCGAGGAGTTCGTCATTTGGTCCCGCGATCACAGACGCGAGAGCATAGCAGCAGCCGCGGATGAGGTTGATGCGAGGCTGGCTGAGGCGGAGAACAGGATACTTGCTCTCGGCAGGCGCATACAAAGCGAGGGACGACAAGAAGAACTCGCCGCAGAGCTTCAAATCGCTATCGGGGCCTACACCACACTCGCGGAAAAGCGCGAGACACTACTCATCCAAGAACAACTTGAAACCGGGGCTGCTCGTATTGTCAGCGAAGCCGTATTCAACTCTCAGCCGGTATCACCTAACCCGGTTCGGAATGCCTTGCTGGGATTGTCCCTGGGACTGGTGCTCGGCATCGGGCTGGCACTTCTCAATGAGTATCTAGACAACACTCTCAAGTCCACCGAAGAGGTCGAAGGCGCTCTCGGCGCACCTGTCCTTGGACTGATACCCCTGGAGAAGCAAGACAAAGACGAGAAACGAAAGCTAACCATTATTGAGAACCCCGGTTCACCTGCTGCCGAAGCCTATCGAGTCCTCAGAAACTCACTGGACTTCATCAACTTCGAACACAACATAAAGACGCTACTCATCACAAGCGCCGCGCCCGCTGAAGGCAAGTCAACCGTAGCTGCCAATCTTGCTGCTTCGTTAGCGCAGGCAGGGAAGAGGGTTGTCTTGGTAAGCTGTGACTTCCGCCGCCCAACGACGGAGAAGTTCTTCGGCATTCAAAACATCATCGGGCTGTCTGACGTTCTCCGTGGCTCGCAGACCATGAAGGCTGCCCTACAGCGGCCTGGCGACGAAAGACTGCTCGTGATGACCAGTGGCAAGATGCCACCCAACCCAAGCGAGTTGCTTGGGTCAAACAAGATGCAAGAACTGGTCAAAAGTCTTGAGGAGTGGGCAGACTGGGTCATCCTGGATGCTCCGCCGCTCCTGGCCGTTGCAGACCCAAGTGCAGTCGCCAGATGGGTCGACGGCGTTCTTGTGGTGACCAAGGCGGGATCGTCGACCCGTGAGACCGCGACCAAGGGGCGCGAGCTACTTGAGATGGTCGGTGCCCGGATCCTTGGGTCAGTAGTCTGGGGTCTGTCCCAAGACGAACAAGGCGGTGGGTACGGATACTATGGTGGACACTACGGTCCATATAGTTACGCCGGATACTATCAGGACGTCCCGGCAACGCGTAGCGGAAAGTCTGGCAGGCAACCGGACTCGGGTGCCCGATCCACACTGGATGTCGGCGTAGAAGTTCGCTATGCGACCACGGCTAGGATACCGACCGAGGCAAGAGCACAACGATACGCCAGGATTCTCGGACAGGTACTTACGGCAACCCTTGCCGCGACACTACTCCTGGCAGTCTTGGGAGTG
>DBEG01000153.1 GCA_002293965.1 Actinobacteria bacterium UBA912 | reverse complement strand
CATTAGCAAACCGATCGGCCAGCTCGTCGAGTGAAGCGTCCCGTCGACCCAGATAGGTTTGGCTCTTAACTGCGCCGGGCTCCACCTGCTGGAAGTAGTAGTACTCCTGGCCCTTCACCGTTTTGGTCACGAAAGAACCCGGGGTATACCCGATGGTGCGCGAAGCCTCGTATGCGGCGATCTGCTCAAGCAGCTCGGCATAGATCGTCTGGACTTCAAGCGGCTGTCGCTCCACGAGCCCACCTCCCTATTGTTATACGCACAATACATCGTGACTGCGTATAACACAAGCTGGCACACTCCCGAACAGGGATAAAGATATCGTTATCCGCCGATGCCGAAGAAACGCACTAGCGGGGTCAGCCCAATAAACAAAGGCACGACTCCTATGATCACCAGTACGCCTGCGCCTACAACGGAAGCGACGCCTGGAAGCGCCCTGTAACGAACGCCTGTATCGGTCAGCGCCTCCGTAGGCGATGTGGGGGTATCCGGCACGCGAGTATCCGATGGCTGGTCGAAGTAGACAGTCCGGATCACTGCGCCATAGTATGCGAAAGAGAAGACCGAGCCGAGGACTCCCGCTACGGTGAGGAATATAAAGCCTTCGGCAGCGGCAAGTCCAAACACCGACAGCTTGCCCCAAAAGCCGGCAAAAAGCGGGATTCCTGTAAGCGAGAGCATGGAGACGGCTAAAGAGGCGGCAAGCCACGGTCGGCTAGCCGCAAGGCCCGACATTCCCCGGATGGAGCCGTCCCACGATGAGTGCCCAGCCCGCAGTGCGCCGGCAACAGCAAACGCCGTAGAGGCCGCGAGACCGTAAACGGTCATTAGAAGCATCGCGCCGGGATAAGTGATAAGCCCTACGGCAAGAGCGATTAGTGCATACCCCGCCTGGGCCACAGCGGAATAACCCAACATCCTTCCAAAGTCGCTCTGCCGTAACGCGCCAAGATTCCCGAAGATTATCGAGGCGATCGCTAGCACCGAGAAAAGAAGTGTCGGCTGTAAGGGAGCAGTCTGAGAGCCCTCGAGGGGTCTCATCAATACCTCGGCTATGAGAAACATCGCCGAGAGGGCTCCTATTTTGGGTACCACGACTATCAGCGAAGCTCCGGCGGGATGGGCTCCTTGATAGACATCGGGAGCCCATGAGTGGAAGGGAAAAGCGCCGAGCTTAAGGGCAAAGGCACTTAGGATCAATAGGGATACGATCAGCGCCACGACTGGAGCCTGTGCGGTGCCTTCTCCGAGAGCCGCGATCTCAGTACTGCCCCCCAGTAACCCGAAGGCAAGAGCCAGTCCCAAGACGAACAGCCCTGTGGCGACCGAACCCTGGATGAAGTATTTCAGCGCTGCTTCTTTGGCTCCCGACGTTCTAATGGAAGCGGTTAGTCCATATCCGACAACAGCCAGCACCTCGATCAAGATCACTATGAGCAACAAGTCCACCGATGCAGAAATCAGGGCACTGCCGGCTGAAAGGAAGGCGACAAGGGCACTTACTCCCCCGCCAGCGGGCAGCCTGCTCATCCGAACTGCTCCCCCAAGGGTGCTAAGAGCCGATAGCCCGAAGATCAACGCCCAGACGGCATATATCGTGGGATCGATAAGCAGCACATCGGCAAGGACGAAGGATGTTGAACCTGAGGCGAGCCAGGCGGACGCCCCTGCGGCAACCAGGGCGGAAATAATGGTCACAACGATGGCGACCACTCGCCTATCCCAACCATCAAGAATCAGGGCTGCTACGCCGCCCGCGAAGGCGATGGTCACAGGTGATAAAACGAACCACCATGCTTCAACGTTCATGGTGACACCCCTCTCACCGCAAGCTCGATGATGCGCTGCACTGCGGGAGTCGAAAGATCTGCAACGATCCGGGGCCAGATGCCGATGACAAGGACCGGTATCGCGAGTATCGCAACGCCGAGGAGTGCTCTCGGGCCTAGGTCCGAAAGACCGGAAAGTCCCGGGGGATGCGGACCATGGTTGACTCTTGCCACGACCCGCAGATTGTACGCAGCAGCCAAGACCAGTCCGATCCCGACGGGTGCGATCCACCAAGACCAGTTTCGGAATCCTTCCATTACGGCCAGAAGCTCGCCAGGAAAACCCGACAGACCCGGAAGTCCGAGGCTGGCGAATGCTGCGAAGGCTAGCGACCATGCAAGTCTCGGCGTTAGGTACGACAGGCCACCCAACGATGCAAGCTCGCGAGTGTGTGTACGTTCGTACAGCTCTCCCACGAGATAGAAGAGCAATCCTGCCACCAGACCATGGGAGACCATGACGAGGATGGCTGCTGAAATCGCGGTCTCGGTGCCGACAGAAAGAGCCACTAGAACGAAGCCCATGTGGGAGATCGAACTGTATGCGACCACACGCTTGAGGTCATCTTGAACCAATGCCATCGCTGCGCCGAAGACAACTCCAACGATGCCCAGAATGAGCAGGAGCGGGGCGAGTGCTTCCCAGCCTTCAGGAGCTATTGGAATTGCAAGTCTAATCAGGCCATACCCGCCCATCTTGAGCAGGACGCCAGCGAGCATGATGGACCCGGCAGTGGGAGCTTGAACGTGTGCGTCGGGAAGCCAGGTGTGGAAAGGCACTGCAGGCAGCTTCACCAGTAGCCCGATACTCAATAGCGCGAAGACCAGCACTTGGTTGAAGCCGTCGCCCGCCGGGCCACCAATCGTTTGCGCCATCGCAGTGAATGTGATTGCCTCAAGCGACATCAACGCGATGAGAAGACCGATCAGCATGAAGACGCTGCCTGCGAAGGTGTAGAGGAAGAACTTCACCGCAGCTTGTCGTCGGCCTTCATACCCCCAACGCCCGATCAGGAAGAACATCGGGATCAGCACCGCTTCCCAGAAGACGTAGAACAGAAGGACGTGTTCTGCCAGGAATACACCAAGGATCGCGGATTGCAGACCCAGCAGCAGCGCATGATGCGCTGCAGGGCGGCTCGTTACTCCCCAGGAGGACAAAGTCGCTACGATGAAGAGCAGCATCGTGAGCATCACCAACGGCAGCGAGAGTCCGTCCAACGTGAGCAACCACATGGTTCCAGGTTCCTGTGGCGAGAACAAGCCGTGAACAATCTCGCCGCGGAAGATTCCACTGGGGGCCAGCGACAAGAAGAGCGCGATGTTGGCCAGCGTGAATGTCAGCGCAACCAGCTTCGCCTTTGTCGCTGCCAGAGCGGCGACAACAGCCCCTGCCAGTGGAATCAGCACAAGTGCGTCAAGCTGCCACATCCCCTATCCACCCCCCGTCAACCAAACGTGGATCCTGTCCCAGGAGACGGACAGTGAGTAGAGGACAATCAGGCCGATGAATCCCATGGAGATGTACCACTGGGTATCGCCATTCTGAAGGCGCCTCAACCGCTCACCCAGGAAATTCGCAGTGGAGCCGACACCGATGACGGCACGATCAACGAGATCGCGATCGATATGGCGGTATGCAGCGCGGGCTAGACCGAGAGATGGGCGGCTCACCGACTTCTGCACGACCGAGTCCAGTCGATACCCTGCCTGGATCCAGCCCCAGACACCACCCAAGCGACGTTCGAAGGCGATATCAGCCGAAGGCCCGCTTCTGTGCAGGAACACACCGATCGCCACGCCGAGCAAGGCAACACCGGTCGCGATCAAAGCAACAGGTAGATCGAAACCCACGTATTCGGCAGCCATGAGCTCGATGGAGGGCTTCGCAAGGTATCCGAGCCCAACCGCCGGGATCGCGAGGATCAACGGCGGGATAGACATCGCCAAGCCGGTTTCGTGGGGTTTTTTCCGGCTATTGCGCGGCCCGAAGAAGACAAGGACGGTGACTCGGGCGACGTAATACGCGGTGATCGCGGTTGTCAGGAAGAGAAGTGCACCGGCCGGCAGGTTTTCGGAGGTGACGATGTAGAGGATCTTGTCTTTGCTGAAGAAGCCGGATGTCGGGAATATCCCCGCCAGAGCAAGTGCACCGAACGTCCATGCCTCGAAGGTGAACTGCATCCCCTTTCGGAGTCCGCCCATCTTCCTGAGGTCTTGAGTGCCAGAGGAGTGGATGACACTTCCCGCGGCAAGGAACAGCAGTGACTTGAACGCAGCGTGTGTGACCAGGTGGAACATCGCAACGCCCCAGTAGCCAGCTCCCAGTGCTGCGAACATGAATCCTAGCTGGCTTATGGTAGAGAATGCCAGAACCCGCTTGATGTCGGTCTGGACGCAGGCCACAAGTGCGGCCCCAAGTGCGGTGGCTACACCGATGCCGAGAAGCACGTATGTGGCAAGCGGTGCCAGCTCGTAGATCGGCCAAGTCCTGGCGATCAGGAAGACGCCGGCCGCAACCATGGTAGCCGCATGGATCAGCGCCGAGACCGGGGTGGGACCCTCCATCGCATCAGGCAACCAGATGTGCAGTGGGAATTGCGCCGACTTACCGATGGCACCGACCGCAAGGAGCAGCGCAACCGTCGTCAGGATGTCCGGCGAGAGAGTGTCGATGACCGCAGCCAAGCTCTCGTAATCCAACGCGCCGGCGTGACTCCACAAGAGCACGATGCCAGCAAGCAATCCGACATCCCCGACCCGGGTGACTAGGAAAGCCTTCTTCGCGGCCGCGGCAGCCGCGGGCTTGATCGTCCAGTGACCAATCAACAGGTAACTGCAGACACCCATCAGTTCCCAACCGATGAACAGGCCCAACAGCCCGTCGGAGACCACAACGAGCGACATCGCGGCGAGGAAGAGTGAGAGTAGCGCGTAGTAGCGAACCCTCCCCTCGTCGGCAGCCATGTAACCCGCCGAGTAGACCATCACCATCAGCGAGACGAAGCCGACAACCACAAGCATAGACCCCACGAGGCCATCGGCGCTCCAGCCGATAGCGAGGATGCCTTCCTCGGAAGGTAGCCATCGAATAGTGGCAGCAGCCGGAGTCCGGCCCTCGGCAACAGTGAGTAGCACCGCGATCCCTGAGAGCAGTACCGAAGCTGCAGAGCCGATCCCGAGCAGCGGAGCGACCAAGCGATCGGCGCGACCGACGAGCGCAACCAGCAATGCGAACAGCGCCGGTAGAGCGACTGCGACCCAGGCGTTGTCAGCGAGCCACATCATGGTCGGTCCCTGACATCTGTGAGCTCATCCGTCCGGGTACGACCCGTGCTTCGAGCAATGGCTACCAGCAAGGCCAAACCGACAGCAGCTGCCGCAGCGGCCATCACCAATAGCAGTAAACCGGTAGCCTCGATGGTGCCCGGATCGGCACCCCCCTGGGATGAGAGTGATGGGAGTCCAGCAAGGCCGACCAGCATCACCGTGGCCGCGCCCAGCATAAGCTCGACACTAGCCAAGACGGCGATGACGTCTCGGCGGGACAGAACCCCATAAAGCCCGAGTCCGAACAGGATCGACGCCACGAGAACGAAGTTCACTCGCGCTCACCCCCGAACACGACCAGCACGCTGACACATGCGACCAGCAGCAACAGCGAGACCGCAGCCAGGTGTGGCAGCATCGGTCCGAGAAGGATGTCGGCGAGCTCAGTGGTTGTCGGAAAGGCCTGCTGGGGAAGGGCGATAGGCACCCTGTCCCTGAGCGACATAACCACCAGGAATCCGAGTCCGACAGCGATCACCACGCTGTCTGTCGAGTGCCGGGATTCAAGTATGGGTTCACCGGCTTTCGAACGACGAAGGAACATGATAGCGAACAGGACCAGCACGAGAACACCGCCGGCGTACAAGAACACCTGAGCCACGGCCAGAAATGCATGCGTGAAATAGAGATACCACCCAGCAACCGTGAGAAAGAACACTCCTAGGCTGATTGCCAGCCTCATGACGTCGCGGGTGAACACCACCACAGCGGCGCTGCCGATCGATACGGCGGAGAGCAGCCAGAACGCAATGCTCGACGCTGAGAACTCGGCGATCATGGCTCGACCCTCTCCTGCGCACGCAGCGCATCACAACCCGTGGCGCGCGTTCCTCCGGGATCGCGTCTCATCTCGGCGATGTCACTGATCGTGAGTTCGCGCGAGCGGAACGCCAGCTCGTACTGTCCGGTATGTACGAGGGCGTCGGTCGGGCACTGCTCGGCGCACAGGCCACAATAACAGCACTTCGACAGATCGAGGTCGTAGCGGGTGACCATACGGTGCCCGGGGTCATCGATGCGCTCAACCGTGATCGCGAAGTCAGGACACGTCCTTGCACAGAAGGTGCACCCAACGCAAACCTGTGATTGACAGCGAAGGCATCTGGCGGACTCGTTGAGGGATTCCAGCCGTGTCATTCCAAGCTCCACCTGCCGAAAATCCCTGCTTCTTTCCCCAGCTGCCGAAAGTGGCATCTCCACGCGCCTTCTAGCTGATTCGACGCCATCAAGGGTGGCCTGTCCGTACTTCGGGAACGTGGGCACGGGGCGGAAGACGCGGTCGGCTAAGAGCGACTGGCCTGCGAGGAATCGATGGATGCTGATGGCAGCTTCGTGTCCACTGGCGATCGATCCAATCGCACTTCCAGGACCCGTCACGACCTCGCCGCAGGCAAAAACCCCCGGTTGCTGGGTCGAAAGCACCGAGCCATCCACCGGGAGCAGCCCTTGCTCGGTCAGAACCAGATCCGATCCAGCCACAAGGTCACGAAGATCCGGTGCCTGCCCGATGGCGAACACGACGACATCGCAATCGACATCGGTGAACAAGTCAGCGAAGACCGGGTTGAAGCGACCTGAAGCATCGAACACCGAGAGACACTCACGCAGTCGCATGCCGACGACTAGGCCATCCTGCTCCAAGACCATCTCTGGTCCGTTGCCGCACATCGCAATCACGCCTTCATCGAGACCCTCTTCGATCTCCCAGGGATGACACGGCATCTCGTTAGAAGCTTCCAAGCATGCAAGGCGGACCTCGCTCGCGCCCACGCGCAGGGCGCATCGTGCCACATCGACTGCGACGTTGCCCCCGCCTATCACCATCACTCGCTTGCCTTTGACGTCGGCGTCTTGGCGTCGGTTCACATCACTCAGGAACTCCAATGCGCCCCTCACCCCCTTTGCATTCGCGCCAGGAATGGGGAGGCCGCGACTGATCTGCAGCCCGGCAGCGATCAAGACCGCATCATACTCGCCGATCAGATGATCGATCGGTACGTCCTTGCCGATCTCGATCCCGCACCTAAGATCGAGGCCATACTCGACGATATTCGCAATCTCCGATGCAAGCACCTCGCGTGGAAGCCTGTAGGCGGGCACACCTGTGAGCAACGCCCCACCCGGCGTCTTGTCCTTCTCGTAAGCGGTCACCGAGTAGCCCAGCTTCATCAGGTCCCATGCAGCGGCGAGACCCGATGGACCAGAGCCGATGATCGCAATGTTGGCCTGCTGTGTCAGCGGAAAAGACTCGATGGCAGGACGATCGCTCTGATACGCCTCGTAGGCCATCCGGTGCAGTGGTCTGATCGCCACCGCCTCGTCATATTGCAGACGCCGACACACACTCTCACATGGGTGGTGGCATATCCTGCCGAGAACCCCGGGCAAGATGTTGCGATCCCGGACCAGCTCATACGCCGCGATGTGATGACCGTCAGCCATGAGGTAGTTCTGCCCCCTCGCATCGACGTTAGCGGGGCAATTACCCACACAAGGCGCGAGGCTTTGTTCACGGTGGAGAGTGTCGATAGTGGCGTTGTAATCGACGCTAGGGGCATCGATGAGATCGATACCTTCTCGGCCGAGAACCCCACGCAGAACCAGCGGACCCCGCCATCGTGGCGAGATCGGGTACTTCTCCCTGGGGTAGCTAAGGGTCTTGGGCGCGGCGATCGCGCGTCGGGCGGTGATGCCGAGGCCCGTCACGAGGGACATGGCCTTGGCGGCAAATCCCGCGATGCCCTGTGGGAACTCATCGGCGACGCTGACCGAGATTGGGACCTGGGTCGGCGTAGCGATCGGGGCACCGACCTGTTCACGGCGGTCGGTTGCGGATGGGGTGGGCTTCACAGCCATGGTGCAATCACCGCCACAACAACAAGCTGCACGATGGCCGCAGGTGTCATGATCTTCCATGCAAAGGACATGAGCTGGTCAGCCCTGAGGCGAGGATACGTCCATTTGACCCACACCATGGCGGTCACCAGCGCAAGCGTCAGGGCGACGAACACGAGGATACCGCCGATTCCCGGCAACCAGTTCCAGCCGCCAAGGAAAACTGCCGCGCCGAAGAGTGAGGCCGCAACCATCCCGCCGTACTCGGCCATCATGAAGATCGACCAGCGTATCCCGGAGTAGTCGGCGAAGTATCCAGCGACCAGCTCGGATTCAGCCTCGGGGATGTCGAAGGGCCCGCGGTTCACCTCTGCGATCGAAGCAATGAAGTAGACGATGAAACCGGGAGCCGTGGCGATGATCCACCAGGGACTCCAGGCCGCCATCACGTCCAGCGGACGGATGGAGCCTGCCAGAACGACCAGCGACAGCACCGCCAACGCACGCGGCAGCTCGTAGGAGATCATCTGCGCGGCGGCCCTTATTGCGCCGATCGTCGCGTAGGTGTTGCGGCTCGACCAGCCGCCGAGCAGTATGCCGATGACTGACAGTGCCGGGACCGCTAGGAAAAAGAGCATCCCGACACTGGTATCGAGTGGAGCGAAGCCAGCGGCGAACGGAATGACAGAAAATGACATCGCCACCGGAACGAAGACCACCAGCGGCGCGAGGCGGAACACCCGAACATCAGCCTGATCCGGAGTGATGTCCTCCTTGAGGATCAACTTGAGGGTGTCAGCGATCGTTTGCAGGATTCCGGCCGGCCCAGTGGTCTGCGGACCGATGCGCATCTGTATGCGCCCGGCCACCTTGCGCTCCCACCACACGCCGAACAGCGCCGCTATCGCGATCAGCGTCCCTGCGGCCAATCCCCATATCAACCCGCCGACAAACCCGCTCATCGGTCGACTTCCCCGAAGACGGGATCAAGCGAACCCAGGATCACCACTAGGTCTGAAAGCGTGTGTCCTTCGGCGAGCAGCGGCAACAGCGCGAGGTTACAGAACGCCGGCGAGCGAAACTTCACGCGATACGGTCGCACCGATCCGTCTGAGACGACGTAGACCCCCAAGGAACCACGTGCGCTCTCGATGTGGTCGTAAGCATCACCGGCGGCGGGCTTCAGGAGCCGAGGCAGACCGGCCGTCATCACCGGACCTTCCGGCATCTGGGAGATTGCCTGCTCGATGATGCGACACGACTCGAAAGCCTCGAACAGACGGCAACGTGCGCGGTCGAAACAATCTCCGCGGCTGCCGAGCGGGACATCGAAGTCGAACCGCGGATATACCGAGTAAGGGTCGTGCTTACGCAGGTCCCAATTCACCCCGGAGCCACGCGCAACAGGACCGGATGCGCCCCAAGCAACTGCGACGTCAGGATCGAGGACGCCGATCCCCTTGAGCCGCGCTCGCGCAATCGCGTTGCCCAGGAACAATCGGTCCATCTCGGCAAGCGCGATGCGGTGTTTCCGAGCGAACTCCAGAACCCGGTCGGTCCACCCTTCGGGCAGGTCGACGCTCACCCCACCGGGGCGGACGTAGTTGTAGGTCAGTCGCGCGCCGCAGAGCTCCTCGAAAAGCTCGATGACCCTCTCGCGCTCATCGAAGGCGTAGATGAACATCGTTGCGGCGCCGGTGTCAGCACCTGAAGCTCCAAGTGCCATCATGTGGCTTGCGATGCGCTGCAACTCGCATACGAGGACGCGGATGTACTCAGCGCGCTCCGGGACGCGAATCTCCGACAGCCGCTCGACAGCCCGGCAATACGCCCAGTTCGAGTACATCGAGCCCACGTAATCGAGTCTATCGGTCAGCGGGACACACTGGAGCCAGGTGCGGTTCTCGCACATCTTCTCGATACCGCGATGCAGATAGCCGATTACCGGCTCGGCTTTGCGAACGATCTCGCCATCCAGGTGAACGATGACCCTGCAGACGCCGTGCGTCGAAGGATGCGATGGACCGACATTGATCACCAAGCCTTCTGCCGTATCAGCCGACTCGCTCGATACACCCGCCCCGCCCAAAACGCCCGTCTGAGAGCTCGTTGTCTCGGTCGCATCCATGTCATCCACCTCCTTCATGCTGCCCAAAGCCCTTTATCCACGTTCCGCACAGTACGTTCTTGCGTCTAGATGTAGTCCGGCCGACGGATCATACCGGGATCCTGGTAGTCCTTTCGCAGAGGATGTCCTTCCCAATCGTCTGGCAGAAGGATTCGCCGCAAATCCGGATGGCCCTCGAACACGATGCCGAAGAGGTCGTATACCTCACGCTCCTGCCACAAAGCCGCAGGCCAAAGTCCCACGAGCGACGGAACGGTCGCCTCGGACGGGTCCAATCGGCACTTGATGAATATCCCGACAGTCATTGAACGTGATGTCAGCCTGTACACCATCTCGAGATGATCGACCCGATCCACAGCAGTCAACATGCCGAGGCGGTCGAACCCCAGATCGCGCAGGTTGGACGCCGCCTCTCGCAGTCCTTCGCGCCGGACTGCGAGAACCCCGTCCCCGAACTCGACCGAGAACATCGGACACAGGTAAGGGTAGTGGTCGCACAAGTGCTCCCGTAGTTGATCGCCGTTCATGAGCGCTCACGCGATTCGGGGAGCAACCAATCGACTGCGCGCTCGGTATTCGGGCCGAAAGACTCGGTGCGAATCTTCTCCCGAAGCTGCAGAACCGCGTCTTGCAATGCCTCCGGCCGAGGAGGGCATCCTGCAACGTAGATGTCGACCGGCAAGAAAGTGTCGATGCCACGTACCACCGAGTATGTGTCGTAATGGAATATCCCACCGTTGACCGTGCAATTCCCCATTGCGATAACCCACTTCGGGTCGGGCATCTGCTCGTAGAGGCGTTGGACCGCGGGTTGCATCTTATATGTGATGGTGCCGGCGACGATCATCACGTCCGTATGTCGGGGATCAGGGCGAGGGAATGTGCCGTGTCGATCGAAGTCGAACTTGTTGAACGACGCGGCGATCAATTCCATCGCACAGCAAGCCGTACCCATGGGCATCGCCCATAACGAGTGACCCTTCGCCCAGTTGGAAAGTGAATCCAGCGAGGCCAGGATTATGCCCGACGGGATACTCTCGAGTGCGGAGCCCAGGCGATCTACAAGCGCCATTGCAGTCCCCCCTTGCGCCATGCATAGAGCAGGGCAAGACACAACATGCCGAGTAAAGCCGCACCAGGAATCAGATTCTCAAGGGACCCGCGCAGGGCGATGAGAGTGGCGAACAGCAGGATAGCGAAGGCCTCGAATATAACGAAAAGCACTGCGAGGGTGGAGAAGCGCAGATCGATGCGATTCCAGGCAGCGCCAGCCTGAGGCATACCGCACTCATATGGAGCGTTCTTGTCAGCGTTCGGTCGTCTCGGGGAAAGGATTGCATTGAGCGCGAAAACGACAAGAATGAACAATGCGGCAGCAACTGCCAGGCCAGCCACGAAATAAACTGCGTGTTCGTTCATCGGCCAACTCTCTCTGCGATCCTGAGATGAGAAATCGCTTGTAACTACGAGTTACAATATAGCTCAAAGGTGCCTACGATGGCAAACCCCTTGCACTAGAGAGCGGATTCGATTTGTTCGGCGAGCACGATCCACTCCTCCTCCAGACGAGCGAGGTCGTACTTTTGTCCAGCATATTCGGTGGTCAACTCAGCCAGTCCTTCTTTAAGTCCATGGAATTCGTTGCTTGAAAAGATCTCCTCGAGTTCGGTTATGCGAAGTTGGATTCTGTTGATCGATGTCTCGACTTGCTTGAGACGCCGTTTGGCCTCCTTCGACTGGCGATAGGCCTCCGTTCGGGCCTGGGCGTCTGCGCGTTTGCGCTCCTTTGTGAGCGCTGCCGAACTCCTGGAAGGCACGGACGACTCGCCTGACGCTGAGCCGCCTGTTCCCCGGCCCCCAGCACCCTTGCCAACTTTCGCAGACGTATCCTTCAAGGTGGACCGCTTGCTGAGGTAGTAGTCGTAGTCGCCCTCGAAAACATTGATCGTGCCATCGCCGACCTCGATGATCTTGTTCGCAACGAGCCCGACCAGATGTCTGTCGTGACTGATGAATGCGATCGTTCCCGAAAAGTCCACCAGGGCTTCAGCCAACACGTCGATCGATGTCATATCAAGGTGGTTGGTGGGCTCGTCTAGACAGAGGAAGGGCGCAGGCTGCGCCAACATCTTTGCCAGGGCAAGGCGGGATCGCTCCCCCCCTGACAACACCGAGACCCGCTTGTCCACATCGCTTCCGGTGAACAGGAATGCTCCAAGCAGGGAACGCAGATTCCCTTCCGTCAGCATTGGCGCAGCAGTAGTCAGCTCAGCCAACGCCGACTTCACCGGGTCAAGATGGTCCATCTGGTTCTGAGCGAAGTAGCCTACTGTCACGTTGTGACCGAGGCGCATCACACCGTGGTCGGGGGCGTTCAAGCCAGAGAGAAGTCTCAGCAGAGTCGACTTCCCGGCCCCGTTCTTCCCCACGAGGGCAACCTTGTCGCCCCTGTAGATGTTCAAATCAATCTCTCTCAGAACGACGTTGTCTCCGTACCTCCGGGTAACCGACTCAAGAGTGGCCACCCTCTCCCCCGTTCGGACAGGAGGGGGAAACTTGAAGTTGATTCGGCGCTGCGATGTCGGTGCTGCAACCAGATTCGCTTCGATCTTCTCGATTCTAGCGATCCTGTCCTGGGCGGCTGTCGCCTTGGTGTTCTTTGCCCCGAATCGATCAACGAAATCCTGCATGTGGGCGATCTCTTTGAGCTGCCGGGCCCGATCCGCCTGCGCCTGGGTTGACGCAAGCGCAGATGCCTGCAGGTAGCACTGATAGCTGCCTGTATAGACGTTCACTCGCCCAGAGGCGATCTCAGCGACATAGTTCGCCATGCTCTGGATGAATGCGCGGTCATGACTTACGATGATCAAGGCACCACGCCAGTCGCGTAGATACTCTTCAAGCCAGGCGATAGACTCAAGGTCCAAGTGGTTGGTCGCCTCGTCAAGTAACATCACTTGCGGGTCAGCGATCAGCAGCTTCGCCAAAGCCAACCGCATGAGCCAGCCTCCCGAGAACTCCTCGACCCTGCGATCGTGGTCACCGCTAGCAAAACCAAGTCCCGAAAGCACCTCCTTCGCGTCGGCCTCCACCATGTAGCCGCCACATCGCTCGAATCCTTCGACCGCCTCACCGTAGCGGTTGAGCAGACGATCACGCATTGCCCCCTCCGGGGTTTCTGCGATCTCAGCTTCCATCTGGGGGATCCGCTGACGGAGCTTCACATACTCCTCGTTGGCGCTAACCGCCTCCTCGAGTACGGTTCGGCCAGACATCCCGATCGGCTCCTGGCGCAGATATCCTACCTTGACTCCCTTTGTGACCTGCACGCAACCGGAATCAGGCATCGATTCTCCGGCGATCAACTCAAGCAGTGTGGACTTTCCTGATCCGTTAGGACCTACAAGAACATAGCGATCACCGGCGCTCACAGAAAGATCTACGTCGCGAAAGAGCCACCGTGCGCCCACAGACTTGGACACACCTATCAGTGAGAGGACTGTCATAGTGCTCTAGTATAATCAACCTGCGACGTTCGGTTCGGACTTCGAGGCTGCGAACAGTGGATATCAACCAGCGTTCACGTCTGAGACAGGTCGCCAGAGCCTTCCGCCTGGTGTCCCTCGCATCGTTTATTGCCTTCATTCTGGCGAATAGTGCGGGTTGTTCGCCCGCAGCCTACACTGAACAACCCGACCCTGCTCCGGCAGTTGAGACCACTCTCACACCACCGCTCACTGCCACAGCTACTTCGGTTACTCCACCTGCCGTTGGCACGCCGACACAACCCGAGACTCCCTCCGTTGCTCCCCTGCTTTCAACCAGCCCACCAGTCCGATCGCCTATCGTCTCCGAAGCGGTCAGGGTCACAAGTGTCATCGACGGAGATACCATCGAGGTCCGGCGAGCAGACGGTAGCACAGACCGGGTCCGCCTGATCGGCGTGGACTCACCCGAATCTCGAAACCGCGTAGAGCCCTTCGGCAAAGAAGCTGCGGATTGGACGAGGCGCCATCTTGAGGGGAAAGTCATATACCTTGAGTTCGATGTCCGGCGAACCGACAGGTATGATCGCACCCTGGCGCATGTTTGGCTGTATCTGCCCGATTCGCTGAGTGAGCCTGAAATACGCTCAAAGCTGTTCAACGCCGTTCTCGTGATCAACGGTTACGCCCACCTGATGACGATTCCGCCAAACATCAAGTACGTCGATCACCTGCAGGGCTTCGAACGTGAGGCGCGGAACACCTCTGCGGGGCTCTGGTCTGTGGACACCAACTCGGGTTTGGGTGCCGGAGCTCCTGCGGCTCCTGCTCCGCGGGGTGCCGGTGGCTACGTGGGGTCGTCCCGATCGGACGTTTTCCACTACCCCGACTGTCAGTGGGCCCAACGCATCAGTCCACACAACCTTATAAGCTGGCCGAACCGCTCAGCGGCGGTCTCGGTGGGAAGGCGTCCATGCAAGTCGTGTGACCCATGAGTGGGAGAATGGTGGGCGATGTAGGATTTGAACCTACGACCTCTTCCGTGTGAAGGAAGCGCTCTCCCCCTGAGCTAATCGCCCGATCCTG
>DBEG01000146.1 GCA_002293965.1 Actinobacteria bacterium UBA912 | reverse complement strand
AAATGTACCGGTTGCGAGATTTGCATCGGCGAGTGCCCGCGCTCCCAACATGGATTGCTCAGAATGATGGAAGTCGATAGTCCGGTAGTGGTTAGATGCTGCGCGACAGACCCCGTCCGGTGCCGAAAGGACCACTGCAGCAAATGCTGTATTGGATGTGGGAAGTGCGTGAAATCCTGTCCGAGAAACGCCATCCAAATTAGACAGGGTTTGGCCGTCATAGACTATGGCCTGTGTAATGGATGCAGTAATTGTGTTGAAGTGTGCCCGAAGCAGTGTATTGATCATGCAAACAGAGATTCCGCTGTGGATTGGCTCAGACTAGATGGAGTCGGCTCGACTGAATCGTCGGAAATGGAAGCTGCCCCCCTAGGGAGTGCGATTCGGTGATGACGCGTGCAGATATCATATTGATCTTCACTTTGGCTGCTCTCGCGGTCTTCTTGGTTCCCTTAACTCACGTGACAGTAAGCCAAAGGCTCAACGATGCTGTTACTCTCACATCCCCCTATGGCAACACCGTCATCAACGATTCGGGGAATGTTAGTCGTCCTATCTATGTTCAGGGCAGCGAAGGCGTCGTGGTGTTTGAAGCCACCAAGGAAGGGATCGAGGTAGTCCGGTCTAGCTGTCAGGACCAGCTCTGCGTTGAGGCGGGCATACTTTCGTCCGTCAATCCAATTGTTTGCGCTCCCAACGGTGTGGGAGCCTTCCTCGTGGATAACGATGGGGGATTCGATGCGGTATCGCGCTAATCGACCCTACATGATTGTTGTTGCAGGTGTCTTATCGGCATGCGCTCTATGCTTGGGGCTTCTGGAATCTATGGTGTCCCCGCCTGTAGGAATACCGGGATTTCGCATCGGCGTCGCAAATATCGCCATATTGATGGCCTTCCCGATCATTGGACGGACCGGTGCCGCAATAGTGACTGTTGGCAAGATTCTATTGCTCGCTGTGGTGACGGGTTCGGGATTTGGTCCCGGTCTCCTCCTTGCGGTTTCTGGTGGTTTTGCAGCGTATCTTGCGATGTCACTGATATGGACGATGAATGATCGGTTCTCCATCGTGGGCTGCTCTGTTGCTGGGTCAGCGGCTCATGTTCTTGGGCAGTTGGCAGCCTTATCTCTATTGATTGGTAGCCCGACTGTAGTCATGCTTGCGCCCTATTTGCTAGGAGCGTCTTTGGTCTCGGGGTTCCTCACTGCTTTGATTGCACGCTCTCTCGCTATGTACATCCCCTCACAGATATTGTCGGCAGATGGTTCTATAGGTGGGAGGATGTGGAGTGACGCTACGTTTGATTTGGGGAGAAGGATCGGCTGAGTCACATCTTGTCGAGGGGTATCCTGGTGCTGTCAGCGATGCGGGACTGATTTCTGTAATGTTGGGGAGCAGTGATCCGGGTGTTGTCAGCACGTTGATGAGCTCTTACCCTACGCCGGATCATTTCTGGCATATATGCGCAGAGGACCTTACCTCTCTGCCGGGAATCGGTCCGGCCAAGGCAGCCAGATTCCTAGCTTGCCTTGAGATGAGTCGAAGGACCGGCGCATGGCGTCAGGGCAATAAACCCGTGATCTCAACACCGCGGGACGTATTCGACTACTGCTGGCCACTGCTTCGGGGAAGCGATAGAGAGCGATTCTGCACGTTGGCTCTGGGTACCAAGAATCACTTGCTGAAGATGCAGGAGGTTTCGGTCGGCAGCTTGAACGCATCGATTGTTCATCCTAGGGAGCTGTTCAAATTCGCCGTCCGTGCCTCCGCAGCATCCATCGTCGTTGTACACAATCATCCAAGCGGTGACCCGACGCCCTCGGGCGCAGACATCCAGTTGACACACAGATTGACTAAGGCAGGCGATTTGCTAGGCATCGAACTGCTCGACCATGTGATAATCGGTGACGGGGGCGATTTCTCCAGCCTCAAGGAGTCGGGTCTGATATAACGACAATAGATTGTGGCTGGTAGATGTTGTTCTTCCGTTGATGTGCTTGGTCAACGCTGTGCTAAACTAAGTTCGCAATGCACCCATGGGGTGCGTTATTGATGATGAACTCGCTTTTCTTAGTGGCGTCTTTCGGATTGGCGTGCTCATCCCCAACATTGTGCAACGAAAGGAAGTGAAAGCGACTGTGTCGCTTATAGATACACTCTTCAATTCGATAGGCTGCGACATGGCCGTGGATTTAGGTACTGCAAACACCCTAGTCTCGGTGAGAGGCAGAGGAATAGTCCTGACCGAGCCCTCTGTTGTTGCAGTGGAAAAGGATACAAAGCGAGTACTAGCCGTAGGGATGGAGGCCAAGCGGATGCTGGGTCGCACCCCCGGTAGTATCGTTGCCATCCGTCCCCTCAAGGACGGGGTCATTGCTGATTTTGATGTCACCGAAGCCATGTTGCGATATTTCATCAATCAAACCAGAGTAAAGAGATTCCCTTGGCAGCCCAAGCCCCGTGTCGTTGTATGCGTTCCATCGGGTGTCACTGAAGTTGAGAAGCGCGCTGTATTCGAGGCCACTATGCAGGCAGGTGCTAGGCAGGCCTTCTTGATTGAGGAGCCAATGGCCGCTGCCATCGGAGCTGGATTGCCAATCCAGGAACCCACAGGCAATATGGTCGTCGACATCGGCGGAGGAACCACCGAAGTCGCCGTCATCTCACTGGGTGGAATCGTGGTAGCCCGATCGATCAGGATTGCGGGCGATGAATTCGATGAGGCCATCATCAACCATGTCAAGAGGACCTACAACGTTCTCATAGGGGAGAGAACCGCTGAGGAGATTAAGTTCGAGATTGGCAGTGCATGGCCAATGCTCGAGGAAATTGATGTCGAGATACGGGGACGCGATCTTCTCACCGGGCTTCCGAAAAATGTCACTATGGAGTCAGAGGAGATTCGCGAGGCACTGGAAGAGCCTGTGGTTGCTATCATCGACGCAGTCAAAGGCACACTCGAACGAACCCCTCCCGAGCTGGCAAGCGATCTCATGGAATATGGCATTGTCCTTACAGGCGGCGGCGCGTTGCTCAAAGGGCTGGATGAACGCCTTCGTAGTGAGACTGGCATGCCCGTTCACGTTTCAGAGAACGCTCTTACCAATGTGGTGGATGGATCAGCTATGGCGCTTGAGGAGATTGACGCTCTCAAGAAGATTTTGACCACCACGCGATAGGAAGCTATTTCGGTCAAGTGAAGATTTCTAGTACCAGGCCTCGAATCACCGACAGGGTTCTTATCGGCGGCCTCATCATTGTATCCATGCTTATCACCTCGATTGATCATCGCGGCGGCGAAGAGGGTACACTCCGTGCTGTCCGACAGGGCGCGCAGGTTATTGCTGCTCCTGTTGCCGCTGTTGGCAACTGGGCCTTCACCCCTGTCCGTTCCGCCTCACGATGGCTATCCGGTCTTGGCGTAAGCCCAGCTGACCTGGAGGCGCTTGAAGCTCAAAACGTTTCATTGCGCGCGCAAGTCGCTTCACTCGAGGAGGAGCGAAGGGAGAATCAGCGGCTGACCAGATTGTTGGAGTTTGTTGCGAGAGAGGGGCTGGATACCATCGGCGCCCGGATAATTGGCCGGCAGGTGAGTTCCTGGGAAGCAGTCCTAGTTATCGACCGCGGTAGTATTGATGGGGTAGAACTAGGCATGCCGGTTCTTGCGCCCGAGGGTCTACTTGGACACGTGTTCGAGGTTAACGACAGTAGCTCGAGGATACGTCTTATCACTGATCAGAAGAGTGGTGTGGCAGCTGTCCTTCAGTCTTCTAGGCAGGAAGGCGTGGTTAGTGGATCGGCTGACGGCCGACTCACCATGGACTTCGTGAGTGCGGATACCACTGTAACTGCAGGTGAAGCTGTGCTAACTTCGGGCATTGGGGGCATGTACCCCAAGGGACTGCTAATAGGATCAGTCAGTGAGTTCGAAGTGCGACGCGGTGACTTGTTCCAGACAATCACAGTGGAACCTTTGGTCGACGTCCATGCTGTTGAAAGTGTCGTTGTATTGATGAGCCGAGTGGTTCAGGTGCAGGAGGGTTCCGAATGACCAAAGGAGCCGGATCTTTCGCCATAATCGCGCTCGCATTCATTCTTCAGCTGGCAGTTGCTCCTCAACTCGTATTCTTCGGCGTGACTCCTAACATAGTATTTGTTCTCGTGACGACGATTGCGCTTCTTCAAGGTCAACGCCAGGGAGCAGTCATTGGATTTGTCACAGGATTGATTTTCGACTTGGTCGGCAGCGGTCCAATTGGGGTTTCGGCGCTAACGTTCTGTGTTGCTGGAGCCATCGCCGGAGCGCTTCGGCCAAGTGCACTTGCGGAGAGCTGGAAATTACCGATGGTCATCGTGATGGTGTCCAGTTTTCTTGCGGAGTCACTATATGCCATCACCCTGCTTTTGCTAGGCGAAAGTCTACACATCATCCCAACGCTCACAGATGTCGTTTTGCCCACGGCTGTTTATAGTGGGGTTATCGCAGCTGGAATATTTCCGGCATTGGCCTACTTCTTGCGACAGGACCGCCCCGTGCAGACTTTCCACAGGATTGGGAGATAATCACCGGGTGGGCATGGGTTTTATTGCGACCTTGTTAGCGCACGAAGCAATAGAAATCGACCGATTGTAGAGAGACTAACCTGATGGCGTATAGGTTCAAAGATACCAGCGGCCGATTGACATTGTTCTCGGTGATTATCATCGTCATCGTGGTGATTCTTTCCCTCAGACTTTGGAGCCTCCAAGTTCTTTCTGGTGAGGAGTACGCAGCGAGAGCTGAGAGTAATCGCATCAGGGAGATACCGATAGATGCGCCTCGCGGACAGATACTTGATCGGGAGGGTCGACCCCTCGTGACAAATCGTCCCTCTCTTGCGGTTGTGGCGAATCGTTCTATCAGATCCGATGAAGAGCTGTTGGCATCACTTTCGAGGGTGCTCGGAATTCCCATCCAGGAGCTGAAGGATCGGGTCGAGTCTGTGAGAGAAGCACCCCTGACGCCTCGGGTACTTGCGGTCGACGTGGATAGCGAGACGGTCGCATACCTGTCCGAATACCAGGCGAACTACCCAGGAGTAGACGTGCAGGTAATCCCTGTGCGAGCCTATCCAGGTGGCGTCCTTGCTGCACACCTCCTCGGATACACAGGTGAAATCTCCGACGACAAGCTGAAGGCTTCGCCTGAAGGGGAGTACACCTACGGAGATCTCGTTGGAAAGAGCGGTGCCGAGTTCCAATTCGAGTCTGTGCTTCGTGGCGACAAGGGATACCGCAGGGTAGAAGTCGATGCTTCAGGCAGAATAAGCACGGTGCTCGAGGAGGTTCGCCCCGTGCCTGGACGCGACGTTGTCCTCACGCTTGACTTAGACGTTCAGCGAGCTGCGGAGGATGCTCTTGTCCGCGCCATGGAGGTTGCTCGTTCAGACGGATTCACAGCTGCTCGTGCTGCTTCGGCAGTTGTCCTTGATGTGGACACTGGCGAGGTCGTTGCTATGGCGAGTCTACCCACATACGACCCAACGTTGTTCATCGGCGGGATATCCAAAGAGAACTGGCGCACACTGACCGCAGAAGGTAGCGAATATCCACTGACCAACCGGGCGTTGTCAGGCCTATACCCACCGGCTTCGACGTTCAAAGTTATCACTGCGATGGCTGGCCTAGAGAATGGAGTCACTGATTACAATCGTCGGTATCTATGTCAGGGACGATGGGCCGAGATGGGCGATAGGTGGCCGAAGTTCTGCTGGGATCGCTCGGGTCATGGCGTTCGCAATCTATACGGTGGGATGGTTGATAGCTGCAATGTGGTTTTCTACAACATCGGTTATGAATTCTACAAGCGCGATGATGATGCGCTACAAAAGTATGCTCGACAGTGGGGACTTGGTCAGCTGACCGGTATTGATCTTCCCGGTGAAGTCGCTGGCCGAATTCCGGACCCACAGTGGAAAGCCGAGATCAATCGAGACTTTCCGGAGTTTCAGACTTGGCTGCCTGGGGAGGCAGTGGACCTCTCTATCGGCCAAGGCGATGTGCTGGCAACACCACTTCAGATTGCCTCTCTGTATGCTGGTATTGCAAATGGTGGCACCATTATGCGACCGACCATTCTAAGAGAAGTCCTCGATTCACGCGGTGATTCTGTCGTTGAGGGCGAGCAAGCGGTAGCCTTTGAGGCTGCCACATCCGACGCACACATAGAGAACCTGACTCGCATGCTTCTTGGTGTGACTGTTGAAGGAACTGCAGAGGGCGCATTCCGTAATTTCCCGATTACAGTTGCAGGTAAAACCGGTACAGCTCAGGTCGCGAACAAGGATAACTTCTCATGGTTTGCTGCTTTTGCACCTGCTGATCAACCACAATACGCCCTCTCGATAGTTGTAGAGCAGGCCGGAGGCGGTGGAGCGATTGCTGCCCCAGCTGCCAGAGAGATATTTTCGGCAGCATTCGATATCCCCATCGAACGCGTCACAGCGACCGATCAATCGAGGTGACGTATGGTACGTAGCGAGAAGATGCGCCTCACTCAGTACTTCAATTTGCCCCTACTATCAGCGGTTGTTGCTCTCACAGTTTACGGTGTGATTGTTGTCCAATCAGCGACGTCGGGCATGACTGCGGGGGATGCCATGATTCAACGGCACCTCACAGGGGTGATGTTGGGTCTGATTTTCCTAGTGATTGCTATGCGTTTCGACTATCGTAGCCTTCACGGATGGCTTGGGCCCCTGATGCTGTTCAATCTCTTCCTGGTCATATCTCCTAGGATTCCAGGGTTAGGCGCCGAGGCCGGGGGAGCCACTGCGTGGCTCCAAATTGCTGGTATCAGGCTGTTCCAGCCCTCAGAGCCTGCCAAGCTCGTCACTATCGTGATCATGGCGATTGTAATCGGTCGATACGCCGGGTCCATTGACAAGTTGAAAGACACAGTCAAAGTATTTGCATTCCTGCTGGTTCCGTTGGCTGCCATCATGCTGCAGCCCGACTTGGGAACCGGACTTGTTTTCGTTGCGATTACCCTAGGCATGCTGATGGTTGGAGGACTCAAGCCTCGGCTGTTCCTAATCATCGCCCTTGTTGGGGTAGTTGCCGTTACGGGTGTCTTACAGGCGGATTTACTCCAGGACTATCAAAAGAATCGTTTGCTTGTGTTTGTGAATCCGGAGCTGGACCCACAGGGGGCTGGCTACAATCTCTCGCAGTCCAAGATTGCCGTAGGCTCGGGCGGAATCACTGGCAACGGTCTAGGCACTGGAACTCAGGGTAACCTGAATTTCCTGCCGGAGCGTCACACAGACTTCATTTTTGCGGTACTGGGCGAGGAGTTGGGGTTCGTGGGAGCGATTGGCCTGCTGCTTCTGTACCTCTTGCTTCTGTTGACTGCTCTGAACATTGCTAGCCAGTCTAGGGATTTGTTCGGGACTCTTATTGCTGCAGGCATCGTCAGCATGTGGACCTTTCAAATCCTCCAGAACATAGGTATGTCTATAGGCCTCATGCCCATCACGGGCCTGCCATTGCCGTTTATGAGCTTCGGTTCGTCTTTCATGATCGTGAATTTTGCTGCAGTTGGTATGCTGTTATCAATATGGTCGCGCAGGTATGGAGCTTAATCTTGGCCGAAGGAGGCCTTTATGGGATTGCCCGGGAAAATTCTTGATATATCGCGCAGTGGTCTCGACCTTCAAAGGGAGCGTAAGCGAGATCTGACGCTTCAGGTCGCCATCGACTACGATGCAGCTGACGCAATCATCGATGAGATTCAGAGGTTGCTGGTCCCGACTGCGTCAGCACAGGTGATCCTCCAAGTCGTCGAACCCGGTCAGGTGCCTACGCTTGATCCTAGCGCTGACGCCCTCATCGCTGTTGTTGGTTCAGCGTCACGCGAAATGCAATCCCTGCTGGATACTGCGCAATCCCAGGGGATCCCAAACGTACTTCTTTCGGATTCCCGTAGTTGCCATGCGTTTGGCGAAGGGACTCAAGACATTGCCCGCGATATCTTGGTTCTGGGTGACGATCTACGTCAACTGTTCGAACAAGGCCTAGCGGGATGGTTGTCGGACGCCCTGCCAGCTAAAAGACTAGTTCTCGCCCACAATCTACCGTTCGCTCGCAGAGCCGTGGCCACAGAGTACGTCCGCAGTACTGCAGTACAGAACGCCATTGTCGGCGGTGTGGTGATTATCCCGGGGGCCGACATGCCGGTAATGACCGCCAACCAGGCTAAGATGGTGCTTCAGATCGCTGCGGCATACGGAGAGGATATCGGACTCGCGAGGGGCCGAGAGATACTTGGTGTTCTAGGCGGCGCTGTTGCGATGCGTGCCGTTGCTCGGCAGGTTGTCGGTTTGATTCCCGCCCTTGGTTGGGCGATGAAGGGCGGGATTGCTTATGCAGGCACGTTGGCGATTGGTCACGCCGCTATCCGATATTTCGAGGGCTCAGCTGACGCGCCTAGCCTAAGTCAACGAGTCGATGAACTGTTGGCTCGAACCAGCGGTCCTAGCCGGGAACCAGAATCAGGTGAGTGACCTGCTCAGTAGGGTCGAGCCGCTACTTACCAAAGTAGAGAGGCCATCTCGGTATATCGATTCGGAATATGGCGCGATACACCGCGAAGCCGCCTATCGGTGCGCGCTTGTCTATCCTGACGTATATGAGATCGGTATCGCCAATCAGGCGCTGGCTATCTTGTACGAGAGGATTAACTGTCTTCCGGATTGCGCGGCCGAGCGTGCCTACCTGCCATGGGTCGATATGATCGAGGCCATGCGGACTGCGGATGTCCCATTGTTCTCCCTAGAGACATTGAGGCCACTGATAGAGTTCGACATCGTTGGCATTACGCTCCAGTACGAGTTGACCTATGCAAACATCCTGGAGGTGCTCGACCTCGCATGCATTCCCGTGAGGGCATCTGAGCGCACTGCGAAGCACCCAATTGTGGTCGGTGGTGGCCCATGTGCGTACAATCCAGAGCCCATGGCCGCGTTCTTCGACGCTTTCGTGATAGGCGAAGCCGAGGAAGCTATTGGTGAGCTGATCACCATGCATAAAGCCGCTTTGGCACAAGGCGAGTCACGCGAGAATGTCCTTGTTGCGCTTGCGACCATACCCGGCGTCTATGTTCCCGAAGTCCACGGCTTACACCGACTCACCCCAGAGATAGGTCCATTGGATCGGCAGGTGGCCGCAGATCCAGGCTTGCGTATCCAAAAAAGAGTCGCACCGGTAGAAGTACTTGGGCGTCCTTCGGGGCGACGAATCGTTCCGTACATGGATGCAGTTCACGATCGAGTCACCGTAGAGATAATGCGGGGGTGCACCAGGGGCTGTCGTTTTTGCCAAGCGGGGATGGTGTATCGCCCAGTTAGGGAGCGCGATCAGGATTCGATTGTCAGTGAGGCTGTCGAGGCCATTCGCTGCACCGGCTACGATGAAGTCTCACTAACCTCATTGTCCACGACGGATCACTCACAGATCGACCAGATTATTCGGCGATTGACTCGAATCTTCAAGGATTCCGGAACATCAATCTCGTTGCCGAGCCTAAGGGTGGATGCCGAGGCGGTAAGGCAATCCCTCCTCACGGCCATGTCGGGCAGATCCACAGGGCTGACATTGGCGCCAGAAGCAGGAACTCAGCGAATGCGCGATGCGATCAACAAGAATGTGACTGAGGAGTCTCTTCTCGCAGCAGTAGAGCGAGCCTTTATCGGCGGAAAGCGACGCGTCAAGCTGTACTTCATGATCGGATTACCTTTTGAGACAGACGAGGACATAGCGGGGATAGGCGAACTTGTGGCAAAAGTGCTGGCCAAAGCCCGCGCCTCGACTCCGCCTCACCAGCGCGGTTCAGTGATCATCGCCGTATCGGTCTCGGTGTTGGTTAGTAAAGCACACACTCCGTTCCAGTGGATTGGTCAGATATCTCGTTCGGAGATTGTTCGTAGACAACAGATTCTCAGAGACTCCATGCCGAGAAAGGGTGTGGATCTTTCTTGGCATGATGCCGACGTGTCGACGCTGGAGGCAGCTTTGGCCCGAGGTGACGCCGGGATGTCGAAGATCATCGAGCGTGCGTGGGCCAATGGGGCGCTCTTCGACACCTGGAGTGAGCGATTCTCACTCACTCCGTGGATCGAGGCTTTCGAACACCACGGGACTTCATTGGATGAGTGTGCACAGCGTGATTTCGAGCGGGAGGAACTGTTGCCGTGGTCTCACATATTTAGCGGAGTTAGTAACGAGTATCTATGGAGCGAGTGGATTCGCTGCGGTGAGACTTTGACTACCCCAGATTGCACCTTCGCGGCTTGTACTGCCTGTGGGGTCTGTTCATATGAGGGAGCTGGCTGGTCGTTATCCGTTGCAGGGAGTCGCGATGGCCTCCGGTGAATTCCGCCTTCGACTTTGCTGCGGCAAGCGAAATAAGCTCAGATTTTTGTCTCACCTCGAGTATGCCCACGCCATCGAACGTGGAATCCGGCGTTCAGGAGTCGAGTTCTGTTTGACCCAAGGATACAACCCCAGGATGAAGTTGGCTTTTGGTCCGGCACTACCCGTTGGCACCGGAGGGATGCGCGAGTATGTGGACCTGTGGCTCAGACGTTATGTTCCCACCGACCGGGTTCTGAATGTCGTACAATCAAGTTTGGCGCAAGATTTGAGCCCGTCTGAAGCCAAGTATGTGCATATGAGGGACCCCTCTCTTTCGGCTCAATGCACAGTAGGCGTATACGAGGTTCTTCTTACCGGAGGTGGAGCGACAGAGCAAACAGTGTGCACGGCGCTGAACAACCTCATCGATGAGGGAAGTGTCACTATCAAGCAAAAAGGCAGGTCAAAGGTTTACGACCTGACCACATGCCTCCCGAAGGAGATTGTAGTCAGGCAAGATTCACAGGACTCGGTGCGTGTTGGATTGTCGATCCGAATGGGATCTCAAGGCTCACTGAGGCCTGAAGCTCTGATAGTCGAGGCTCTCCATCGTCAAGATTGCTCTGCAGCCGTCGAATCGGTGATGCGCTTGGATACCCTGATCGAGTCGAAGACCGGGCTACTCAAGCGCCCAATTTGACAGGAGTACCCTGACATGGGGGAGCTAGTACGCGAGATGTTGATATCATACGATGCGATGGAGTCGCGCGTCGCCATTCTGGAGAACGGGTCTCTTGCTGAGGTCTACTTCGAGAGACCCAAGCGCTCGGTTGTCGGGAATGTGTATCTCGGGATGGTGCGGGATGTGTTGCCGGGGATGCAATCCGCATTTGTAGATATTGGACTGGAGAAGAACGCCTTTCTCCATGTCGACGACATCCCGGCTCAACTTATCCCCACGGTCGGCACCAAACGCGAGATACAAACACTTCTCCGGGTGGACCAAACAATAATGGTACAGGTCACCAAGGATCCGATAGGGACCAAGGGCTGCCGAGTAACCGCCGAAATCACCTTCCCTGGACGATTTCTTGTGCTGACGCCGTTCGCAGCCACCATCGGGATGTCTAAGAAGCTTGCCAAGGAGGAATGCGCTCGACTGCAGGCGATTATCGCCCCACATCTTTCTGAGGAAGTAGGGGCTATCATCCGAACGGCGGCCCAAGACATAAGTGAACGCGATCTACTATCGGACTTGGAGTTCTTGCTCAGGTTGTGGAAACGGGTAAGTCGTCAGGCAGATGAAGGTTTTGCCCCAGAGGTCATCTACACCGAGATCGACTTGGCCCTCAGATTGGTCCGGGATGTCTTCAGCGAGGACTTCAAAAGGCTCGTAGTTGACGACAAGTCGGTTCATGCAAAGGTCGTTTCATTCCTCAAGAGGGCATCGTCTAAGCCCTTGAACAAGGTGCAGTTGCACAAAGATGCTCGCAGAACCCTGTTCGAAGCATTCGGAATTGATGCTGAAATCCAGAAAATGCTGACCAGATCCATCGATCTGCCCAGTGGTGGATATATATGCATTGACCATACTGAGGCTCTAACTGTAGTCGATGTCAACACCGGGAAGTTTATCGGCAGGCATGATTTGGAGGAGACGGTCTTTCAAACCAATTATGAAGCGGCCTCAGAGATCGCTCGACAGTTGAGGCTACGCGACATAGGCGGAATCGTGGTTATCGACTTCATCGATATGGCCGAAGCCTACCACCGAAACGAGGTGGTCCGAAGGTTTTCGGCAGCAATGGAACGTGATCGGGCTCGTTACAAGGTCGGGGAGATTAGTAAGTTCGGCTTGCTCGAAATAACAAGAAGACCCTTTTCCGAAGGGGCGAATTCATCTCTCACCGAGCAATGTTCGTGTTGTGATGGCCGAGGGAGGATACCTTCGACTTTGACCCGACGCATCGCGGTTGAGAGAACCATCAAGTCTGCGATTCGTCAGGGAAAGGCCACTGCCTATCTCGTGGCGGTTAATCCTGACACATATAGAATATTGATGGCGCCCGGGGCTAACTTGGTTCCAAGAATGAGGGCTTCTACTGGTCGTTATGTTACCGTAGTGCCAGATGAATCATGCGGGCCGGTCGAGGTTAAGATACTTCTCGAGGGAGCCCGACGCGATGCGTGAAAAGCATTCAAATCATGCCAGCTACTGTTTGACTACTGCGATTTCGGCTGGTACCATCACCTCTTGTGCATTTAGCCAATAAGAAAGGCCTACAAGGATGTATGCTGTAGTTTCTACTGGTGGAAAGCAAATCAAGGTCACCCAGGGTGCCCGAGTAGTAGTTGAGAAGATTGACAGTGCCGTTGGCGACAGCGTCGATCTCGAGGTGCTGTTCGCTGTTGATGGCGAGAGTATTTGCACTGGTGGCCAGGCGCTGACCTCTGCAACTGTCACGGCTAAGGTACTCGAGCACTTTGCCGGCGACAAAGTCGTAGTCTTCAAGTTCAAGAAGCGTAAGGGGTATAAGCGTCTGAAGGGTCATCGTCAGCTACAGTCGCGTCTTCTCATAACCGACATAAACATCGGTACGCCGGGAGGTGCGCCCAAGGCGAAGGCAAAGGTCGCGAAGACGGTCAAGGCCGCCGAGGAGGTTGTGCCTGTTCCGAACGAGGTTGCTCGGGTTGATCTCGCTGGGCCCGCTGCATGTCAGGCGAAGAAGTCTAGCGGGGAACCTTGCTCGAACAAGGCCAAGGAAGGCTCAGATTTCTGCGGCGTACATTCCAAAAAGGCCTCTGACTGATTTAGATTGCAGCCCTGAAAAGTCTCTAGAATTATTGAAAGTAGGCTGAATATCCATGGCACATAAAAAGGGAATGGGAAGTACGAAGAACGGTCGTGACTCCAAGGCCAAGCGTCTAGGCGTGAAGCGCTTCGACGGACAGGTAGTCACTGCGGGTTCGGTTCTCGTACGTCAGCGCGGAACCCGAATTCATCCCGGTGAAAACGTCGGTCGGGGAAGTGACGACACTTTGTTTGCTACCACGGCAGGCGTCGTTCGGTTCTCCCGTGGTCTCAAGCGTCGAGTTCACATAGATCCTGTTGCGGGATAGACGTAAGAACGGATAATCGATGAAGGACCAAGGGCCCTCCGGCATCTTTCAAACGGGGGGCCTCCTTTGTATTCTGCGAAAGGTTGTGTGAGTTGCCAGACAACATGTTCGTCGATCAGGTCAAGATCCATGTCACCGCTGGCAACGGCGGTGCGGGCTGCTGTTCCTTTCGCCGCGAGGCTCATGTCCCCAAAGGTGGACCAGATGGCGGCGATGGAGGCATGGGCGGAGACGTCATCGTCCAGGCGGATGCAGCTCTGACCACGCTGCTTGAGTATCACTTCCGACGTCACCACAAGGCCACGCGCGGGAGACACGGTAAGGGCTCTAAGCTCGATGGCGCCTGCGGTGACGATCTTGTACTTCGGGTTCCTGTCGGGACCATCGTAAGGGATGTCGAATCAGGTGAAGTAGTTAAGGATCTAGCTGCTCACGGAAGCCAAGTGACCGTCGCCAAGGGCGGAAAGGGGGGGAGAGGCAACACCTGCTTCGTTACCCCGACTAAAAGGGCGCCCGCTTTTGCCGAACTCGGCGAACCGGGTGAAGAGCGGTGGATCGAGCTAGAACTTAAGCTCATGGCCGATGCTGCGCTCATTGGATTTCCGAACGTAGGGAAGTCCTCAATTATCTCTAGAATGAGCGCTGCAAAGCCCAAAGTAGCCGACTACCCATTCACCACCATTGTTCCCAATCTAGGCGTTGTTCGAGCCGGGGATTACTCCTTCGTTGTTGCCGATGTCCCTGGATTGATTGAGGGCGCGAGCGATGGCAAGGGTCTGGGGCACACATTCTTGCGCCATGTTGAACGGGCTGCCTTCCTTTTGCATGTCGTTGATCTGACTGGTGGATATGAGGGCCGTGATCCACTCGATGATGTCCGCACGATTGAAACCGAGCTCGCTGCTCACAACCGTGAACTCTCGAACCGTCCATATATTTTGATTGGGAATAAAGCTGACATGCCTGAGACCTCCGCCGCATCAGAGGCGGTTCGAAGACTTGCAGAACAGCGACAGGTCGAGTATTTCGAGATTTCTGCTCTTGATGGGAGAGGAATCGATGCATTGATTCTCTTCCTAGGCGAAAGAATTCACCAAATTCGGACTAGTTCCATCGAGCTTGTCCCCGAGCAACAAGCTCGATACGTCTTCGAGCCCAAGAGCGACTATCGTTTCCGGGTGCGTCGAGAGAACGAGGGATTTCGTGTCGAGGGCAAAGGGATCGAGCGGATGGTAATTATGACTGAACTCAGCAACCCAGAAGCACTTGCCTTCCTGCAAAGACGCCTTGTCAAGGCTGGTGTTGAGATCGCACTCAAGGAGGCCGGCGCTGTTGAGGGTGATGAAATCTACATCGCAGGGGCGGTATTCGAGTTCTCAGACATCGGCGGTGATGTGAGTGGCTGACGGTAGGCGTATAGTCATCAAGGTCGGTTCTTCGACATTGGCCTCATCGACTGGAGGACTGGACCTCGACTACATCCGAAACTTGGTTGACCAGGTCGCTTCTCTGGTCGAATCGGGATGGAACCCGGTGCTTGTGTCCAGTGGCGCCATAGCCGCAGGCATCGAGGTTCTCGGTTTGGCTTCTCGCCCTTCAGATATGCCCTCTCTGCAGGCTGCCGCCAGTATCGGCCAAGTGCGCATTCTTCAGCAGTACTCAGACATGTTCGACTGCCATCACATCCCTATAGGACAGATCCTTCTGACCCGTCGAGATACTGCGCATAGGCCTTCATACTTGAACGCAAAGAATACCTTTGATCGTCTCATCTCATTGGGAATCGTCCCAATAGTCAATGAGAACGATTCCATCGCTGTCGAAGAGATACGCTTCGGAGACAATGACACACTTGCTGCTCTGGTGGCAGTGATGATAGAGGCTGAGATGGTATTGTTGCTCACTGACATAGAGGGACTGTACACATCCGATCCACGTCATGATGCAGAGGCGGAATTGCTTACAGACGTTGATCAGATCACCGACTCTGTGCTCGAGGGTGCCGGCGGTGCAGGAACCACGATCGGTTCGGGTGGTATGGCGACTAAAGTCAAGGCCGCTCAGCTACTCATGCGTGCGGGAATACCGCTCGTGGTTTGTGACGGACGCAGACCAGGGGTCATATTAGCTGCCGCCGAAGGTGAAGCGGTGGGAACTCGCTTCGCGACAGACGGCGACACCATCAGCGCGCGGAAGCTCTGGATAGCCATGGGCGGGTCGCCTTCTGGAGCGATAATCATCGATGATGGAGCTCGACAAGCGATACTGACCAGGGGCTCATCGCTCCTGCCCGCTGGTGTCATACGGACCGAAGGCAGTTTCTTGGCTGGGGATACTGTAATATTGAAGGACCAGCAAGGCAACCTGCTTGCGCAGGGGTTGGTGGGAATATCTTCGGCGGATCTGGATGTGGTCAAGGGCCTTAAGTCCACCCAGATCCTGCAGGATCGACCCTCTGTTGCTGGAAGAGAAGTGGTACACAGGGATCATCTGGTAGTTTTCTGACAGCCTTAGAGCCGTTTAGGAAGGAATCCAACAGAATGTCGGAGATCACTGCACAGGCAATACAGGCACAAAAGGCAGCCCGCTTCCTGGGCACCACATCGTCGGAACTCAGAAACCATGCCTTGCTCGGTATGGCACATGCCCTGACCCATAACCAAGACGAGATCCTCGCCGCCAATGCAATCGATCTCGTTGATGCACAAAGCAAGGGCACGTCTCCTGCCCTGTTGGATCGACTCGAACTGAATGCCGCGCGCCTCAAGTCCATGTCGGAATCGCTCAAGGCACTATCGCTATTGCCGGACCCGATCGGTGAGGTTCTTGAGGGCAGCACGCTTTCTAATGGGATCCGCCTGGTCAAAGTCAGGGTTCCGATCGGTGTCGTTGCAATGATCTATGAGGCACGACCCAACGTCACCGCCGACGCGGCAGGCTTGTGCATCAAGACCGGCAATGCGGTCATCTTGCGCGGCGGTTCTCTTGCGCACAATTCCAATATGGCGCTGACCAGAGTGCTCGCTAACGCCGCAATGGCGCTTGGTATGCCCCAAGGTTCCATAGCGTCGATCGAGTCGACCGAGCGGGAAGCCGCCGAGGAGTTGATGACTTTGCACGACTACATCGACGTGCTGATTCCCCGTGGAGGCGCCGGACTTATCCGCAGCGTTGTCGAGAACTCCCAGATACCAGTCATCGAAACGGGTACCGGCAATTGCCACATCTATATCCACGGGACAGCCGATGCAGAAATGGCCAAGAACATCGTCCTCAATGCGAAAGTCCAAAGACCCGGGGTGTGTAATGCCGCGGAATCCCTGCTGGTCGATGAGTCCTGCTATAGGACGATTCTCCCACCGATCCTCAAGGAGCTCGAAGAACACGGTGTCACAATCTTTGCCGATGAACCATCACGGGCCTTGGGTGCAGTGATGCGGATCGAACAAGCATCAGAGGCGGATTGGGGAACCGAATACCTGGACTTGAAGATGTCGGTGAAAGTTGTATCTGGTCTGAGCGAGGCGATCTCCCACATCAACACGTACGGCACCCGGCACTCCGAAGCTATCATCACCGAGGATTATGCTGCTGCCCAGCGTTTCGTGAACGAAGTCGATTCCGCTGCCGTGTACGTGAATGCATCGACAAGATTCACCGATGGCGGAGAATTCGGACTCGGAGCCGAAATCGGGATATCGACCCAGAAGCTACACGCCAGAGGTCCGATGGGACTCGCAGCACTGACTTCGGCAAAGTACGTGGGCTACGGAAACGGGCAGATCAGACAGTGAGAAAGCCGATGCGTCTAGGCATCATGGGCGGGACTTTCGATCCGATACACTTCGGACACCTGGTGACCGCCGATGAGGCTTTGGTTCAGTACAACCTCGACAAAGTGATATTCATGCCCACGGGTAACCCTGCTCGCAAGAGTGAAGTCAGTGTGACCCCAGCCGAGCATCGGTACCTCATGACCGTCATTGCAACCTCGGCGAATCCTGATTTCGACGTTTCCAGACTCGAGATCGACAGGGTCGGACTCACCTACACCATAGATACGATCCTGGCGCTGAAAGACTCATTCGGGCCTAAAGTCGAGATCTACTTCATCACTGGCGCGGACGCCGTCTGGGAGATCGCCACCTGGAAGGATGCCGATCGATTCCGAGGTCTTTGTACATTCATTTCTGCCACTAGGCCCGGCTATGACATCAATGCCGCCATAGAGGAGCATGCGCAATCCTTAGCCAACCTATCGGTGGAATTCATCGAGGTACCTGCATTGGCCATCAGCTCTACTGACATCCGCGATCGGGTCGGCTCGCGCCGCCCGATACGCTATCTGACTCCTGAGCCGGTTGTAGCTTACATCCACAAATACGGGCTTTATCAGAGGGCCTACTGAAATGACCGGAGTGGACTGGCAGACAGCGCAGGAAGTAGCACGCCAACAGATGCCCGTCGGCGTCTTCACTCACTGTGAAGCCACAGCGAACTGCGCGCTGGAGCTTTCACTCGTATACGGGGTCGATCCAGAGCCAGCGAGGCTCGCTGGCCTCTTGCATGATTGGTGCAGGGCTGTAGACGACGCGACTCTCATCTTGCGTGCCACGGAGCACGGTATTCCGATGGATGCCGTGGACCTGATGGCCCCACATCTGCTGCATGCCCAAGTAGGCGCTGCGGAGTTGCGATCGGTCTTTCCCGGTATCGGGGAGGGTGTGTTGCGTGCAATAGCAAAGCACACCCTGGGATCACCTGAGATGACGGATGCCGACATGATCGTATACGTGGCGGACATGATCGAACCTGGCCGACGCTGCACGCACGTTCAGGGTCTACGAGAATCGGTTGGTAAAGGAACTCTCTTTGAGCTGTATTCTGCAGCATACGCTGCCACCTTCTTTGAACTCGTTGAGACAAGGCGACACCTTCATCCCGTGACTGTAGACTCTTGGAACAGCATTGTGGATCGGATATCAGCGGAAGTCATACGCTCATGAATGATGGAAGAAGAAATCGCAGGACACGGAGTTCGAGCGATGCGTCCCCAATCGAACCGTCCATGCCTTCTGGATGGCGCACTTCCAGGAGGGCGACTGGAAACAACAAGAAAGCACGAACCGCGATCAGAATCCACCGTGCACGTCGCCTGATCAGCGAGACTGCGGCAATGGTCAAGCTTCGCGCGTCTCGCGCCATCAGCGTGCTCGTCGTAGTCGCTCTGATCGCCGTTGGCGCGATCGGGGTGCTTTGGGTGGCTGCGATCGGTATCAATGCTGTAGCTCGACAACTCGCGATCCACTCGGCGAGCAATGCTCAAACCACTGAATCACGCCAGGAAAAGGCTCGCGATAACGTTCTCATCGTGGCAAAGGACCGATCCGATGCTGCGATTGGTTTTTTGGCTGTCAGGATAGATCGCCCGCGAGACGCCATATATGCCATCGCGATACCGGATGCCACATTCATAGAGATCCCGGGCATCGGTTTTGACAAGGTCGCCACATCGTGGGATGCCGGTTCTGATGTCGCTCTCGATGCATTCTCCAACTTTTTCGGCGTTCCATTCATGTCATATATCACTGTCGATGAAGAAACGTATCAATCCATCGTTCGCGATCAATCCTTCGCTAGTGCAGTGGGAGCGATCAGAGAAGAGAATTTCGACGAACAGGCGCTTAGTGCATTGGAGTCCACGTTCGAGGCAACGCCGACTGAGAACGTCGCCGTGGTGCCGATGCCAGTGAAACCGATCACCCTTGGCCAGGACACCTATTTCGAACCTCAGCGCGACCAGATAGCAGACCTGGTACAGACCTGGTGGGGAGTCACTTTCACCGAGGAAGATGCCCCTATCCGAGTCATCATCTACAATGGCGCTGGTCTTCCGGGTGTTGCTGGGCAGGCTGCACAACAACTGATCCGCGAAGGCTTCAGAGTCATAGACACGAAGAATGCTGATAGATTCGACTACAAGCAGACGAAGGTCATAGTTCAGGCAGGCCCTCTAACTGCCGGGCATCAGATCGCAGCCGTACTCGATGTTGGGCAGGTAGTCGACCAACGAGCGGATCAGCGCATCGCAGACGTGATCGTCATCATCGGCCAGGATTACAGGCCACCGACAGAGTAGAGCCGACAATGTTCGATGACCGAACAGCGATTCGCCTCGGTCAAGCAGAGTAGGAGCAACAACTGGACACAAGAGAGATCGCCATACTCGCTGCACAGGCCGCAGGAGAAAAGAAGGCCGAAGACATCGTGGTGATGCGTGTAGCCGAACAACTCGTGATCACCGACTACTTCGTGATCTGCACCGGACGCAATGATCGCCAAGTCAAAGTGATTGCCGAGGAAATCGAGAAGGTTCTGCTCGCTGAGGTACGCATGAAGCCCATCGGCAGGGAAGGCGAAGCAGAAGGGAGATGGATCCTCCTGGACTTCGCCGATGTTGTGGTGCATATCTTCCAGCCTGATGAACGTGAGTTCTATCGCCTAGAGAAACTGTGGAGCGACGCCGAGACGGTCGAGGTTCCTGAAAGTACCCGCGCCGTCGAACAAATCGACCTGTGACACTGGCGCAGCCACGAATCATCCCGACCGTCGCCCTGATCGCAGTGGCTGCCATCTGGGCTGGCACCTTCGTCATGGTAAAAGATGCCATTGCGTCATACCCGACGTTCTCCTTCCTCGGATGGAGATTTTGGATCGCCGTAGTTGTCTTCGTGCTGATATTCCCGAAAGCCATAACGGCCTTGAGGCGCGATACGTTGGGCGTGGGTGTTCTTGCTGGCATATTCTTGTGCTTGGGATTCATTTTCCAGACGTGGGGCCTAGAGCAGACCACGGCTAGTAGGGCAGCATTCATCACTGGGATGTTCGTGGTCATCACTCCGGTACTGCAGGCGCTCATTCTGCGCAAGATTCCAGGTGCCATGGTAATTGCGGGGGCTTTGCTCGCTGTCGCAGGACTATGGCTTCTATCGGGTGGCAGCGCAGGTCAGTGGGGTCAGGGTGACACACGAGTGCTGCTTTCGGCATTCGCCTACTCCGGTCACATGATAGTTCTGGGTGGTCTCGGTCGGCGTCACGAGGTTGCACCCCTTACGTTCGTCCAGTTGGTGACTACTGCCACAGTATGTTCCGGACTGGCTCTCGCAATCGATCCTATCTCGATTCCGAGTGGCACGTCTGTCTGGGTGGCCATCCTGTTCACTGGCATTCTGGCCTCAGCGGTGGCATTCGCTGTACAGACATACGCCCAGCGGCATATATCGCCTGCGCGAACGGCCCTCATCTTGATCTGCGAACCTGCTCTTGGTGGTCTTTTCGGCTGGTTTGCCGGTGACACGTTCACCGGCATCGGCATCATCGGCGCTGGGCTGATTCTTCTAGGTATGATCTCCTCGGAGTTCCTATCTATCGCTAAGCTGCGAAAAGGGGAGGTCATCCACCAACCAAGCATCGAGGGGCCCAGTGTCGCGATGCTCAAGCAGTCGGAGTAGCCGATCAGGCGAACCGATTCTATCTGACCGACAACCATATCCATGTAAGATTTGACCTTCCGATAAACCTTGGTATACTAGCCAACGTTGCTTTTTGGGTTACGGGGCCTTAGCTCAGCTGGGAGAGCGCTTGGCTGGCAGCCAAGAGGTCAGGGGTTCGATCCCCCTAGGCTCCACCAAATACTGCACAGGGGGTTTGCTAGCTACAGATGGCCCTGAGCGGGTCACCATCGAGGGGGGCACCGATGTTTCGCAAATGGGAGAGTACAGCCAGAGTTCAAGGCGGAAGCACGTATTGGCCTGTAGCCGCCAAAATGACGGTCTCGCTAATTCTCGCCGTATGCTGGCTCGCGATCAGCGTCATCGTAGCTCATGCTTGGATCGACGATCTCACCACCATAGTCCCTGTTTGGCTCGCTTGGGTGATTGTAACGGCACTCGCCTTTGTGCCTGGCATCGCCAATGTATTCATTGTCATCGGTCTGCTGGTCGACAATCGGCCCCAATACCCGCAAGTTGACCGACTACCCGATGTATCCATCCTCATCGCTGCCTACAATGAGGCTGACTTCATTCGCAAGACCCTGGAGTCAGTTCTCGAACAGCAGATTCCCTGCCGAGTAGAGACCATTATCGTCAACGACGGATCCACAGACGACACCGCACAGGTCGTTAGCGATTTCGCCGCAAAGTACTCATCGGACACTCGGCAGTTCCGGTTGGTCGATCTGGCGACGAATCAGGGCAAGGCTATGGCCCTGAACGCGGGGCTGCCCGAGTGCTCACATGAATACGTAGTCACTCTCGATGCCGATTGCTTGATGTACGAGGACAGCCTGAGATTCTTGGTGACGAACATAGTCTCTGGTCCGTCCAACACTGCGGCGGTGGCAGGGTCTGTTTTGGTTAGGAACTCGAGACACTCAGTGATGACCCGTCTTCAGGAGTGGGACTATTTCCATGGAATCGCTGTTGTCAAACGCATTCAATCCTTGTATCAGGGAACTCTGGTGGCTCAAGGTGCTTATTCGGTCTTTCAGAAGTCCGCACTCGAAGCGATTGGTGGCTGGAAAGATACGATTGGGGAAGACATCGTGCTCACCTGGGGATTGAGGGCGATGGGCTACAGGGTTGGTTATTGCGAGAACGCGATAGTCTTCACAAATGTTCCCACAACATATCAACAATTCTTCCGACAACGTCGGCGATGGGCGCGGGGTCTTATCGAAGCATTCAGAACGTATCCTCAGGTAATCACCAGAGTTCGGATGAACACGCCATTCATTTGGTACAATGTCCTGTTCCCATATCTGGACGTAGTCTATCTGTTCGTCTTCATCCCCGGCGTTATAGCCGCCATATTCTTCCAGCACTATGCGGTGGCCGGACTGATTACACTTCTATTGTTACCATTCGCATTGGCTATCAATATGTTGATGTACTCTCGGCAACGGAAGATTTTCAAGAAGCGTGGACTTCGTGTTCGCAATAATCTCATCGGATTCTTCCTCTACGTCCTCACTTATCAGGCGGTCATGACTCCGGCCAGTGTCGCGGGGTACTTCGCTGAGATACTCCACTTCCGCAAGTCGTGGGGTACCAAGTAGGCTAGGTTTCCCGAATCGGTATTCTTGATCGATTGACGACGCCAACTATACGTTGTGAGACCCCGCTCGCTCGAACGGGGTCTCACAAAGAATCAAGTAGACTTCGGGTGTCATCTGACCTTACGGCAGCTTGTACTTCAACTTGTAGGCAACCAGACACAGCGCCCATCCCAGGAGGGTGAACGCACCGGCGACGGCGAACGGAACATCATAAGAACCCGTTCGATCGTAGAGCAAAGCGCCAACCTGAGGCCCGAAGAAGGCCGATACGCCGAAGGCGGTGAAGATGCCGCCGTAGATCGCTCCGAGGTTCTTCACCCCGAAAGAGACCGTGGTCAGCACCGGGAACAACCCAAGGGTCACAGCGAACCCTAGGCCGAGGACGAATGCACTCGCATACAGGGCAGTCGTTGTCGTGGCCACGGAGTTGAAAGCGAAATACGTCGCAGCAGTGACCACGTAAGTCCCTAGCATCACATTCACGGGACCGATCTTCTCGGCGAGGTAACCGGCAAGCGGTCTACCGAAGCCATTGGCTAGTCCGAAGAATGTCATTGCCAACGCAGCAGCAGGCTTTTCGAGACCAAGGATCGACACTCCATATGGCGCAACATGAGTCATCGCCATGAGCCCACCAAAAATGATCAGCAGAAATCCAATCCATATCAGGTAGAACTTCGGGGTCTTGAGTGCCTCGCCGAAGGTTGCCTCGGAACGCGGGGCCAGCATGGCCACTCCATTTGTGGTGGTCGACGGATCCCAATTCGGTGGCGACCAGCCTGGGGCTGGGAGTCTCATGACCCATGCCGCGAAAAAGGTTATCAAGCTTGTGATCACACCGAGTATCAAGAAGGTCGTCGGTATTCCTACGGTGGCTATCAGGCGAGTGATTCCCGGAGCGAATACCGCAGATGCGATCCCGAATCCAATGAGTCCCACCGTGATAGCGAAGCCGACCCTGTCTGGGAACCACTTTCGTATCGTGGGTACGGCCACACAATAGGAGAGGCCGCATCCGAGTCCACCGATGGCACCGTAAGTGACCAAGAGCCACCACACCTCGCCGAAGCGCTCGATCTGGGTTGCTCCGAGGTATCCCAGGAGAAACAGTATTCCGCCTGCGGTTGCGACCAAACGGGGGCCGTATCTATCTTGTAACATGCCTCCGAAGATCATCGAAACGCTGAAAACAGCAAGATACACTGAGACAGGTAGTGCGGCTTGAGCTCTGGTCCATCCGAATGTTGTCTCCAGTGGAACAATGAACACACCCCATGCATAGGCGATGCCACCCATGAGGGTCAACAACATCCCCGCTATGGGTATGCTCCACCGTGATACCACGTAGGTCGGTGGACTGGTTGCGACAACCGTACTCGACATCTGAATCACTCCCTTCGAAAATCACAGGCAATCTGCATGACAGCAGTTCGTACGTCAAAGATTGGCGGAGTACAAGCGGATGCGGAACGAACATGCCGCCCACGGACCATGCTTGTCGGCAAACGGGAGGATATCCGTGACTTCCGGCCGTTTCTGTGGAGAGCGGTAGGCATCGTGCCGTTCACCGACGATTGTCATCCGCTCACACTAAGGGATAAACTCTCCCTTTATCAGATAGTGCTAATGTCTCACTATCGATGCTGATGGGCTTGCTGTCAGCGCAAATTGCTTGTCGACGGATTCACGGCGTGCTCGTTGAGGATGCTTAGGCGCATGCTGCATCGTTTCAAACAGAGAGAGAGGGTTCATGGAGGTAGTATTAGGCTTCTTGACCAAATTCTTGGAGATGCTTCAAACCCCGACCTTGTCATTCCTCATCCTGGGGATGATCGTTGCCGCGATAAAGAGTGAACTTAGAATCCCGGATTCGATCTACCAGTTCACAGTCTTCGTTCTGTTGATGAGGATCGGCCTCAAAGCAGGTATGGAGATGCGCAACGCCGATATCACCGACATCCTGTTGCCGGCGCTGTTTTGCGTGTTGATCGGCGTTGTGGTGGTAGTAGTGGGCTCTGCGATATTGAAGCGGCTACCGGGTGTCCGGGCCGTCGACGCATTTGCTACAGCCGGTTTGTTCGGTGCTGTCTCATCGGGTACGTTCATAGCCGGGACCGTCGCCCTGGAAGATGCGGGGCTAGCCTTCGAAGGATGGGTCGCCGCGCTATATCCCTTCATGGACACACCTGCGCTTGTCACCGCTATTCTGCTTGCCAACATGTACCTGAAGAAAAAGTCGGGAGATCAGGGCGGTATCGGCATCGGAGCGATAACGAAGGAGACCTTCCAAGGAATGGCTGTGACCACTCTGTTGGCTGGTGTCGCCATCGGGGTTATCGCGCAGCCCCAAATGGTCTTCGAAGGTTTCTACGACCAGTTGTTCATGGGCTTCCTGTCGGTACTCATGCTCACACTTGGTATGGACGCCTACTCGAGCCTGAAAGACCTGTTCAAAGTCGCCCATTGGTATGCGCTGTACGCCTTGTTCGCTCCTTTGCTGAACGGACTTCTCGGGTTCGGTCTCGGATATGTGGCTCACATTCTCGTCGGGTTTTCACCTGGAGGCGTGGTCATGATGGCAATACTTGCGGCATCGAACTCCGATGTATCGGGACCACCGACGATCAGAAGCGGTATCCCTTCGGCGAATCCATCAGCATACATCGGTAGCTCGACGGGTATCGGAACTCCGGTTGCCATCGGTATCGGAATCCCGCTATTCATCGCGATGGGCAAGGCCGTATTCGGACTGTGATCCCCTAGACACACGGTCAGCATCTGTTGCGCTAGAATGGGCGAGAGGTGCTGACCGTGTGTGGCCTACAGCAGGAGATGTGATGCAATCCATACCGACTAGAATTCTAGTTGAGATTTCGCTTTGTGTTGCCTTAGCCGTCGTGCTCAATGCGCTGACCTTGTTGCGCATGCCATACGGTGGAACCGTCTCGCTCGTGATGTTGCCGATCATCGTGATCGCACTCCGAAGGGGAGTGTTCGCAGGTGTGACGACCGGCGTGATATATGGGCTGATCGAATTGATGATCGACCCTGTGATCGTCCATCCTTTGCAGGTGGTTCTGGATTATGTTATCGCCTTCGGAGCTGTTGGGGTCGCTGGAATATTCCGTACGGTCTATCTGCGGACCGCAGAAGCGAATTCCAGGAGCATCAGAGGTCTTGCACTGCTCTTCCTCGCTGTCGCTCTCTCCTCGGCGCTCCGCTACTGCGCTCACGTTGTGTCCGGCTACATTTTTTTTGCGCAGTACGCACCTGCTGGCCAGCCGGCGATCTTGTATTCAGCGCTGTACAATTTGTTCGTTCCAGTCTCTGCAATCGGCGTATTTGCGGCTGCAGCTCTGACTCTGCCGGCATTGCATTCAGTATCGCTATCCAGGGCGAGAGGTCTCAATGGTGGACAGGACTAGCTGCCTTTTGGTAGCCGCTGCACCTTGTCCCGATCCTGAGATATATGGTGCGATCATACGCTCCGCTGAAAACATCATCGCCGTGGATGGGGGGGTCGATCTCTGCAAGGTCCTGGGCAGGGCTCCCGGGCATGCTGTTGGCGATTTCGACTCCGCCTCACCGGAGGGCCTGTCGTGGGCAAGGGCTGTGGGATCCCACATCATCGCTCTTCCGGTTGATAAGGACGAAAGTGACCTTGATATCGCGCTCCAACATGCAGTTGCCTTGGGATTCACAACGGCAACCGTTCTCTGTGCGTTGTCAGGAAGACTCGACCACACGATTGCTACTCTCGGTACGG
>DBEG01000091.1 GCA_002293965.1 Actinobacteria bacterium UBA912 | reverse complement strand
CAGGAAGATGCCGCTGGTGCCATATTGCTGCCGGTACGCCTGCAACTGGACGAGCAGCGCCTTCTTCGCGATGCCGTACGGCGCGTTGGTCTCCTCGGGATAGCCGTCCCAAAGCGCATCCTCGGCGAATGGGACCTGCGCGAACTTCGGGTATGCGCACACGGTGCCGATGCAAACGAACTTCTCGACACCGGCATTGCGCGAACGCTCGATGAGCTCGATGCCCATGATCGCGTTCTCGTAGAAGAACCGGCCCGGCTCGTCGAGGTTGGCACCGATGCCGCCGACCACGGCCGCAAGGTGGATGACGACCTCGGGCTCGAACGCCGAGAGTGCCCGGGCGATGCCGGCGGGCTTCGTGAGGTCGAACTCCTCGGCGCGCGGCGAGAAGACCTGCGTGCAGCCTCTGGCCGCGAGCTTGTCGAGCACGAACCCGCCGAGGAACCCGGATCCGCCTGTCACCATCACGCGCTTGTTTGCAAGATCGAGCACTTTCGTCAGCTCCTTTTCGCTTCCGACCGGTCGCCGTCCAAGACGGTCCGATCCTGCCGATTACTCTATTAGGTGGCGGGGCCTTTCACAAGCCGCGCATCTCGGCTGGCCACTTCGACTTGCGAGTGATGAGCTGTCGCGCCAGCAGCCCTCGCGTAAGGTCGCTCGGGGCCGCGAATGCGAAGGGCGGCCGGATGCGGGGTATCTGCGCCGCACCGGCGATCCGCTGCCACACGTAGTAGCGGGTGCGAAGCGACTCCCACTGCGGCCCGAGCCGCGTGTCGTAGCGGGCTGCGAGTGTGGTCAGGTCGGCCTGGTGCACGTCTAGGATCGTCGACGACTTCCGCTCCAGTTGGTGCCTGTCGATCGCGAGTATCTGACCTAAGCGTCCGAAGCGCGCCCCAGCGAAGTGCAGCCGAAGCCACAGGTCGTAATCCATCGTGAAATGCAGTGACTGATCGAGCAGCACCTCACCTATGACCCTGCGTCGCACGAACGTGGCCGGTTGGCTCAGTGTGTTCACCGCAGTCAGCAGTTCAGCGGGCCTAGGTGGTGTCCAAAGCACCTGGATGATGCGACCATCCGCCGTGGTCTGAGCACAGTGCCCGCACGCGACGTCGACATCGGAGTGCGCCGCGAAGTATTCGACGACCTGCTCGATGGCCCTCGGCGTGAAGTATGCGTCATCCGAGTTGATCCAGCCGATGATCTCGCCTTGCGCGAGCTCGAAAGCCTTGTTGAGTGCGTGCGCCTGGCCTTCGTCGGGCTCACTTCGCCAGATGACCGATTCCCCAGCTGCCGAGAGAAGCTCGACGCTCTCGTCTGTCGACCCACCGTCCATGACGATGTGCTCGATACGCTTGTAGGTCTGGCACGCCACCGAGTGCAGGTTGTCCGCAAGCCAGCGCCCCTGGTTGAACGAGGGCGTCAGGATCGACACCAGCGGCGAGTTCACTGCGATCCCCTGCCTGAGGCCGCGAACTCCTCGGCGAGCTCCGTGAAGAGCGCGAGGTAGGAGTCCACCTGGACCGCAAGCGCGAATTGCTCCCGGGCCCGCTCGAGCCCGGCATCACCCATCCGGGCGCGCAACTCATCGTCGGCCGCCACTCGCTCGATCGCGGCCGCAAGCTCAGGTACCGATCCAGCCGGGACCAATAGCCCGGTCACGCCATCGACGACGATCTCAGGGATCCCGCCCGCGTCACTCGCGATCACCGGCACTGCGCATGCCATCGCTTCGATCGGCGCGAGCGGGAAGCTGTCCGCAAGCGACGGATGCACCAGCACATCAGCAGCGCGGTAGTAGTCGGCAAGCGTCGCCTCATCCTCGACGAAACGCACTCCGATCCCCGGACATCCACCCGCCGAGAAGGCGCTGCGACCCTCAGGTCCCGTCGCATCCCCAACCGCCACGACGACAAGCTCGCGCGCCACGGGCCCCGACAGTCGCTCCAGCGCCTCGAGCAGCGTTCGCCAGCCCTTGTAGGGGTTGGTGCGCACATCCTTGGCGACCACGAGCGCGATGTACCTGTCTTCCGGGAGCCCCAGGCGTCGACGCGCCTCCATGCGGCTCCCGGGCGCGAACACCCGCGTGTCGACCGAATTGGGGATCACGCGCGACACTCGGTCACCCTCAAGCAGCCCGCCTCGCTCTGCCATCGAGAGCAGCCACGCCGAAGGAGCCACCAGTGCCGCGCTACTGCTCGCAACCGCAGCGTGCTTGCGTGCGTGGTTGGCGGCGGACGCGTCGCCTCTTATCGGCACGTATCGCGACAAGTCGGGGCACGATTCGCATCCGTCAAGCCAGCGCTCGCAATCGAGTGGCTGAGCGCAGTGCCCCGTGAGCAGCCATGCGTCGTGCATGGTGATGACGGTCGGAACGCTGGCCGAAAGCCCCGGCAATGCACGGATGTCGAAGTAGCCGCCGTGAAGGTTGTGCAGGTGCACGATGTCGGGAGTCTGCGGTGCGAGCGACGCGAGGCCCTCGGTCCACGGGAAGTCGAAGTCCTCGTTCCCGCGGGCGACCGCCAGCCAGCGTGCGGGCTCGGCTGCGACCCGTAGCACTCGCGAGAGCACCGCGCGCACGTCGCCTGCCGAGGCGCTCGCCTCCTGAAACCTCCATGCAGCGCGCAGCAGGCTTTGCGCCCACGCGCTGCGCCCTTCGTCACGCTCGATAGCGATCATGCCTTCTGCCTCAGCGTTTCGAGTCGCCACCGCAAGCCACGCCTCTGCCCCGCGCTCGCGATAACCCTCGTGCAACAGAAGCGCCACGCGTTCAGCGCCTCCGCCGCGCACAGCCGGGCTGACCGACAGGATCCTCACGAGGCTATCACCCCTGCGACCCCGAAAGCCGCTCCATATCCGCGTCGACCATCATCTCGACCAGCGCTTCGAACGTCACCTTCGGCACCCACCCAAGCCTCTCGCGAGCCTTGCTCGAATCGCCCAGCAGGCGATTGACCTCCGCGGGACGCCAGAACGCCGGATCCTCCACCACGTACTCGCGATAGTCGAGTCCCAGGCGGCTAAACGCAATCTCGCAGAAGTCGCGCACGGAATGCTCGTGGCCCATCGCGATGACGTAATCATCCGGCTCGTCCTGCTGGAGCATTAGCCACATGGCCTCTGCCGAGTCACCCGCGAAGCCCCAATCCCGCTTGGCTTCAAGGTTGCCCAGCCTAAGCTCGCTCGCCAGACCCAACTTGATGCGGGCTGCCCCATCGGTGATCTTGCGGGTCACAAAGCGGATCCCTCGGCGAGGCGACTCGTGGTTGAACAGGATGCCGTTGCTGGCATGGAGTCCGTAAGATTCCCGATAGTTCACTGTGATGTAGTACGCATACGCCTTCGCGGCGCCATAGGGCGAGCGTGGGTGGAAGGCGGTCAGCTCTGTCTGAGGGACCTCCCGCACGTGCCCGTACATCTCGGAAGTGGAGGCTTGATAGAATCGCGTTTCAGGCGAGAACCGCCGAATGGCCTCAAGGAAGCGCAGTGGCCCGATACCGTTGTACTCTGCAGTCAGGACCGGCTGCGTGAACGACGTTGGCACGAACGACTGCGCCGCCAGGTTATAGACCTCGTGCGGCGCGGCGATCTTGAGCGCGTCGATGATCGAGTACTCGTCCAGCAGGTCTCCGTCGACCAACTCGACCCGATCGAGAAGATGCTCGACTCGGTCGTAGTTCTCCATCGACAGACGCCGAACCATGCCGTACACCTCGTAGCCCTTGTCGAGCAACAACTCCGCAAGGTACGACCCGTCCTGCCCGGTGAATCCAGTGATGAGTGCACGCTTCTCCACAGCGTTCAGTCCTTTCTGTCCCAGTCGTCTTCCAGGCGCACTATGTCATCCTCGCCCAGGTATTCGCCAAGCTGTACCTCAATGACCTTCAGCGGCACTTTGCCACAGTTCTCGATGCGATGCTCGGCGCCCACAGGTATATAGGCGCTCTCGTTCACGTGGACCTCGAACCGCTCGTCGCCACGGGTCACAAGAGCGGTCCCCGCTACGACGATCCAATGCTCTGAGCGGTGATGATGCCGCTGGAGGCTGGGTTTCGCGCCCGAGTGGATCTCGAGCAGCTTGATCTGGAAGCCCGGCCCCTTGAGCAGACTCGTCCACGAGCCCCAGGGCCGCAGACTCACCTTGGGCTGCACGACCTCTTCCGCTCCGGCCAGTGCCAGAGCCTCGACCACAAGCCGCACATCTTGGGCGCGGTCCTTGCTGGCCACGAGGGTCGCATCCGCTGTGTCGATGACCAGCATGTCGTTCAGTCCCAAAGTCGCCACCAAGCGATCGGTCGAGTAGACGATCGTGTCTCGGGTATCAAGGTCGACCCCCCTGCCCACGCGCACGACCCCGGCATCATCGGCAGGTAGAACGTCCCCAAGGGCCAGTAGCGACCCGACATCGCTCCAGTTCAACGCCGAAGGAATCACAGCAACCCTATCGGAACGCTCCATGATCGCATGATCGACCGAGATCGAGGTGATCTCCCCGAAGCGCCTGCGCGCCTCATCGCCATCGCAGCGACCAGCGGCCTGCTCGGCGGCAAGCCAACGTGCTGTATCAGCAATAGGGGCGGTATCCACGTGCGCATCAAGCTCCTCGAGCACGCGCGACGCACTCATGACGAAGATGCCCGCATTCCACAGGTATCCGCCTGCGGCCAGCAATGATTCAGCGATGGCAAGATCGGGCTTCTCGACGAAGCGCGTGGCCACATGTGGCACGGCCCCGCCGCGTGCGTACTCGGGCATCGCCTCGCCCGCCTGGATGTAACCGTAGCCGACCTCGGGTCGGGTCGACGTGATGCCGATCGTGACCAGATAGCCATCACGCGCAGCGGCGATCGCCGAAGCCACGCAAGAGTTCCAGACGCCATCGCGCTCGAGCAGGTGGTCGGAAGGAAGCACAATCATCACTGCTTCAGGATCGTCGAGCGCTAACGTCGCCGCAGCATAAGCAATCGCCGGTGCGGTGTTACGAGGAAGCGGCTCGACAAGGTAACGCGCCTGTCTCATACGCGGATCGGCCTGGGACGACAGGTGGTTCCGCAACTCGTCGAAGAGCCGCTCGTTCGTCACCACCACCACATCGCCGGGCCCAACGAAATCATCGACCCGACGGATAGCCTGCGCGATGAGCGACTCATGCCCGAAGACAGTGAGCATCTGCTTGGGTGAAAGCTCTCGCGAGAGTGGCCAAAACCTCGTACCGCTGCCTCCGGCAAGGATGACTGCGTAAACGGAATCTTCCGTACTCAAGTAAGGACTCCTTCTCTTCGCGCCGATGATTGCATCATAACCTAGCGCAGGGGTTGACCAACGACGACCTCGGCGCGTTCAAGATAATCTCCGAAGAACGGGTAGTAGCTCCCCCAGCGCTGCGCCTCTGGAAGTGCCTCCCAAACCCGCCCTGGATCACCGGATAGTACCGCTAAGTGCAGTCGCTCTGCCACAAGCGCCGGTGTCGGAGGGAGCCTCTCGGCGGCTGTATCCAGCATCCTCTCTTCCCATGTCAGGTCCGTTCGTCCCGTTCTGCCCGCCTGTGCCAAGGAGTATGTGGCAAGGCTCACCAGATTGGGTGCGAACTCATGTATATACTGCGGTGCCCGATCCACTCGATCCTGCACAGCCCTCACCTGCACCTCATCAGCTGCCAGCAGGAGGGCCATCTCCAAAGACCTGCGCTCGGCCACCGGGTGTCCCGGCATGATCTCGAGCACGCCCCTGAGCTCCGCCGTAGCCAGATTCGGGTCATCCGCAGACACCATGAACAGCCGGAATCCTCCAACCCCCAGCCACAAAGCTACTGCAATGACTACGACCCCGCCGACAGCCGTCAGAGGCCGAAACCAACCTGCCGAGCGACCCGCATCCGCAGTGGCCCACGGTGCCACCGCCAGTCCGGCCATGACCGGCGCGAACAAGCCGATCGCGAAGATCACGGGGTTGACCAGCAGCGCGAACATAGCGATGGCGAAGCCGCCAGCCAAAGCCAACCGCAAGTGAGCATCAGCGGAATCAGCCGCAACCCTGTCGCGCAAAACCCAGACCCAACACCCGAGCATCACAGCGAATGCCAGGAAGCCAGCGAGTCCCAACCGGGTTCCGATCTCCCACAACCACGAGTGCGGGGATTGCGGACTGAAGACCTCGGGATCGATGCTTCCCGCCCGATCGGGGGTGTGCTGGAACATCTCCGGCGGCAGGTACTCGGCCGCATACATCCTGTAACCCGACGGCCCGAAGCCCAACAACGGACGGTCCGCAAGCATCTCCTGGGCCCCGTCCCACATCTGGACACGCGAAAGGATGTTCCTATCCGACCCCACCATCGACTCCACATCCACAACCGCCGAGGAAACCGCCGGTATCTGGATCGCTGTAAGTCCAACGAACATCGCTGCAGTTGCAAACAACGCCGCCGCTCGTACGATACGGCCGCCCAAGCCCCCGATCAACTTTGATGCAGGGTGGACCGCCACTGTCACCGTCAACGCGAAAACCGCAGCTAGAGACGCCATCACAGAGCCAGAGAACACGCCCAGAGCTAGACAGATGATCGCAGCAGCAGCATATAGCGCCGATCTTCTCCAGTCCTTTCGCGACGCCGCCAACACCGCGGCTATAGGGACCAGCGGCATCAATGCCGCCGTACTATACCCTGTCGAGCCGAAGACCCGTATCGTTGCAGTGGTGACCTGTTGAAAGACTAGTACCAGCGATAGCAGTACGCCGAAACACACTACCGCGACTAGGGCATCTTCGACTCGGCTGCGCGCAAGGGCCACTTTTGCCGCCAGAATGAACATCACCAGAAACGCTATCCACTGCACAAGCGGCATGTTTGCGTAAAGGTCATAGAAAGCAGTCGCGAACGAATCCCCCGCAGTCAACCAGGACGCTGTCACTGCGAAGACGATCCCCACCACGCCGACCGCCAGTCGGCGATCCAGGGCAGCGAACATGACAACGCTAGCCGCTGAAGCGATGAGGCAAGCACCAGCGGTGGCCAGGTTGAACGCTTGGGCCACAGGCACCGGAGGAAGATTGAATATCAGCCAGGCACCGGGAGACAGGAACGCCGCTAGCAGGAAAGAAGAAAGCCCGTACTTCAGGTATCCGGGGGCTTCTGTTGCTCGACCAGACATCTACGTCACCTAGCGAGGGCTATACCTGATAGCGGCCTCGGTATGACATACGTCCGCACAAAAATCTCGCTCCTCACTGAACGCCCACTGCCGATGGCAAGAATCACATGCTTGAGCGTCCGCCGTCTGATGCCATCGGATGAGATCCGTGCCATGAGCGGCACCCATTTGTGGGGTATGACATTGAGTGCAAGGGTTCCGTGTTGCAGTATGACACTGTCCACACCGACGTCCATCGTTATATACGAAGTCGACGAAAGCCGCCCTCGCGTGGGACACCATCATGAACTCTCGAGAGTGAGGCAGCCTGACGCCTCCATGACACGGATCGCAGTAGCGCTCCTCATCGTGACAGCCACCGCATGACAGATCCTCGATCAACACAGAGGCATTGGCGGTAGATGGGGCACTCGCAGCGGCGGGCTCACCAGCGTGACATGTATCACAGCTCGCACTAGCGGTCGTCGAGTTATGACAGCGCAAGCATGGATTCATCCCTGCATTGTGGGCAGCGACTCGTCCTTCCGCTGGACGATGGCAATCCAAGCATGTCGCACCAGCAGCAAGCGGCTCATCGTGCGAGACCCTGATCCCCCTGTAGTCGTCCAGCACTATACCTGCAACCTCAGGAGAGTGACACGACAAGCATGCCGACTGAGTGACCCTGCCATACGAATCCTGTGCGGGGATCCCTGCCAGTTGGGACATGAAGTGAAGACCCCTGTCGGACAGTCCTGTCGATACCCTTGCAAGCAACCCCCCCGGTTCGTGACAGGCCACGCACGAAACGTCAGCGTGCGGATCGGCCTGAACAGTCGAAGCAGTGTGGACAGTCTCGACGTGACAAGAGGAGCACACCCACGTGGTGCTCGTCGAATATCCAGCTATCAACCAGGCCGTTGAGGCGACGACAAGCGTAATCCCTATGGCGACTAGGCGCTGTTTGGGAGTGCGCGGGGGCAACGGTGGCTTGGGTGCAACGGTCGGCTTAGACGGGTGGGCTTCACGCTCGATAGGCCGAGTGTCAATATCTGAATCTTCTGACTCCAGGACTTCATCCTCGGGCGTCCCAACCACGAACATGATTGCTATGACCAGAACGATCGCAAGTAAGGTGCCTAGGATCGCATAGAGTGCGAGGGCCGCACCGATGTCGGAAGCGGGGTCTAGAAGAAGGGTGAGCAACCGTGTCCACAGACCGGAAAGCGATGCAAGGGCCTCTTCCATCAGCGAGTCTCACCCCCGCCAGGCAATGAGTCTATCGCTCCACCAGGGTGCACATGTGTCTCATGGCAGACCGTACAATCAGGCTGCAGATGGCACCGGCGACACAGCTCCTGGTCCTGCTCAGCATATTGAGCGTGGGCGCGCACGAACTGATTGGGGTGAGGCATCGCAAGGCCATGGCAGTCATCGCAGAAACTCTGATCGTGGCAATCGACACAAAGTTGTTCCGGGTCCTTGGCATACTCTGCGTGGACGCTCACGAACCTAGCCTCATGAGGAACCCCCGCACCGTGGCATGTTTGACATGCGGCGACCGTGTGGCAGGCGGTGCAGGTCGATGAGTCCCCCATGCCATGTGTCTCTTCCCACTTAGGGCCATGGGTGATAGCGAAGATACCGGTCGTGATCCTGTCTTCCGCCAATCTACCAGCATGGCAGGTTGCGCAGTCCACAGAGCCCACATCCACGTGACAGCCAAGGCACGTCTCCATGTCATACGTTCGAATCCAGGAGATCTCCCGGCCATGGGCGACAGTCGAGTGGCAGTCGGTACATGGGTTCGTTGCTGAGCAGTATGCATGGTTGACGTTCACGCCGTCAGCTTCGACTAAACCATCCATCACCGTCTGATGACACTCGAGGCAAGTCTGGTCGTCTATTGCCGCAACATCCCTCGAGCCATCGGGTCCGAAAGGGAGGGCGTTGACTACATGACGCACCCCAAAATCCACTCGCCCGACGACTCCCCCTGCAGCATGACAATCAGCGCAACTGACAGCAGAGTGAGCACTCATTTGAGTAGCCTGAACAAAGGATCCGTCCTGATGGCACGATGCACACGGCGCAAATCCCATATAGAAATAACCACTGACCGGGAGGAGTATGGCGAGCGGCAGAGCGACAATGAGCCAGAGTAGGGATTTTCGGATCAGGCGCAAAACATTACCCCAAATCGCTGAAGTCGACGCAATGGACACCCGGAGTCGCAGCTGGTAGCGCAGTTGCATGAATCGGGGCCGACCCCATATCGGGGCCGACCCCTCAACCGTCTGTTCGACTGACTGATCAGTCTCTCAGATCATCTATCGCCTAGAACTATCCTAGTAGGTGACACCCACACCAGCAGCGCCGGCGTTGTCACGATGGCACTTCAGGCAGTTGCCGTCATATGCCTTCATGTCGTTGGTGGTGATAGGCGTTAGAGCCTGTCCAGCCCCACCGGAGAAGCCCATCCAGAGGAAGGCTCTGGTGCCATCAGGCATGTTGGATCCAGCACCGGCAGCTGTTGTCTGACCATGCGGGAACGTGAACCCTGACCTGGTCCGCGGGTCGGTCTGGTCGTGACAGCTCACGCAACCAGTGACTGGAGCGAACGCGGTGTCAACGGTCTCGGTCACCGTCGTGCTTACGCCTGCGGGTGATGTCCATACCTCGACCTCGACGTTCGGGGTTGCAACGCCGATGTGACCCTGCTTGAGTACCAGCGGGGATGCCGTTCCATCGATGTTGGTATGACGCTCATCAGCCCAACCACGGTTGAGAACTGCCAATGTCGTGGACGAGTGGCAGATGTTGCAGTTGTAACCGGTACGCACCAGCGAACGTGTGGACGCTGGCCAGGTGCCCAGACCATCGAGTTCAGCCACGGAGATCCCGGATCGGGCGGGGTTGGCGGTCGGAGTCACGAGCAGTGCGTCAGTAGCTGGGTTGAGCAGCGCTGCAGCGACGATCGCGTACTGCGAGCCGTTAGCACCATGCGGGTTGTCCAGATGGCAGGCGCGAGCCTGACAAGCAGCCACGTTACCACCGCTGTGAGGGCCTGTGCCCCAGTTGACGACAACATTGGTCACTGTCGAACCAACCACGTGGCAACCTGCGCACGTGGGGTTGTTGGTTCCCAACAACTGGACGCCGGTACCGGCAGCACGGTGAACCGAGTGGCAGATGCCGCACTTGGCTGTGTTGGCCAGGTAGTTGGCATGCACACCGGGGTTCGTAGCGTTTGCGCCAGTGGCGCTCAACAGGGTCCCACCAGTGACTCCAGAACCGATGGGCGATCCCCAAGTGTAGTAGTCGGCCATCCAGTTCCAGGTCCTGGCCCTTGTCGGGGAAAGGAACGATGCGAATGCGGAGGCTGCGAACAAAAAGACGAGAGCGACCGCAAGCGCGACAACGAGAACACTTCTTCTTTTCACTGAATATTCTCCTCTTGTAAGGAATTTATGGGTCATTGCTTGTTTCATGTACTGCACCTCCTTTCCCAAGCGGATTAGTGAACCGCTCTGCAGTCTATGACTGCCCCTACGCTCGAACAGTTCACACGCAATCTATGTGCGGTTTCGATTAACGAAACTGTACAAATGGAGTCTATCACAAAATCCACACAAAATAGCCCATGGATTATCTCGATCCACCAACAATTTCCGTGCTTTCGGTGGTGCTAGCCTCCTGCTGTTTCCTTCTGCGCAAGAACAGCATCACTGCAGCAGCGAGGATCACCAAGGCCAATGGGATAGCGCATGCCCGTATCGGTCCGTCTAGCACCCGCCTCGCGGCAGCAGTCGCATCATCGCCCCCGGATGAATCCGGCAGTCTCACGATCTGAACCCTGTTGTTCTGGGTGTCGGAGACGGTGAACCAATCGCGTTGCGGATCATAGCTGACATTGGTCGGGTAGAAGAACTTGCCGTCTTCCGGCCCCGGCGTGCCGTACTTGCCTATCAGCGAACCGTCTTCGGGATCGAAGACCGCCAGTACACATTCGAACATGTCGGCGACAACGATCCTGCCGGCACCATCAATGGTTATTCCCAGGGGCAACTGAAGGGCTTCCTCGCCGGTAAGGGCCTGATCCTCAAGCTCGCGCACCGTGAGACGTCCGTCAATCATCTCTGCGCGGTTGGATGGCTTTCCTGTTCTGACTATCCACAGGCGGTTGCCCTCTGCATCATAGGCGCTGAGCCTGTTGTTGAATGAGTCCGCGACGAAGATGCGGCCATCCTCTGCAATCGCAACCCCGTGTACGTAGTCGAACTGATAGTCGGCTTGACCACGTGAACCGATGACGTTGACCGGGCTGCCGTCGGTAGGATCCAATATCGCGAACCCATTGACAGAACCCACGACTATCTTGTCTTCACTCACCGCGATCGAGGCCGGTTTGGGAACGCTGAAAGTACCGATATACGATCCGTCCGGGTTCAAGACCCTGACCCGGTCGTTCTGGGTCTCCACGACATATATCTTACCATCCGGACCCACCGTGAGGCGACCGGGAACTACCAGCGGGTCGGCATCCGGACCGCGGAAGGATTCGATATAGCGACCATCTGGAGTGAACCTCATAATGGCACCGTGCGTCGCATCGGTGATGTGTATCGATCCATCAGGGCCAGGAGCTGCGGCCGCGGTTCGCGAGAACTGATCTTCTGGTGCTACACTCATCCCATAGATCGAGCGCACCCATTCGATACCGAGTAACTCACCGGCGACCGGGGCCTCACCTGGGGGATCCAGCAAGCGGAAGAGAAGGAACGTAGCGAGGCTGAGAAGCAAGAGGAGAACGACGAGGACAAGGCCTAGGATCCTGCGCCCACGTCGGGATACCACTTCCTGGTTCTGAGCAGCTGAGGAACTTTCTGCAACTGTATCGGTCATTGAGACGATCCGATCCTCTCTAGCCCCACAAGGGCCTCTTCGTAGTCAGGGTAGAATCTAAGCGCTTCACGGTAGTCCGCTTCTGCGCCGCTCCTATCGCCCATTTCGAACTTGACGTCACCGCGATCCGTCAGGATATCTGCGGCTCCGGGATTGGTCTCGATGAAGATGTCGTACTGTTCCAGCACGCTATCCCACTTTTCCATGTCCCGATAGATCTCTGCCTTGACCAGCACCGCGATGTCGTAGTTGTCATGGAGTCCCTCCAGGCGAGCCGCGTTGGCAACTGGGCCTGCCTGCGCCAGACGGCCCTCGTGATGCTCGCGAAGCTGGGTCCTTGCGGCCTCGGCGACCTCGAGGGCCTCCTCGTACTGCCCCTGTGCCCTCAATAGGCGAGCCTCACTGAGGACGATGTCGGCCGTCGCAGAGTCATCCAGGCTAGCCTTAGCGGTGGCAAGGATGTTCTCGGCACGACCAAATTGGCCGTCAAGGATAAGAGCCGAGATGTGCCGGGCCCAGACGCTTGTATCAGTGGTGCCCGCACGCACCGCTGCGCCTGACACCGAGATATCGCGCTCAAGAACCGTTCTCGGACCGCCGGGTTGTATCACTCCTGTGATCAGTGCGCTGACGACGGTAACAAGAAAGATGATCAGGATACCGACTGCGACGAACGCCATCTTGCGAACCACGGGATCATCGAAGATCGAGCTTTTGCGCCGGATCTGCTTGCGGGGGGCTGGCTCTGCGGTTTCGTCGAAGTGGAAACCTTCGCGGTCATCTGGGCGGTCTTGCTGCATCTGTTTCCTCCGTCATCGGCAAATCGACAGTCTGAGCGGGCGGGTGCTTGCGCATTTTTGGCTTCATTCGGACAGTGCGTGCAAGTTTACCTCACACACTCGGGGGTGGATATACCCCAAACGTGAAAGTTCTCACATGGCTCTCTGGCTTCTATCCGACGCCTACCCGCTAGCAAATCGAGTGCCTAAGGGGCGGTTCGGCTACAGATCGTCCGGCAGTGCGATGTGTCCGGCCACAGCACTTGCCGCAGCAACGGCTGGCGAGCTCAGGTAGACTTCGCTGGTCGGGTCGCCCATCCTGCCCACGAAATTGCGGTTCGTCGTCGCTACTGCACGCTCTCCTGCAGCAAGGATCCCCATGTGGCCACCGAGGCAAGGTCCGCATGTCGGGGTCGAGATCGCGGCATTCGCGTCCAGGAAGATATCGAAGAGTCCTTCGGCCATCGCGGCGCGGTAGATCTCCTGCGTTGCCGGGATGACGATCAGCCTCACGTGATCGTGTGCCTTCCTACCTTTGAGGACCTCGGCGGCTATACGAAGGTCTTCCAGGCGGCCGTTTGTGCACGACCCGATCACGACCTGATCGATGGTTACATCGCGCGAGTCTTCAGCGAGACGGGTATTCGATGGGAGGTGCGGGAAGGACACCGTCGGCTTGAGTACGCCGGCGTCGATCTCGATGACGCGCGGATAGTGGGCTTCGGGGTCAGAGTGGTATTCGACCCAGGGGCGCTCGGCACGGCCGGTGAGGTAGGTGCGGGTGATGTCGTCGACAGCGATGATTCCGGACTTGGCACCGGCTTCGATCGCCATGTTGCACACAGTCATACGGTCGTCCATGCCCATCCGATCGAAGGTCGAACCGGTGAACTCCATGGCCTGGTAGAGCGCTCCGTCGACACCGATCAGCCCGATGATGTGCAGGATGAGGTCCTTTCCGGACACCCACGGCCCGAACTCACCGTTAACGACGAATTTGATCGATGCGGGCACCTTGAACCACGCCTCGCCGATGGCCATTCCGGCGGCAGCGTCAGTGCTGCCGACTCCGGTCGAGAATGCGCCCAACGCTCCGTAGGTGCAGGTGTGGGAGTCCGCTCCGATGATGACGTCGCCGGGTACTACCACTCCCTGCTCGGGCAGCAAGGCGTGCTCGACGCCCATGCAACCGATCTCGTAGTAGTGGGATATCGACTGCTCGCGAGCGAAGTCGCGCATGACCTTGGCTTGCTCGGCGGATTTGATGTCCTTGTTGGGGGCGTAGTGATCGGGCACGAGGACGACGCGGTCCTTATCCCAGACCTTCGTCGCGCCAGTGCGCCGGAACTCGCGGATCGCGATCGGTGCGGTCACGTCGTTGGCAAGCACGATGTCGAGCTTGCACGTGATGAGCTGTCCTGGCTCGACTTCATCGAGGCCGGCGTGTGCAGCTAGGATCTTCTCGGTGATGGTCATGGGGCGGGGCATCGGTCTGGTTCCTCCTGTGTCAGGGGCGGTCGGGGGTAGTTGGATCGGCTTCGGCGGAAAGCTCCTGCCTGTGCGCCAGCAGCAATCGGTTGAGTGAGTTTACATAGGCACGTGCCGAAGCGGTGATTATGTCGCTGTGGGCTCCTCGGCCGGTGAAGACGCGCCCGTCGGCACTGCGGATGCGGATGGTGACTTCGCCCAGGGCGTCGATGCCCCTGGTCACGCTCTGCACGCTGAACTCTATCAGGTCGTTCTCGACCTCGATGAGGCGATTGATGGCGCGATAGAGTGCATCGACCGGGCCGGTTCCGTGGCTCGAATCGACGAGCACCGAGCCGGTTGCGACCTCTACCAGTTCTACGGTGGCGGTCGGGATCCCGGGCTCACCGCTCATGACGTGCAGGGAGCGCAGGTGGTAGACCTCCCCTGCCGAGGTACGCTCGGACTCCGAGACCAGCGCCTCGATGTCCTCGTCGTAGACCTCCTTCTTCTTGTCTGCGAGCTCAAGGAAGTCATGGTGTACGCGCTCGAACTCCTCCTCGGCGAGATCGAATCCGAGTTGCTCCAGACGGTGCCGCAGGGCGTGACGCCCGCTTCGTGCAGTGAGCACGATCGCGCTGCCGCCAAGGCCGACCTCGACCGGGTCGATGATCTCGTAGGTGGTGCGCTCTTTGAGTACGCCGTCCTGGTGGATGCCGCTGGAATGCGCGAAGGCGTTGGCGCCGACGATCGACTTGTTGGGCTGCACCAAGATGCCGGTGATGTTGCTCACTAGGCGCGAGGTGCGCATGATTTCCCGCGTGTTGATCGTGGTGTCGGCGCCGAAGTACTCCCGCCGGGCGCGAAGGGCCATGACGACCTCTTCCATCGCGGTGTTGCCAGCGCGCTCGCCGATGCCGTTGATGGTGCACTCCACCTGGCGAGCCCCGGCCTTCACGCCTGCTAGCGCGTTGGCAGTGGCCATGCCCAGATCGTTGTGGCAATGGACCGCTACGATCACGTCCTCTATGCCTCGGACGTGCTCGAACAGACCACCGATCAGCGCTCCGAACTCTCCGGGGTACGTATAGCCTGTGGTGTCCGGGATATTGACGACGTTGGCCCCGGCCGCGATGACAGCTTCGACCATCTCGTAGAGGAAGGCCGGATCGGCCCGCCCCGCATCCTCGGCATAGAACTCCACCTCGCCGACTAGAGAGCGTGCTAACTTCACCGCTGCCACTCCCCGCTCCAGAGCTGTCGCCCGATCGATACGGAGCTTGTGTGTCAGGTGGCTTTCGGAGACGCCGATGCCCGTGTGTATCCGCGGGCGTGCTGCGCCAGCCAGGGCCGCGGCAGCGCTCTCGATGTCGCTGGGTACCGCACGCGACAGGGCGCAGACCACGCAGGCATCGCCTACCTCGGCAGCTATACGCCGCACGCTCTCGAAGTCTCCGGGACTCGATGCGGGAAAGCCAGCCTCGATCACGTCGACGCCGAGGCGCACGAGCTGCCTTGCGATCTCGAGCTTCTCCTCGGTGTTCATGCTGGCGCCCGGGGATTGCTCCCCGTCGCGCAAGGTCGTGTCGAAGATGTAGACCTTGTCTGCAGCTGCCGCCGGTATCGTCGACTCACTCACGAGCGATTCGCCCTCACCTTCACAGCTCGACGCTCCACGCGGCATCCATTCCGGCAGCCTCGATGATCTGGCTGAGCAACTCTGCGGTCATCTGGCTGTCGATGGTGAGACCCATGAGGGCCTGTCCACCGGCTTCCTTACGTGCGACCTGCATCGATCCGATGTTGATCTTCTCGGCGCCCAGAATCGTCCCGACCTTGCCGATCATGCCGGGCTTGTCGGCGTAGAGGAAGAACGCCATGTAATCCGCTGGTGTCATGTCCAGGTCGTATCCAAAAAGCGACACGATGCGCGGCTCGTTCTTCTTACCAATAAGCGACGCGGAGACCTCAACGGGTCCGGTCGGGCCGGTGCCTGTCACGGAGATTGAGGACACGTAATCCGCCGTCTCGGGCTGTTTGGTCTCGGTGATGCGCAGACCGCGCTGCTCGGCGTAGTAATCGGCGTTGACGAAGTTCACAGACTCCGCACTGACCACGGTGAGCATTCCCTTGAGCACTGCGGTGCGAAGGATGCGTGTGTCGGTCTCTGCGAGCGCACCGATGAAGCGGATATCGAGGGATTCGAGCCCCTGGCGCGCCATCTGTGCGACCATCTTGCCCAGGTCCTCGGAGACCTTCAGGTATGGACCGACTTTCTCGTAGACCTCGGGCGAGACCGGCGCGATGTTGACGGCCGTGGGGACCATCTCGCCTCTGAGTCCAGCCGCCACGAACTCGGCGATCTGCTCGCCGGCGCGGTCCTGGGCCTCGGCGGTGCTCGCGCCTAAGTGCGGCGTCAGGATGACGTTCTCAAGCTCGACGAGTGGCGAGTCGGTGCACGGCTCGACCTCGAAGACGTCGATCGCGGCGCTTGCGACCTTGCCGCTTCTGACCGCATCGATGAGTGCCTGCTCCTGGAATATGCCGCCGCGCGCCGTGTTGATCAGCCG
>DBEG01000018.1 GCA_002293965.1 Actinobacteria bacterium UBA912 | reverse complement strand
GCCGACATCGAGGCGACCGCCTCGGCGATCGAAGCGATGCTCACAAGCCAGGGGCTCGCGCCGGTCACGCTCGCCGAGCTTGCCTCGGCAGCGGGGGTGGAGGTCAAGGTCGCGCAAGCCGCGCTCCGCGAACTCGCCGAGAAGGGCCGCATCCTGAGGCTCGGCAATGAGCTGCACTTCGCGGCGGCGTCGATCGAAGAGGCCCGCAAGCGGCTCACGGATTTCCTGACAGCGCACGGCCCCGCGACGGCGAGCGACATCCGCACGGCGCTCGGCGTCTCGCGTAAGTACGCGATCCCGTTGCTGGAGTACTTCGACGCGAATGGGCTGACCAAGCGCGACGGCGACTTTCGCGAGCTGCGCAAGCGGTAGGGGACGGCGGGTTGGGGGCAATGGACCCGCGGCGCACCAAATAACTCAGCGAGCGAATTACGGTAGTCCTGGGTCGATTATTGCTTGACATGCGCAAAAATCGGGTACAGACTGAGTTACAGGGCTACTTATAGGAGGATTCATGCTCATTGAGTTCGGAGTCGAGAACTTCGGCTCCATCGATTCGCGCCAGACGCTGTCTCTGGTCGCGAGCAACTATTACAAGGACCTCGAGGACAATGTCTTCGATCCTAAGCTACCCGGTCTCGCGGGAGTGCGCCTTCTCAGAGGGGTGTCACTCTATGGCCCGAATGCGTCTGGCAAAAGTACCGTTGTGAAGGCGATGCACGTCCTGCAACACATGGTTGTTCACTCTGCTGCTACTGCCCCCGACAATCCGCTGCCGTACAATCCTTTCCGCCTCAACCCCCAGAGGGGCACGGATCCAACGAAATTCTTCGTCGCGTTCGTCCACGAAGGCGTTCGATTCGAATACGACATCCACTATGTTCCTGAGCGCGTTCTGTATGAGGGATTGTTCGCCTTCCCGCATGGAAGAGAGCAGGCATGGTTCGAGAGGACATGGAACCCAGAGACAGCCTCATACGATTGGCGCAGACCGGCCGGGAACCTCAAGATCAGCAATGAACTTCTCGACATGGTGCGGGAGAATTCTCTGTTGGTCTCGTCGGGAGCCCAATTCAACAATCCTCAGCTGAAGAAGGCTTACGGGTGGTTCTCCCATTCGCTTGGGACACTCAACCTAGGGGCTGACTTGGATATGCCTTTCGATCCGTCTTACTCCGCGAGCCAGATCAAAGACGGCTCACCACTGCGTGATCGTCTCATGATGATACTCGCTCATGCGGATATAGGTGTCGTTGATGCAAAGGTCGAGGAGCAGGAACCTCCAGCGGAAATGCTCGAAGTGATGAGAAGGCTCCTGCAGCCCGAGGCGATAGCCTCCATGCAAGATCGCTCCCTCAGCATAGCGCTTGAGCACAAAGGGGCCACTTCGACGGCATCGATCGACTGGGTAAATGAATCAGCGGGAACGCGACGCTTGTTCGCCCTGGCGGGACCCTGGCTTGATGTCCTCGAAAGAGGACTGACTGTATTCATCGACGAACTCGATGCGAGCCTGCACCCGGTCCTGGTAGCGGAACTGCTCAAAACCCTGTTTTCACCAAAAACCAATCCGCGTGGCGCGCAGGTGATCTTCACTACTCACAACCCGTTTTTGCTCACCGGATCGCTCCTTCGTCGTGATCAAGTGTGGTTCACCGAGAAGGATCACTCTGGAGCCACCCACCTTTATCCTCTCTCGGACTACAAGCCGAGACCAAAAGAAGCGCTCTTCAACGGCTACCTTGCTGGTCGTTACGGGGCGATCCCCATGATCCCGCCGGGACTGGGAATCGAATGAAGGGCCGTCGCAAGCAGACCTACGAACGAGGCCGCCCTGGTCGGGAGCCGGAGCCAGCGGTACTCATTGTGACTGAGGGCGAGAAGACCGAGCCCAAGTACTTTGAGGGCCTGCGCAGCGCCCTCAGATTGGCCGCCACTAGTGTTGAGGTCGTCAAGGCTCCCGGAACCGATCCCGGGACTATAGTAAAACACGGCATCGACAAGCATCTGGCTCGAATGAAAGAGGCAAAGAGGGGCGCTGGAGTCGCCTATGAGGAAGTCTGGGCTGTATTCGACTCCGAGCAGAGACTCGGCACTGAGCAGCTTCATCGGGCTCTCGATCTTGCACGACGTGAGGGCATCCATGTGGCAATGAGTTCGCCGTGTTTCGAGTATTGGTTGATCCTGCACTACGAGTACACTACGCGGTATATGTGCTCGTATGATGAGGTGGTCGCAAGACTCAAGACGCATGTCCCCGAGTACGACAAAAGTTATCCGCCGGTCTCGGAGTTACTCTCGCGGCTACCCGCCGCGGTGCACAACGCGCAACTCTGTCGGGGGGCTCAAGATAAAGCGGATGCCCAGTTGCCGCGTACAGACGTCGACCTCCTGGCGGTCAGACTCAACAGCGCAGCCAGGGAGCACAACAGGATCATGTGATGTAGGGATGTCAGAGGCGAAGCAGGCGTGAACGAGGCGCTTGAATAGCGCAGAGCTTCCTCTCGGCAGATCGCACACTTGCGTTTTCGCGCGCCGACCAGCAGAATCCTTGACTGGAGGCGGATGGGGCCTGGTGGCTCCCGCGGTCTTCAAAACCGTAGTGGGGCGTGAAGAGCGTCCCGGGTGTGTTCGATTCGCACGCGCCTCCGCCATGAACACGCGCACGGAAGGCCGGTTGCCGTTGAAGCTGTTCACCGCCAAGGACCTCGAGGTCGCCGTTCGCTGCGACTGTGGCTCGCAGCGGCTACTCGACGGCACCTCGCTACACCTCGACGCCGGCGAGATCGTCGAGGTCCGGGGCCCTTCCGGCTCCGGCAAGACCACACTCCTGCGCGTGCTCGCGCGCATGCAACCGCAGGCGAGCGGTTTGCTCACCCTGCGAGGTCGCGACTCCGCGGAGTTCGCGCCTGCCGAATGGCGGCGGCACGTCACCTTGCTCCCGCAGGTCACCATGCTTGCGCCCGGCACCGTTCGCGACAACCTGTTGCTGCCCTGGCACCTGAAGATCCGCCTCGGCCAATCACCACCGTCCGATGCCGGGCTCACCGAGGCGCTCGCGAGCGTCGGCCTTCCCTCCGTGGCTCTCACGCGTGATGCGGCGCAGCTCTCGGTGGGGCAGGCGGCCCGCATCGCGCTGCTGCGAGTCATCCTGACCGGCCCCGACATCCTCCTGCTCGACGAGCCCGACGCTGGGCTCGATGACGAGAGCGCCGCGATGGTCTCGGCGGCTGTGGTCGCCTTTGCCGAAGGTGGCGGTGCGGTC
>DBEG01000131.1:13783-26581 GCA_002293965.1 Actinobacteria bacterium UBA912 | reverse complement strand
CATGCTGTTCTTGAGCTATGCGGCTTTCGCATTGGCTTTCATCGCGACGCTACAGATGGTCCTTCGTCGGCATTCGGCGTATGAGACCACAGCGTATCGCTGGACGCGCTTCGGCTATTTCCAGCTTACTATCGGGCTGCTTATCGGATTTCCCTGGGCGATCATGGCGTGGCAGGGAGACTCGTGGTGGTGGTCGGGCAAGGTCAACATGTCGATCATGATGTGGCTGTTCTACACGGCGGTGCTCCACGCTCGCCTTTACCTGCGCAAACGCGGCATGTGGAAGTGGGTGGCAGTCCTGGGTTTGTCCTCGTTCATAGTCCTGGCGCTGACCTACATCTCCTCCTACGTGATTCCCGGAGCGCATGCGTACGTGTCTGATGCGATGAGTGTCTTTATCGGAGGCCTGACATGAGAAAGCTCTGCTTGCACCGCGATTGGGACTTCATCTTGTTGATCGTCACCGTCTTGCTCCTCGTGGGTCTGGGCATCCAGTCCTTCATCGGCACCGGGTACGTCTGGTGGGCCGAAGCGAATGTCCCGAACTTCTCGGCAATCGGCTATGCGGATTACATCGACGTGATGAACTGGATCGCAGCCCCGATGCTCACCCTGCTCATCGTGGCGATGGGGCTTTGCGTGCCGAAGCGTCTGTTCGAGCGGGCCACACTGCTGGCCGTTTCCGGCATCATGTTGGTGGCTGGTGTGGCGGCGTGGGTCGCCACCGGATCGCTGGCCATGGGCGTCACGGCTTATATGGTGCTCGCGGGCCTCATCCAGATTGCCGTGGTGGCCAAGACGATCGCTGGCGGTCGCGCGCCCTCGTACTTCACCAAGGGTCGGATCATCAAGATCGGCTCCGGGCTACTCCACCTGGGCTTCATCCTGTTCGCGATCGTGTGCGCAGCACTCCAGGATTCGGCGCTGATGTTGCCGGTGTTCTGGGCTTCGACGATCCTGATGGGAATCGGCTGCATCATGACGTTCTACGCTGACAGTTTCGCGCAGAAGCGCAAGGTCGAAGTTGACGCCGAAACCGCGTTCTAGCACGGTTCCTCGCCGAAGACGCTCGCCAGGCATGGTGCACTTTCCCGCTGGGTCGAGCCTCCCGACCTCTACAGCTCTCGAACGATGCCCTTCGTGAGGGCCACCGCTGCTTCGATGTTCTCCGGGTCGATGTTCTCGGTGGTGTCGGTGTGCCAGTGCCAGTTGGGGAGCCGCCCGTTCACGTCGAAGGCCATGATGCTCATCGCCCTGAACCTGCGGGCCAGAGCGGGCGTGGCGTCCGTCGAAAGCCCCTTGTAGGCGCGCCCTTTGGCCAGGATGTCCTCGCTGCGAGAGACTTTCTTCGCCAAGCTCACCAGTCGCCGATCGGATGGGTAACGCTTAGCCATGCCCTCCGAAGTGACCCAGTGCAGATTGCCCGCGCCGATGTTGTCCAGGTTGATGAAGAACGCGCCCTTGATCTCCTCGCCATACTGGCCGAGGAACGCCTTCATGCCCCAGGTGCCCACTTCTTCGGCCCCTGTGGCCACGAACCATATCTCCTTCTCGGCGAGATCGCGATCAACGCGCTCAGTCACCCGACGCCTGATGCGGGATGCCTCGTTCGCCGAGTAATCCGGATCCCCGATCCTGTCATCGCCTGCCCGTCCGCCCAACGTACCTGAGTCATCGTCGTCCTCGAAGTTGTCCCAGTGGCCGATGCCCTTGCCCTTCTCGCGAGCGTCGAACCCTTTCTCGACTCCGAGCCAACTGCTCATGCCGCCCTCCTGGGGCTCGTCCTTCTTCTTCCCGAATCGCAGGAGCCCTCGTTTGGTGAGACCGGGGCCATGGCTCTCGTGCTCCGCTGGCCTCGATTCGATCGCGGGTGCAACCTGCTCCTGCCTGCCGAATGAATCGAACGCCAACTGGTTGCCATCATCTTCGACGCCAAGTCCGTGATGGCGCGCCCGTGTCGTCTCGAGAGCCTCGAACTCCAAAGTCCCAAAGTCCAGAGTGCTCTGAGCTGCCTGCCGAGGAGCGTCGGACTGCTCCGGGGAACTCGCCCACTCGAAATCCTCAGGCAGCTCACTCGAGCCGGCCGGGCTCCGGAACGGCGCTGAGCTTGAAGCCATCGCGTCGGCGAGATCTTCGTCGAGTTCGAGCGACCAAGGTTGTGTGTGCATGCGCACGGGTGAGCCGACGTCGTCGCCGGGCGCCAGCTGCTCAGCGAGGGACAGCAGGGCCGCGACTCCCGAGGCGTTGTCGTTCGCACCATCGACGCCGCGCATCACGATCTCCCGATGCACGTTGATCAACAGCGGAACCACCAGATAGCCGGCGATGACCAGCGTTGCGTACCAAAGATATGGGTCCAGGAACCCAGTGAAACGCAAATTGTCGACGAAGATCAGTACCGGCACCAGGAAGGTACAGAGCTTCATGAGGGTGAAGGTCGCCTCGAAGTTCTTTACCATCCCCGGAGCGAAGGCCAGTGACGCCTTCGCCGAGTCATAGTGTGCGACTATGACCACCTGGGTGAGTCTCTCGCCCCGTCGCGTCCGCGGAGACGACTTAGCGATGATGTTCTGGCTCGGCCCCTTCGGCATGAGGGACGAGAGTCCGCTGCGGGTATCCAGGTCGAACCACATTGCGATCGCCGTGATCGCCGCGAGCCCGAAAGCGACCCAGCGCAATGGCCCCCACGCGTCAGTCCAGGCGAGCGCTACAGCCGAGATGATCGTCGCGGCGTGATACGCCACGTAAGTCCAGGCGTAGGTCCTGGGACAATCGAAATCCTGTCGGCTCACGTCCAGCCCGTAAGACCTGAACTCATCCCCGATGTAATCCGCTGCCCTGGCTTCTGAGTCCGTCGTAGCTGGGCGCGGGCCGATATGATCGGCCAGCTCGGTCACATGGCGCAAAGCCTCTGCCATCGATTCCTCCGTGACTTCTTCGACCCGGCGCGGTCTGACCGCGCCCTTGCGCACTATGATACTTCAGAACGCGCCGGGCCGTTATCAACCAAGATGTCACAGTCTGTCAGACGTGTGACTTCACCCTAGGATCTCGGCCAGGTCCGCCTCGGCGGACTCGCCTATCGGTCGGATGCCGAAGTTGTCGACCAGCACCTGCAAAACGGCGGGTGTGATGAATGCGGGAAGCGAGGGACCCAACCGGATCCCTGTGATCCCGAGGTGGAGAAGGGTCAGCAGTATCGCGACTGCTTTCTGCTCGTACCACGAGAGGATCATCGAGAGCGGCAGTGAGTTCACGTCCGTCTCGAACGCCTCGGCGAGTGCCACTGCTATCTGGACGGCGCTGTAAGCATCGTTGCACTGTCCGACGTCGAGCAGCCGCGGGATACCTCCGATGTCACCTATGGACTTGTCGAAGAAGCGGAACTTGCCGCAGGCAAGCGTCAGGACCACTGTGTCTGCGGGAGCCTTCTCCACGAAATCGGTGTAGTAGTTGCGGCCTGGTTTGGCTCCGTCACAACCGCCGACGAGGAAGAAGTGCCTGATAGCCCCGGACTTGACCGCGTCGATGACTGCCGGGGCCACCGAGAGAACAGCATTGCGACCAAAACCGGTCAAAACCGTCGTGCCTTGCGTGGAGTCGGTGAAACCGGGCATCGACACCGCTTTTGCGATGACGGCTGCGTAGTCATCTTCGACATGGGCCACTCCCGGGAAGCGGACCGGCCCTGTGGTGAAGATGCGGTCCTTGTAGGAGTCCTTCGGCGGGGTAAGGCAGTTGGTCGTCATCAGGATCGCGCCAGGGAAGGCCTCGAACTCCCTGTGCTGATTCTGCCACGCGGTTCCGTAGTGTCCGGCGAGATGGGCGTACTTCTTGAGGGCTGGATACGCATGTGTGGGAAGCATCTCCCCATGTGTGTACACGTCGATCCCGAGTCCTTCGGTCTGCGCAAGAAGCAGATCCAGGTCGCGAAGATCGTGTCCGGAGATGAGGATGGCCTTGCCAGGCCTGTGCCCCAAATCGACCGCGGTTGGCTCTGGGTGCCCGTAGACGCCGGTGTTCCCGGCATCCAGAAGCTCCATCGCCCTCAGGTTGACCTTCCCGCACTCCAGTGCGAGGCCGACCCATGCCCCGAGATCGAGGTTCGTATCCTGAATCGCGGCCAAGACCTTGAACAGGTATTCGTAGACCGCAGGATCCTCATATCCCAGGACCCTGGCATGGTATGCATAGGCTGCGACGCCCTTTGCGCCATACAGAGTTGTCTGCTGGAGCGCCGTAACGTCATCGTCCCTGTTAGTATCCCAGGGACTTCCGATGACTAGAGCCTGCGCGATCTTGCCTTCCACCGTGGGTTCGGGAACGAAGGTTGCTGTACCGGAGCCGTCGGCCCGAAGGCGACTGGTCAACCCAGCGGCATCATCGATCCGGTTGCCGAAAGAAACCGGGTCGAAGTCGACGTTGGTGAGCGTGGCGAACAGTGCCTCTGCCGTGAAGCGTCCCGCCTCCATGATGTCGACTCCCCGCGACCGTGCATCGATGGCCGCCGCGGCCAGATCCTTCAGAGCGTGGACCAGCAGGTCCTGCAAATCTGCGACCTCGCCTTTCTTGCCGCAGACTCCTACGGTCGTGCAGCCTGTGTTGCGTGCCGTCTGTTCACACTGATTACAAAACATCGGGAACCGCCTTTCTTCTCTCTTTCCATTCCAAGGACACTGATCGAACTGACTACTCAATCGGTCGGGCTACTCGCCCAATCGGGTTAACCGTGGATCAATGAGGGAAGGCACCTTGTACATACCCACGTCGACTCGCCGGCCCTCCTGACCGGCAGCAAGGGCCGATCGTCCTCCGAGGTCGAACACGAGAAACAGTGTTGTGCGATGTAGTTCGCCTTCTTCTCGGCGATGATCACCTCGGCGGCTGAATGATCGAACGCGACCGTCTCCCTGGTCTCCAGCGTGAGTGCTCCGGTCGGACACACTCCCAGGCAGAATCCGGCGCCGTCGCACAGCTCCTCGCGAATGACTTTGGCTTTTCCGTCCTGCATGACTATGGCCCCTTCGGCGCAGGGCCCGACGCACACTCCGCACCCGGTGCAAAGGTCCTCGTCGATTCTGACTATCTGCCGAACGACTCTTTCGCCCATCTCCACACTCCAATCCCTGCTGTGGCTTGGTCTTGATGTCCTCACGATAGCGAGGCGGCGGCGTAGTATCCTTGACTTGAGTCAATTCGCGTGAGAAATGCGTGAGAGATATCCGAGGAGGTCGCATTGAGTCGGATGGAACGATCGGTTGCGCTGGAGATCCTGCGTCGATGTCGCCTGTGGAGCGGGGCCAGTGAAGTAGCCGTGCGCGGACTGTTGGACGCGGCGGTGATCCGCGACGTGGACGCCGGGGAGGTACTTGCCGAGGCAGGCGCTCCCGCCGACTCCTTCGGCGTGCTGCTGGCAGGCGAGGCCAGAGTGTACCACCTGGGGATGGATGGGCGCCGGATGGACTTCGAGATCCTCAAGGCGACCGAGCCTCTGGCTGCGATCGCTGCCCTTGCTGGCGGTCGATACCCGGCATTCATCGAGACCATCGGGCCATCCACCGTCGCCTGGCTGCCCCGCAGTGCGCTCTTCGGGCTGCTGGAGAGCGAGCCTCGTGTCGCCAAGACGATCATCACCGACCTTGCAAGCCGTCTGGTCGCCTTCTCCTCGCAGGTCCAGGTCCTTCGGCTGGATGTGCCTTCGCGCGTGGCTGCACACCTCCTGCACCTGGCGCTATCGTCGGGAACGAAATCCCCGGACGGCCTTCAGGTCGTCCTCGAAAGGTCGAAGGCCGACGTGGCCGCAGCCGTGGGCACCGTACCCGAGACCCTGTCCAGAGCACTGGCCAAACTAGCCGAGGAGGGCATCATCAAGGTCGACGGTCAGAAGATAACCGTGCTAGATGTCAGGTCCCTGGCCGAGCGGGGCAGCGGTTGGAGCAAGAGTTGACCTACTGAGCCAGCCGCTCCAGCTCTGCGTCTGCTTTAGTGACCCGATCCCGCGCCTCGAAATAACTTTCCGTGGCTACTCCAGCCAGTTTCTCGTAAGCACCTGCGATCGCCGCCTCCGGGGTTTCGGGCAGAGCCTTCAGTTGTTCGACAATCTGCGCATCTTTCGTGTTCACCTGCGCAGCAAGGGTGTTCGCTTCGGCGATTCGGCCCGCCAAGAACGCCGCATCGGCTCTCTTGGAGACGGCCAGCATCTCGAGGTTGGACTCTATGTAGGCGATGAATCTGGTCAGCTCTGCCTCCGGAAACGCTTCATCGGCCAGGCGGAATTGCTCGACTGCCTGCTTGAAGCGTTCCTCGGCCTGGGTGTTGAGCTGCTGTGAGCGCGTCACCGATGCCCTGGTCAGTCTGTTGTATTCGGTTGTTGCCTGGTCCTTGAGGTCTTCGGCTGCCGAGACGTGTTCCCACGCTGCACGAGCTGGCTCTAGAGCGGCGGCGGCAACGATGTTGGCCTGCAGGATGGGCGGAGCGTGCTCGAGCATCTCGAGGCGCCCTTCGGCAGATGCGATCAGTGCGACTGCCTCCTGGGCTCGATCTTCGGGAAGGTCGTCTTGTATTCGCTGCAGGAGTGCCTTGGCTTCCTGCAACTCGTCAACCGCCGTCGGTAATGCCGTCGCCGCTTGACTTGCATTGGCGCCCAGCTCAGGAGTGATGTCTCCCCTGACCACGGTGTCCACGTCGATCACGATGCTATCCGCCGAAGCAAGCAGCTCCGTCGCTTGGGCGAGCCGACCTAAGGCTGCATCCCTCTCCTGTATCTCGAAGTATGCGTAGGCACCTCCTGCGGCGAGGAGCAGGGCGGCTATGGCGATCGCTATGATGACCTTCTTGCTGATCTTCGGCTTGTTCTGGTCCACCCGTCCTCCTACGATAGATTCACGACGATTTTTCTGGCTTCCATGTTAGCACCCGGTCCCTATTGGGAACAAAAATATACGAAAGTCGACGATTTCTATTTATATGTTGGCACATTCGTTGCTAAACTAGTTGGCGAGCGTGGCGACCCGCCCTCTCCTCCCCCCCTCAGGGGCGGATCCCGCCTGCTCGATAGAACGAGGCGCGTTCCCCCACGCGCCTCGTTTCGCTTTAACCAGTCCCAAATCCACCGCGCCGCGTCCTATTCCTTTGGCTGCCGACGTTGCCTCGGATACAATCGAAGCCTGCATCCGAAAGGACTCCGCCGATGCCCGATCCTATAGAGCGCGTCATCAATCTGGCCCTGGTGCTGGCGAGCGCGCGCAAGCCGATCACCGCCGAGGATATCCGCGATCAAGCAGACGGTTACCCCGCGGCCTCCAGCCAATCAGATGCCTCCTTCAAGCGCATGTTCGAGCGGGACAAGAGGATGCTCGTCGATGCAGGGTTCGTGATCGAAGCCGACGCCGAGGGCAGGTACATACTTGACGCTGAGGCCACTTTCGCTCCGCGCATCCACCTTTCGGCGGGAGACCGGATCTTACTCGGCAGTATAGGGGCGACGCTTGGCGATGACCCGTCGTTTCCCTTCCGCGCAGCCCTGGGTACGGCTTTATCCAAGATATCGATGGTCGCGGAGGACCCCGCCCTTGCGCTCGGCCAACAGGAGGCTGCTCTTGACGACGAGTCCGCCGCGGTCTCGCTTCTCTTCGATGCGATCCTCGCACGCAAGCGCGTCTCCTTCGACTACACCGGGGCAAAGGGCCAGCATCGCCGAAGGAACGTGGAGCCCTGGGGCGTCTACCTGTTCGCTGGGCGCTGGTACCTGGTAGCTCTCGATGCGGACATCTCTGCGCGCCGCACGTTCTCCATCCGGCTGATGCGGTCCATGTCCGTCAACGCCGGATCGCCGAGGACCCCGGACTTCGAGATTCCCGCAGACTTCACGATCTCATCCCACGTGAGGCTTCCGTTCCAGTTTGGCGAGGAAGACTTCGACGTGAGGATCGCCATCGCCCCCGGACAGGCTTGGCGTGCCGAGTACCTGACCGCAGGTAGCGGCACGCTCGATGTCACGCCGGATGGCGGGCGCCTGTGGAACACGAATGCGCGCAGTCGCTCGCGGCTGGCCCGCTGGGTGATCGAGAACGGGCCCGGCGTCTCCATCGTGCACCCCGAGGAGATCGGCCGCGACGTCGAGGCAGGTCTTCGGCAGGTCGCCCAGATGCATCGGGGCGTGACGACATGACCGAGCGCATCGACGGGCAGCAACGGCTGACGAGGGTGCTTTCGGTCATGCGCGAACTTACGCCCAACACCACGATTCCCATCGCCGAGTTGTCGGAACGAACAGGCCTATCGCCGCAGACTCTGGCCAAGGAGCTCACCGTGCTCTCGCTTTGCAGCGGCGACCCGCGCGATCCGTTGAGCTTCATCCCCGTACTCGTGGATGGTGCCAGTGTCGACGTGTTCGGCCAGATGCCCGCCCTGGAGCGCCCGATCCGACTCACCTACGCCGAAGTGGCGGCTCTCATCGCAGCGCTCGAGATCGCCGGCGTCCCCCCTGCGGACCCGCTGTTCGCGACGCTCACCTCGGCGTCTTCGCCCAACGCTCCCATCGAGGACGTGGAGCGCATGGTAATGGCCTCCTCGGCAGCTTCGCCAGATTTCGCGGAGGTGCTGCGGAGGGTCTCGCTAGGGATCGAAAGCAGCCGTGTTCTCGAGCTCGAGTACCAGGGCGCTGGTAGCGACGTGCCGCAGAAGCGCGCGGTGGAGCCCGTGGGCACCTTGCGGGACCGCGACACCTGGTACCTGCGCGCGTGGTGCCGAAATGCCGAGGCGGAGCGGACTTTTCGCTTCGACCGCATCTGCGACATCCGGGTCACCGGCGGGCTCTTCGCCCTACGAAGCGTGACTCCCGTCGACTCCCCGCTGGCAACCGAGGGGCTACCGGTTGCCAGGTTGCGCCTCGCGCCCGGACTCGAGCTCGCCGCGGCAGAGTGGCCCGGTCTCCAGGTGCTCACGCAGACCGCCGACGGCTCTTCGCTGGCCGAAGTCCCCTTCGCTGGGCACGCGTGGCTGGCTCGTCAGGTTGTAGCGCACCTGGGTGCAATCGAGGTTCTCGGTCCCTCAGAGGTGCGAGAAGCGGTCACGGATCTCGCGGATGATCTGCTCGGCGGGTAACACCTCGACATCGCCGACCGGCAACGCCGAGAGGAACTCCCGGCCGTAAGTCTTGCTCAGCACCCGCGAGTCGGCGATCACCAGACAGCCGGTGTCCTCGGCCGAGCGGATGAGTCGCCCGGCGGCCTGCTTGAGCTCGATGATCGCTTCGGGCAGCGCGTACTTGCGCCACGCTGCTGAACCCTCGCGCGACTCCCTTTCCGCGGCTAGCGGTTGATCCGGCCTGCCGAAGGGGAGCTTCGGGATCACCACGCCTCGCAATGTGCGACCCTTGGCGTCGAACCCCTCCCAGAAAGCCTTGGTCGCAAAAAGCGATGTCTGCTCATCGGCGATGAACTGCTCCCGCAGGCGCTTGGGCGAGGCGCCCTTGCCTTGCACGAGCAGAGCGATTCCCTCTGCCTTGAGCTTCGGGGCTAGCGCGCTGTAGAGCGCCTCCATCTCCCGGCGGTTGGTGAAGAGCGTCAGGATCGAGCCTCCCATCGCGACGTGTGTGTCGAAGAGCAGGGCCTCGATCGACTCCTTGTACTTCGGGCGATTGGGCTCCGGGATGTCATCGGGAACGAACACCGCCATCTGTCGGTCGAAATCGTAGCTCGAGTCCAGCCGGATTGTGCGAAAACCGGCCGGACCCAGCCTGTCGAGCCCGACCCCGCGAACGAAGTGCGAAAAATCGTCGCCGGAAGCCAGTGTCGCACTGGTGAACACCATCGAATCGGCTTGCGGGAAGAGCTCCTCGGCAATTATCTGTCCGACGTCGACGCTTGCGGCGCAAAGCCGCTCCGCCTTGACGTGCGGTCGCCGGTCGATCACGGCGTAGTAAAGGAGGTCCGGTCGCTCGCCAGTGAGCGCCACCATGATCGCCTCGCGCTGTCCCGCGATCCTCGAAAGTGCACCTGCAACATCGGCACCTGTCTCGGAGAAATCCCGCCCGGCCTCCTCGAAGAGCAACACCAGGTTGCGCCCGGCTTCGATGATGGCCCCCAGGTGTTTGGCCAGCGACGCGCCGACCCTTTCTACCGCGGCCCACTCCCTCGTCTCTCGGATCCGACCGTCGATGCGGAGTTCACAGTAGGTGTACTCCGCATCTCCGATCGCCCCGCCGATATCCTTGACGTAATCGAAGAACGAGTCGGTCAGCGCAATGGCTGTCCCGATGCGCTCCTCAAGGAGGTCTACTGCGTGGATCAGATCGGTGGTCGTCACAGATGTCGCTTGCAGCGCTTTTCGCCGAACGCCTTCGAGGATACCTCCTCTTCCCTTGGTGTGAAGGAGTGCCAGCGTGGCGCCCAGGTCCCGATGAGAGGTCTCGAGAGTCAACTGGCGACGAGCCTCGGCCTCCGCGGCATGGGCCTCATCCACGATCCAGTGGCGTAGCGTCGGCAGTATCCCTCCACCTGTTGCGGCATCCCTGAAAAGAAGCGCGTGATTGGTCACAACGATGTGGGCCTTCCCTGCCTTGCGGCGAGTCCCGTGCAGATAACACAGGTTCGGAAAGTACCTACATTTCTTGCGGGTGCACTCGCTTATCGAAGCACATATCCGCTGCCTGAGGCCGGTGGTCCAATGGGTGTTGGCCGAATCGAGATCGCCCCACGCGCTCTGTGTCGTCCAAGAGGCAAGCGTGGCGACCGAGACGACCTCCGATGCCTGCATGTCTTGCGGGTCGGACATAACCTTCTCGAGCTTCCGAAGACACGGATAGTGATCGTAGCCCTTGAGCGAGACGAACCTGAGGTCGGCCTCAATCGCCGAACTCAGGGCCGGCAGCTCGCCGTGCACCAGCTGATCGAGCAGCGAGTTCGTCTTGGTCGCGATGCCGATACCGACTCCGCTGGCCTGCGCTATGTACGCTGCCGGAGCCAGGTACGCCAACGACTTGCCGACCCCCGTGCCCGCCTCGATAGCGGCGTGCCGCCCCTCGGCGAACGCTTCTGTGACCGCGCGGGCCATCTGCAGCTGTTCGGCGCGGGACTCGAAGCTCGTGTACATCCGGCCGGCCAGCCCGGTGTCGGAGAACGCCTCTGCGAGCTCTGTCTCGCTGGGAATCCGCAATTCGACTTCTCTTGCGTCCTGCATCGCTTCGGCGTCGTCCGCCAAGACGAGGCGCTTCCTCTCCTCGCGAAGGTCGAATGCGACGACTCTCTGAGGGAAGCTGACCTGCGCCAAAGTCGCCGAGAGCTTGGGATCGTATCCGGCCAGCACCGTCGCGAGCTCCTGGATCAGCCCCCGTGGCAGCAGGTCGAGTGCGCATAAAGCGATCCGCCAGATGCGAGCGAGCGCTTCCACATCATCGCCAGCTCTGTGGGTGGGCGTGTGGACGCCGAAGGCCGCGGCAAGGTCAGACAGCGTATGACTCCGCAGCCTAGGCAGCGCGATCTGTGTCAATCGGACCGAATCGAGCCACGGCTCGACGAACTCTCGACCGAGAGTCGCTCTTTGCAGGAACTCTCGGTCGAAGGCGGCATTGTGTGCGATCACGTCCCTGCCACCCACGAAGTCGACAAGTGCCGAGGCGGCCTCCGCCGAAGACGGCGCTCCCCGAACCATCGACGTGTCGATTCCAGTAAGCTGGATGATGGCCTCGGGAATACTCCGACCGGGATCGACCATGGTGTGGAACCTGTCGATGGTCTCGGGTCCTCGGCAAAGCAAGGCCGCTACCTCGATGATCCGATCCCTCTCCGGATCGATCCCAGTCGTTTCGATGTCGACGATGACGACTTCTTCCTCGAGTCCAAAGACCGCACTCGAGGCCCGCTCACTCAGCTCGCTATACGCACGAATGACGTCTGGGACTGTGCCCGGAGCAAGATATCTGGCTAGCGAACCACTCATTCCCTAGACACGGTCTACTGGCTCGCCGAGCCCATTTGCCGGGATTTCACGAGCCATGATCCGCCCTCTCCCGGGACAAAGGTCCACGTGTGGGGAAAGGTTATCCCTTGAGCCTGCTGCGTCCCGACGACTGTTATCTGGTCGCCGCTCTCCTGCTGTGGCGATACCTCGAATCCGGAGATGTTGTAGCTTCGCAGGGTTTCGGCGAATGAGGCGGCGGTCCCGTAGCGTGCTTGCGTCGCTATGGGTAGCATGGTGAATGCCTGTTCGAACTCACCTGCCGAGCAAAGCTCCAAATACTCTGTAACGTACTCTTCTGGGGTCTGTCCGTCAGGAACCACCGGGGCCGTAGCCGGATCGAACTCGACCTGAGGTGCCTGATCCGCGCCCGGGGGCATCTGGCCCTGGGGTGTCGTCTGGGTTCCCTGAGCCACCGGCTCGGTTGGTTGAGGTTCGGTCGGGGCCAGCGAGCGGTAAACGAAGATGCCGATGATCGCGACGAGTAGCACCGCTGCAACGATTCCCAAGATGGTCAACTGCTGCATGGTTTTGGTCGATTCTGACATGGTGCCGGTCCTCTCTCTTGTTGCCTGAACATTCACGCGTCGACCATCGTACTGCCGCGCACAAGTCGATGCAAAGGGTAAATCCCGGTTCAGTCTTTCTTGACTGCGCCCTTAGCGCACTTAGAGCAGGTCCCTGAGCAGGTTGGTGTGTTCAAGGCATTGCAACGTGGGCATCGTACTGCGCTTTGCGAAAGAGGCATTTTGCAATTCAAGCATGCCTTGCTTACTGCCATCTAAACCACTCCTATCACTCGCGCTATGAGTCCGCCAGCGAGAAACGCGATCGCCACCG
>DBEG01000131.1:0-13392 GCA_002293965.1 Actinobacteria bacterium UBA912 | reverse complement strand
TCGCACTCGCGATGCAAGGTACGAACAACGTTATCGTGACCATCGCCACCAACAACTGGGCCGGCGAGAGGTCCATATTGAAGAAACCGGCGGCACCGAAGTCTCTTCGAACGAAGCCCATCACGAACGCAGTAGCCGCTTCGGCAGGTAACCCAAGCCATCCAACGGTCAACGGCTCGAGCGCTGCCTTGATCCTCACAAGTGCCCCAGTGACACTCAGCGTTGAAATCAGGAGTGAGCCGGCCACGAAGAACAGTGTGACCTCCTTCATGAAGTGCCACACCTTGGTCACCGTCTTGCGTAACACGTTGTCGACTCTCGGTAGCCTGAGCGATGGGATGTCGATGAGCAGATCCGTGGTCACTCCGGGAGTGATGCGCGCCAGTACCGTCCCTACTCCGACGAAGATCGCCAGAAGGATGACGAAGTATGCGGCTGCATAGACCGGTCCCGTTCCCGCCATCAATGCGGCGATGACCGCGATCTGCGCCGAACAGGGCACCGCGATCGCCATGAGGGCTGTGGCAATGAAGCGCTCCCTCTTCGAGCCGAGTATCCGGGTAGTGAGCGTGCCCATTGTGACGCAACCAAGGCCCAGGATGATGGGGATGATGGCGCGCCCATTGAGGCCGAGGCCCGAAAGCGCACGGTCGGCAAGAGCTGCGACCCTGGGTAGATACCCCGAGTCCTCAAGAAGCCCGAGTAGTACGTAGAAGCCGGTCACAAGGGGGAAGATGACTCCGATCAGGTAAGTGGGCGTCATCGTGAGCACGCCGAATTCGCCCGCCAGGATCGTATATGCCACTGACCCTTCGGCCACGATCCCGCCGACCGACTCTCGCACGAACGGCTCGAAGTAGGTGATCATCAGGCCTTCCTCGAGCACGCCCACCAATCCCCCGGCTATCCACTCCCCAAGCACCTTGTACATCCCCCAGAGCAACACCAGCAACATCGGTATGCCCGTCGCAGGATGCATCATGGCCCGCGATATCCTGGCCGAAACCGAGATGCCTTCCTGCGTCTCGGTCCTCACGTGCCCGATGATGTCGTTTACCCGCGCCCGCCTGGCCAAATAGAGTTCGTCTCGCGCACTGCCGGGTTCTATTCCATGCCGAGAAGCGATCACCTCGTCGCCCTCGAGCACCAGTAGCGCTTCGGCACGTGTACCCACGCGCGAAGCCATGAGCACGATCTCGTCTTGCGTTCGTGCGTCCGAGTGCCCTACCCGCGCTCTTCCCACGGCTTCCTTGAGCTCGGGGATGCCGGATCCGAGGACCGCCACGGTCTCGACCACAGGCACGCCGAGAAGATCCTCTAGCAAGTCCCGGTCGATCTTCACACCTCGCGAGCGAGCCTCATCGCCCATGTTGAGCGCGACAACCATCTTCTTGCCCATGTCGACCAGGTGCAGTGTCAGGAACAAATCACGCTCCAAATGCACCGCATCGACCACATTGATCACGATGTCCGCGTCGACGATGATGTCTCTCGCCACCCGCTCTTCATCGTTGAAGCTGGAAACCCCGTACACGCCAGGAGTATCGACCAGGTCGCGGTCGCCAAAAACTCCTCTGGTAAGCTCCACGGTGGTTCCTGGATAGTTGGACACATCAACGTAGGTTCCGGTCAGCGCATTGAATACCACCGATTTGCCCACGTTTGGGTTGCCTGCCAAGACGACCATTTCGGCTCCGGACCTGGCTAGGAGCGAGTTAGGTGCGTGACTGTGCCCCATCAGTCACCCCTTCCGTTCGACGTTGAGCAACTCGTCACAGTGATCTTCTTGGCCAGGTTCCTACCTATCGCGATCTCCTGGCGCCCATGCCCCAAGACGATGGGGCCGGCTGGGACTTTTGTGACGCAAGTGACCAGTGCTCCCGAGTGTATCCCCAACCTCATCGCCTGCGATCTGACGGTATCGTCGTCGACCGCGACTATCTCGACCCACTCCCCTGATCTCAGCTGATCCAGGGTACGGATGGGTGGTGCTGGGTCCTTGTCATCTTTGAGCTCATACATTGTTCATTCTCCTGATTGGCGTCGTCGACCGGCGATAGAACCCGCCCGCCTTAGTGCATGCTAAGTCGAAGTCCGCGTTGATGCTACTCCTCAGGAACTCCTCTGTCAAGCCTCGGTCCCTGTGTGTGACAAGTCAGAGCCCTCTCCCGCTTCTGTTACCGCTCGTCCCCTCATGTGTTGTACGGACGGTCGCAATGGCCGATGATAGGAATGAACCCCAAACCAGGGACGTGAAGCGTGGCCCTTCTTTCCAAGACAAGATCCCTTCTGATGAGACTTATGCCGAAGACTCTTACGTCACGGCTGACTTTCACCGTGCTGTTGGCGATCCTGACAGTACTCGTGACAGGTGTGTCTCTCTATCGCATCGGGGATCTGCTGCGCCTTCCCGTACTACAAGACACCGTGTACATCGACAGCCTGTTTGCCAGACACATGGAATTGGTTTCGCTCTTCTCCCTGTTTCTTGCTGTGTCAGTGAGCGTGATTTTCGGACTATATCTCTCGACAGCGATAGGCTCTTCGATCGAGAGACTAGCGACACGCTTGCGCGAGCAGGCACAAACCGCTTCCGAGGGTCAGCACTTCACTCTGCTCCATGTTGACGACGACCTTCCACATGAGTTCAAGGATCTGCTGGGCGCATTCAACATGATGGTCATCTCACTGGAGCAGCATGAGAACGCTGTGGCTCGCGCCATGAACGATCTCGCGGAGGCAAAGAGCTCACTGGAAATGACCTTCGAACAGTCCGCCGAAGGCATGCTCCTGGTGGAGCAAGGGAAGATCGAGTTGATGAACCCGAGCGCCGTTGCACATTTCGGCTTGAGTCCGAAAGGTCTTCTCGGCGAGGAGCTGGTCTCGGTATTTGCCACTGCTGATCTCCGTGATTCCCAGGAGCGCCCTCTAAACCCCACCGAGGCCTTCGCTCCCGGCGAGGGCGAAAGCACCCTAGTCGTTGTACGTCAATCCGGCAGGTCGCCGCGATGGCTGAAGGTCACCGTGCGTCGGATCGACGGCTTTCCCGACCGCCTCTTGGTCAATACCTCGGATATCACCGAAGAGATGCGCATCGATTCACTTCGCACCGAGGTCATCTCGCTCGTATCCCATGATCTGCGGGCTCCTCTCACCGCGATCAGCGGCTATCTTGAGATCCTCTCCTCCGCCCCGCCCGCTCCAGTTGCCGAGAAGGTCATAGCCGGCGCCCAGCGATCCACCGAAGTAATGCAGGATCTTCTTGAGAACCTCCTGCACACCGCTCGAGCAGAGGAGATGCTTGCTCCATCCGTCATGCTCCCGGTGGATCTGAAAGAACTCGCTGGCGACGTGTGTGCTTCTCTGGAACACACATCCAAACACCGGCTAACGGTTGATGCCGTCGGTACCTGTGTAGTCCTTGGGGAAGATCGGCGTCTTCGGCAGGTGCTGAACAACTTGGTGACGAACGCTCAAAAACACTCGCCGCCACACACGACGATAAGCTTGACGGCGAGATGCGGCGGGGGCTGGGTGACGTTAGGCGTGGAGGACGAAGGCCCGGGCGTTTCTGACGAGAACCGGAATCTCATCTTCGAGCGTTTTGCCAAGATCCCCGGAGATGGACAAAGGTCTGGTGTCGGGCTGGGTCTCTACATCGTAAGGACAGTGGTGGAGGCCCACGGGGGTTCGGTATGGGTCGAGCGCGGTCAGCGCGCCGGTGGAGCCCTATTTGTCATCAGGCTTCCGGCCGCCTTGCGTTGTTCCTGACGGACCTTACTTGTCGAACGCCAGCTCCACCAAGTGAGAGCAGAGATCAGGCAAGGACAGTCCATGTGCAGCAGCAGCCTCCGGCAGGAGACTCACCCGCGTCATGCCCGGAATGGTATTCGTCTCCAACAGTAGGACCCGATCGCCCTCAGCAACGATCAGATCCGCTCTGGACATCCCTCGGCATCCCAGTACTTTGTGGGCTTTGATGGCTATCTCCCCTGCCCTTGCAGTCGCCTCATCGCTGATGCGCGCGGGGATTATGTGTTGACTCATCCCCGGTGTGTACTTCGCCTGATAGTCCAGGAACTCGTTGGATGGAATCAGCTCGATCGTTGGAAGCGATATCGGGGCTTCGTTGCCGAGCACCCCGACCGTGATCTCTACACCCGTTATGAACTCCTCCACCAGAACCTTGTCGTCGAATCCCAATGCTGTCTCGATGGCCGAAGCCAGCTCTTCGAGGTCATGAGCGACAGAGACTCCGATCGCCGAACCTTCGTTCGCAGGCTTCACGACGGTTTTCTCGCCCAAAGCGGCGGTGATTGCCTCCATATCCACAGTCTCGTTCGCTCCGACCACGACATATCCAGGCGTCGGCAGTCCCGCATGAGCGAACATGTGCTTCGACATCACCTTATCCATCGCCAGTGCACTGGCTAGGACTCCCGACCCTACGTACGGGATGCGCAGCAACTCCAAGAGTCCCTGCACTGTGCCGTCCTCCCCGTACCTTCCGTGGAGGCAGACGAAAACGATGTCCGGCTCAGCGCTGATCAAGGCTTCGATGAAATCATCCCTGGCCGAATCCAATTCGGTCACGTCATACCCCGCCTCCGCAAGGGCCTTCGCGACCTGCGCGCCGCTATTGAGCGAGACCTCTCTTTCGGCGGATCTCCCCCCTTTGAGCACGAGTATCTGGCGCGCTGTCATTTCGTCGTCCCCTATGTGTTTGCTCTGATTCATGTTAGGGTCGTCTCCTTTACCCGAGACCTGTTCGCATATAGTCCAGTGTCAGCAGCATGATGGTCCAACTCGCAACGCCTAGCAGGCCTGCTCCGACTGTATTGAACATGATTCTCCCAAACTGGTTGCTTCCGTCGTCCGCTCCAGTGACAAGTCGAAAGATGAGCCAGGCGATGAGCGCAAGCACCGGTCCTGACGCGGTCAGCACAAACCCCGATGCAAGTAAGATCCCGTAGTGTTCGACGCCCCTGGCTTGTTCTGCACTCCATGGGCCCAGTAAGTAGGCCGAGACCCCGATCAGCCCAAGCCACAGTGCCATGTACAGCCAGACGAAGACTCTCTCGGGTCTCCGGCTCACTGGTAAGCTGGAGACATCTGCTCCAGCCGACTCCTCGTTCATGAAATCCGCTCCTTCGTCGTGGCCCTCAAGAACATCGACACGCCATGAGCTGATTGAAATGATAGCCCACCCCCGAGCAACCGAGGCGAGCTGATCGGCTACAATCACGACTGTAGAGTCTACGTCAGTAGCGGACCTCCCTCAACAGGCTCTATGGCATGGAAGCTGCACTCGGTAATTGGACTGGGCGTGACGTCGGGCTTCTGTTCCCCACGCATAATCCACAAGTCCGCCCTAGAATGGATAAAGCAAACGCACGGTCGTGACACTCAGAGGTGAGGATCCTATGTCCGAGGAACTCGAACAAGCACCGCAACACTCCACTCCCATTGCAGACCAGATGGTCTCATCCACTGCCGAAACATCAACACCAACACCCACCGAGCCAGATATAGTCACCAAAAGACCCTCCTCCGTGATGCTCGTGATCATCGCCTTGGTGATAGGCGCAATGGGAGGGTTCGGGTCCGGCTTGCTCGGTGCTTGGCTCATGCAGGTCGAAGGTCCCGATTCTTCTGTCTCGCAGGAATCGATAAGAGTAGTTTCTCCGGAGACTGATGAGCCCGTGGTCGCTGCTGCCACCGCTGCTGTTCCCAGCGTTGTCAATATAGATATCTCGGGAGCATCTGTGTCAGGAATGGACGGCTTACCGGAGGATCATCCCAATACTCCCACCCGCGGGAATGGCTCCGGCGTTGCCTTCCGACAGTCTCCCGACGGAGGCACTTTCGTGCTTACCAATGCACATGTGGTCAGCGGAGCGAATCGCATAGTCATCACCGGTACCGATCGTGAGCGGCGTGAGGCGACTTTGGTGGGGGCGGATCAGGAGACCGACGTGGCCGTGCTTCGAGTCGAGGGCGAGTTGCCCTTGATTAAACTTGGGGACTCCTCTCAACTACAAGTCGGGCAGTTGGTCGTAGCGATAGGCTCCCCCTTCGGGTTGACTCACTCGGTAAGCTCCGGCGTGGTCTCGGCGATCGGCCGGTCGATAACCGATTCCGCGACCGACCGTGCCGGAGTCTACCCGCTAGTAGATGTAGTACAGACCGATGCGGCCATCAATCCCGGGAATTCCGGCGGGGCTCTTGTCGATCGACTTGGCCGGCTGATTGGCATCAACACCGCGATATTCACCGATTCCGGAGCGAACGACGGCATTGGATTCGCTATCCCAGTCGCTAACGCCATTCGGATTGCCGATCAGTTGATCGAAGACGGTACTGTTGAGCATCCCTTCCTCGGCATACAAGGTCGGAATGTCCAAGAGGCTATGGCCGAGGCCGAAGGTCTGCCTGTAACCGAAGGCGCTCTGGTCGTCGCAGTCACGCCTGGAACCGAAGCCGCGGCCTCGGGTATTCAGCCGGATGACCTGATCGTCGCCTTGGACGATGAACCGATCCGATCAATGGATGACTTGATCCTGCAAGTCAGAAGACATGAGGTCGGCGCATCTGTGACGCTGCATCTCTATAGAGACAACAGACGTATCGAAGTCGAGATGAAAGTAGGCATCAAGCCCGCCGACCTCTCCGATCCTTCCGAGCGTCCGACAGAGCCCCCGGAGTAACTGCTCGAAAGGAGTCGATGTGATCGACAAAACGCGCTGCAAAGGTTGTGGTTACTATCACATCGGGATAATCCCGGACACATGTCCTGTGTGTGGAGCCCCCTCGACGTTCTTTGTTGAGTACGCCGGCCCTGGAGACTTGGCCGGTACGAAGACGTTGGGGAATCTAGAGGCGGCCTTCGCCGGAGAGTCACAAGCCAACAGGCTCTACGCACTGTTCCGGAGAATCGCCGAGCTTGAGGGAGCTCCTGAATCAACACTCGAGGCCTTCGATCGCGCTGGACGGGAAGAGACCGCTCATGCACTAGGACATCTCGCGTACATGGGCCGCTTCGGCACCACGTCGGAGAATCTCGCACATGCGGCGGCGGGCGAGGATCACGAGTACGAAGACATGTACCCAAAGTTCGCCCAAATAGCGGAAGAAGAGGGCTACCCCGAGATTGCTTTTTACTTTCGCTCCGTGGGTAGGTTCGAAAAGGAACATCGGGATGAGTATGCAGCCGCCCTCAAAGAGCTAGACGACTGAATGACGGATCAGCTGCGTCTGCCTAGACCGATCAAAGCACTCGATGAGGAATCTCTCGAGCGCCTGGTTCTTGATCTTGGTTACGACAAGTACCGGTCTCGTCAGCTGGTCAGGTGGCTATACCAGAAAGGTGCCGCTTCATACTCCGAGATGAGCGATATTCCCGATGCCCTCCTCGCCTCCCTCGCTGAGTCGGCTCCCTTGCACACGCCTAAGATCATCCGAACTGAAACTTCCGCGTCCGACCTCTCGAGAAAGTACCTTTTGGCACTGCATGACGGGACGACCATCGAAAGTGTCGGCATCCCCGATGGTCGCAGGTTGACCGTATGCATCTCCACTCAAGTCGGCTGTCCGCTCGGCTGCACTTTCTGCTCCACAGGCCAAGGCGGATTTGTGCGGAATCTGAGCGTAGGCGAGATCGTCGATCAGATCAATGTGGTGGCGCACGACTTCGCCCGCCGCGTGACGAACGTGGTCCTGATGGGGCAAGGCGAACCCTTCCTCAACTACAACAACTGTATGGCCGCCCTTCGCTTCATCAATGCCCCCTTCGGTATTGGTATCGGGGCACGACACATAACAGTCTCCACTGTCGGATTGCTCGAGGGGATTCGCCAGTTTACGGAAGAGCCCGCGCAGTACACCCTCGCTGTCTCGCTGCACTCCGCGATCCAAGTGACCAGGGACCAGCTGATGCCCGGAGTGCGAAGCCACACCCTAGTCGACCTACGTACCGTGCTGTGTGAATACACTACCCGCACCGAGCGACGGGTCTCTTTGGAATACGCTTTGTTGGCTTCCGAGAACGATAGCGATTCGCAGCTAGCGGCCTTGATTGCTTATTGTTCTGGTCTACGGTGCCACGTGAATCTTATGACCTGTAATCCCGGACCGCGACGGGCCAAAGACGAGCCTGGGTCGCGAAGAGTCGCCCTATTCAAAAACGAGCTCCAGCGGGCGGGCATTCCCTCAACCATCCGTACCAGCCGAGGTACTGATATCAACGCGGCGTGCGGCCAACTCAGCCAGAGTCATCGTTCAGGGGGCTAGTGACAATACAAGGGCCGGACTCCCCCCATCCAAACCACCTAGGGCAGCGCCTTAGCGGAAGTTGGACAGATCCGTTCCGTATGTACGGACACGCTCACGTATCTCATTTACGCGACGCCACACTGCATCATCGTCCACCCCTCGAAGGTTGTCGACCTTCGCTCCCAACCTGAATACCGCCTGTTCCGCATCGCGAGCTATCGTCCTACCCGTTTCAGCGGCAATCAAGGCCCTTGCAGACAATCGCCGACGGCACTCTACTCCTGGAACTGGTGCAAATAGTACACCGAGCAGCGTTCCTAGTCCGATGCCTACTAGGATTCCACCAATAAAGGTACCTGTTCGGCAGCGCATCAGGCCTCCTCGGTCGCTGAGATAGACGGCTCACCATTGATGCAGCGAAATATTCTCTCCAGATCCTCTTCTCCGTGGAACTCAATCTCGATCTTGCCCTTGGCAGCCGACTGTTTCACCCGAACACCTGTTCCCAACATCTTTCTGAGTTTTAGGGCTACGACCTTGTATGCTCGCGGCGTCGGGATACGGTTCTCGCGTCCCGTCTTACCCACGGCATACAGTCTAGCCAGGTTCTCTGTCTCCCTTACAGAAAGCCCCTCCGCTATGACCTTGGTCGCAAGCCTGACTCGCTGCTCTTCATCTGTGACTGCCAAGATGGCTCGTGCATGCCCGGGAGACAGCTTGGTGGTATAGACCAACTCTTGAATCTCATCCGGAAGGTCTAACAGCCGGAGTGCATTGGTTACCGCGGATCGTGACTTACTTACCTTGCTAGCGAGTTCCGCTTGTGTCATCTGATGCTCGCTGAGCAGATGGCGATACCCCCTGGCTTCTTCAATCGGATTCAAGTCCTCACGCTGGAGATTCTCAATCAGAGCAATCTCTAGAGACTCCAGGTCCGTGGCGCTAAGAATTCGCACAGCCACCGCATCCAGGCCTGCTGCACAAGACGCTCGCCATCGCCTCTCACCTGCGATGATCTGATATCTGTCCCCCATTGGTCGTACGATGATTGGCTGGAGAAGCCCGACCTTCTTGATTGAATCAGTGAGCTCGGAAAGGCTCTCTTCGTCGTAGTCCGTCCGGGGCTGGTTCGGATTGGGAACGATCTGTGATACTGGCAACGTGGTATCTTCGCCAGTTTCGTCCTGGGCGATACCCGGGATGATTGCTGCAAGCCCACGTCCGAGTCCCTTTTTAGTCGACACGAAGAACCACCTCATTTGCCAGCGATCGATAGGCCTCGGCACCCTTTCCACTCGGATCGTATGCCGTTATTGGCTGTCCGAAGCTTGGGGCCTCAGACAGGCGGACTGTTCTCGGTATTAACGTCTCGAATACTTTCCCGTCAAAGTAGTCTCGAACTTCTTCGACCACCTGTTGTGACAGCCTTGTTCTTGAGTCGTACATAGTCATTACAACGCCAAAGACCTCAAGAGCGGGATTCAGATGTGCTCGCACGAGGCGTACGCTGTCCATCAGTTTAGCAAGTCCTTCGAGCGCATAGTACTCACACTGGATCGGGATGAGGAGACCATCCGCAGCAGTCAGGGCATTGATTGTAAGGAGCCCGAGAGAAGGGGGGCAGTCAATGATTATGAAATCATAGTCGGAGACAAGAGGTGCGAGGATATTCTTGAGTCTATTCTCTCTCGAAAGAGCTGAAACCAACTCTATCTCGGCACCGGCCAACTGTATTGTGGCCGGGACAACGAACACGTGTTCGATGTCGGTGCCTTCTACAATCTGGTTCAACGGTATATCTGAAAGCAAAGCGTCGTAGACGCAAGTCTTTCGTTGTCCCACATTCAAACCGAATCCGCTTGTGGCATTGCCCTGGGGATCAAGGTCGATCAGCAGAGTCCGCCGATCAATCCCCCCGAGACAGGCGGCAAGATTGACTGCCGTTGTACTCTTGCCAACGCCCCCCTTCTGGTTGACGACAGCAAGTACCCGCGCACCAGAATTTCGATCACATGTCTGCATATTCCCGCCCGTGGTTGTCTGAATGTAACGCCACATTATATTACATTGAGGCCCCTTGGGATACCCTACTTTAGTGGTCTCTTCTGAGCAAGGCCCACCCTCCGAGGAAGTGTTATAGAGGGTCGTTCCACCTTCCGATAGATCGATATAGTGCGCTCTTCGCTTCCGTTCGCCAGAATGTACGAACGGTGCAGCCCGGGACTCATCCCGCAATGAACTGCGGCATTGTTTGCGGCCCCAAGTTCCTTGGCCTCGGGGGATCCCTTCATTGCCACAAGAATCCCGCCCTGTTTGAGAAATGGGCTGGCTAGTTCCACGAGAGCGGCGAGGGAAGCAACCGCCCGGGCCGTGACCACATCGTAAGTCCCTAGTATTGCCGGGGGAACGCACTCCGCTCGACAGTTCAAAACCTCGACGCGGCACCCAATCCCGAGGCTGCGCACAGTTGCCTGCAGAAACCTGGCCTTGCGTTCGTTGGACTCAATCATGGTCACCTTCATTTTGGGCCTGAGTATGCCGAATGGTATCGCTGGATATCCTTGCCCGGACCCTATATCGGCAAGGGCGGTAGTGAGTGCAGGGATTGAGTCCAGGGCCTGAATCGAATCAATGGTGTGCAGGCGAAGGGCGTCTTCGGGATTCCGTATCGCTGTGAGATTCGTCTCTTTGTTGGTCTCGAGAACGAGATGCAGATGCCTCAATAGGGCATCCTTCTGTCCGTGGCTCACCAAGACCCCGGCCTGAAGCAAGTGTTCAGCAAGCATCGTATCCAAATCTGGCGGGTCCATATGTTTCACGTGAAACATCTCCTTCATAAGAACATCTTGATCCCCTGCAGGTTCGCGACCGATAGGCGTTGCCAGCCGACTGCCCAGAAGTTCTTGCCTGTCTGCCAAAAACTTCTGGTTCGGAAGTTCTTGGCGTCGTTAGCTGCCTCTCGAGAAAGTACTCCGTTTTGCGGCAAATGACAAGGGGCGCCAGTAGGCGCCCCTTGATTCAACCTAGGTGTGAGCTCAGACGGGTTTGACCACCACCGCGCGGAACGGCTCTTCTCCTTCGCTGAGAGTAACGACACGGGGATTGTCTCGCAATGCAAAATGGACCGTTCGACGTTCGTAGCCAGTCATGGGTCTCAGCTTGACATCCTCACGAGACCGAATGGCTCGTTCGGCGGCGCGTTCCGCGACGGCTTCGATTTTCGCCCTCGTTCTGTTTCGGTAGCCTTCGACATCGACCACAACAGGATACCGAAAACCCAGGGATTTGCTGGTCGCGGCGGCTACTAGGACCTGAATTGCGTCTAGACACCGTCCGTGGCGCCCGATGAGGATTCCAAGGTCCTGACCCACAACATCCAGAATAATTTCCCCCTCGTCTCCCTCATACTCTTCGATTTCGGCAACCAATTTGAAGCTGTCCAGTAGCTCTCTGAGGATCCTAACAGCCTGATCGGCAACTCTATCGAGTTCCTCCTCGCTGAGGACAGGCGGCTCCGTGTGCCCCACGAAATTCGGATCGCCCTCCCTGTAGTCGCCATCGTTCTCGCCTCGTGATTGGCTGGCTACCTCGGCGAGAAATCCGCGAGTCAGTGCGACGCGTAGGCGGAACTTGGTGGATCCGTCCGGGGGGCCAGCAGAATTGCCGCTTTCGGAGTTTAGAATTTCATAGTCGACTGAATCCTGCTGGACTCCTAGCTCTTCTAGAGCGGCATCGAGTGCCTCAGCCACTGAAGGGCCTTCAACCACTACCTCCTTCTTCATATGATCAATCTCCTTTTTTCGTGGCCAGATACTTCAAAATCACCTGCTGCTGTGCAATTCCTATCACCGCGGAGGTCACCCAGTACAGCAAGACTCCGGCTGGGCTGATCCATCCAAAATAGAGCATCATCACTGCCATTATCATGCCCATCTGTTTCTGTTGCCGTTCCCCGGGCATCAGTTGCATTGGAAGCCACACGCTGAGACCGAACAAAACGACTAAGACGATATAGGGGAGGGCTGCGAGAAGACCGCCATCGGTGTATACTGCTGCGGGTGTAAGGGTGATGTCTGACAAGAGCACCGAAAAACGCTTAGCCGCTTCACCCTGTAGCGGCTCCAACGACTCCAGGTGTCGCAACAGATGTCCCGGATTGTCAGGAGTGCCGCCAAGGACTTGGAAGAGAGCAAGGAAGATCGGCATCTGGAGCAATATAGGTAGACACCCGCCGAAAGGGTTGATCTTGTTCTCCTGATAGTACTTGAGTATCTCCTCCTGTTGCTTCTCTTTGTCATCCTTGTACTTCTTCTGAAGCTCCTTGATCTTCGGTTGAATCCTCTGCAGTTCGTGCATGGATTTTGTTTGCTTTACGACCAGAGGCGCGATAGCGACTCTGAGAACTAGTGTCAGAAGAACGATCGCCCACCCATAGTCTCCAGTGATTTGGTACAAGTACTGAAGTCCACTAAATATCAAATCTTTGAATGTGAGCCACACGGTATTGAAACCTCCTCGTTCAGGGCTAGCATGCAATAACCATTGACGACAGGACTAGGGAACCGGATCGTGTCCTCCGGGATTCCATGGATGACAGCGAAAAATCCGGCGTACGGATAGCCAGCTGCCCTGCAGGACCCCGTGCCGATTGATTGCAGCAACCGCATAACTGGAGCAGGTGGGCGAGAACCGACAGGATGGCGGGAGGATAGGCGAAACAAACCGTTGATAAGTTTTTATTATACCAACCATTAGGACTTTCACTGTGCACCCCTATCGCTGGTGTCCTTCCGCAATATACCACTTAGCCGGGATGCAATCTCTGAAGGGGACGTGTGGTCAAGTGGTTTTCTAGCGATAATTGCGATTCGCACCCCTCCCCAGGGGCCACCTGAAAGCCTCACGGCCTCTCTAATTACTCTTCTTGCCCTGTTACGAGTTACAGCTCCACCGATCCTTTTCCCAGCAATAGCCACAGCTATGCCAGGCAGCGGATCGGTGGGTTCGGCCTCGCAGATGAGCGCCGTGACCGTTGAACTGGAATATCTTCTGCCTAAGCGGAAGATCTCTTCTACAACACGTCCGGGTGCCTGTGCACTTAACACACTGCCTCCGAGTGCG
>DBEG01000061.1:6407-7559 GCA_002293965.1 Actinobacteria bacterium UBA912 | reverse complement strand
CTTCGACATCACGCTGCGGCTCGTAGGCGCAGCCCTTGAGCGCAGAGGCGGACTAGGCATCCACACCACCGCGGTGGTCGGTTCATGATCGAGATCATCGGCGTCACCAAACGATTCGGCGATACCGTGGCCGTCGACGACTTCTCCCTGACCATCGCCGAAGGCACGCTCACGGTCCTGCTGGGCCCCAGCGGATGCGGCAAGACCACGACTCTCCGCGCGATCAACCGCATGGTCGAGATCGACAGCGGCCAGATCCTCATCGGCGGGCGCGACACGCGGGCCCAAGACGCCAACCAGCTTCGGCGCAACATCGGCTACGGCATCCAGAGCGTGGGCCTCTTCCCGCACATGACCGTCGCGCGCAACATCGCGACCGTCCCCAGGCTCCTGGGCTGGGACGCCAAGCGCATCGCCGCCCGCGTCGAGGAGCTGCTCGAGATGGTCGGCCTCGACCCAGCCGTCTACCTGCCGAAGCGACCTCACCAGCTCTCCGGTGGGGAGGCGCAGCGCGTCGGGGTCGCTCGCGCGCTCGCCGCCGACCCGCCGGTGCTCCTGCTCGACGAGCCTTTCGGCGCGCTCGATCCGCTGACGCGCGCTCGCCTGCAGACGGAGTTCGGGCGGCTACAGAAGGTGCTTCGCAAGACGGTGCTCTTCGTCACGCACGACGTGGAGGAGGCGCTCACGCTCGCCGACACGATCGCACTCATGCGCGACGGGCGACTTGCGCAGTCCGGCCCCCCGGAGCAACTGTGGCTCGACCCCGCCGACGACTTCGTGCGCAGCTTCTTCGGCGAGGAACTCTCGCTCAGGATGCAGATCGCTGCGATGCGGGGCCGCGATGGGTGAGGCACCCGCCATCGTCCGCAACTGGCGCTCGGTCCTGGTGCTCGGCGCACTGCTCGCGTGGATGCTGCTGGACGAGGCCGGGGTGGCGCGCGCCCTTTCGGCGGTCTTCCCTGCGGAAAGCCCGGTCCTGCACGCCCGACATTCACTTGCCGAGATGTTCGCCCAGCATGTGGCGATTACCGCGATGGCGAGCGGGCTGGCGATCGTGATCGGTGGGACGCTGGGATTGCTGCTGCTTACGGGCGCGGGCCGAGGTCTCAGGGAGCTGGTTGAGAACCTCACGAGCCTGGGGCAGGTCCTGCC
>DBEG01000061.1:0-6004 GCA_002293965.1 Actinobacteria bacterium UBA912 | reverse complement strand
GTGGCTTTGGCGGTCTACAGCGTGCTGCCGGTGATGGTCGCGGTCGTCGCGGGAGTCGGGAGCGTCTCGCCCTCTGTGGTCGACGCGGCCACGGGGATGGGGATGGATGCCCGCCAGCGATTCTTCAGGATCCAGGCACCGCTGGCAGCCCCGGTGATCATCGGCGGCATCAAGAACATGATGATCATCAACGTCAGCGCGGCCGCAATGGGGGCGATAGTCGGGGCGGGCGGTTTCGGCCTCTCGATATTCGCTGGGATCGCGCAGTTCAACTATGCGCTCGTGATCGCCGGCGCGCTTCCGACGGTGCTGATGGCGCTCATCATCGACCGGGCGCTGTGAGGCCATACTCGCGCCGTCGGATATTTCTATTGCACTATGCAGCACAATCGTTCACAATGGCCGTTGTATAAACCGGCTATAGGGGCTGGGGACAGCAGGTTGAGGTTTCGATCCATGGGGGTCGGGAGAGGGGCGTTTTCATGTACCGTTCCAGGGGTGGACTATTCAGTCGTATCCTAGCGTGTGTTCTGGCAGTGGTGCTTGTCGTGGGGCCGCTTGCGGAAAGTGTCCCGCCTGCGACAGCAGCGCCTGTCTCCGGGACTGCGACACAAAGCCCTGCACCTGACCCCGCCGATCCAAGCGAGGATATGCCTGACATCGTCAAGGAGATCGTCGAGGAGCGGACAGCGGATTCGCGCCAATTCCTTCTTGAGGACGGTAATGTCCGCGCCGAGTACTTCGCAGAGCCCATCCATTACAAGGATGAGAAGACCGGGGATTACAAGAAGATCGACAAGGATCTCGTAAAGGAGCAGCGCAGGGGCAAAGAGGTCCTTGTGAATGAGGCGAACTCGTTTGATATCGAACTTCCCGTCGACCTCTCCGGCGGTAGCGTCACCCTTTCCAAGCAAGAGGTAAGCGTCTCCATGCGGCCGATGTGGAATGGGTCACGCAACGGTGCACGGCTCGGTAATGGAAGGCCACGCGCCAAGGCATCCTCCAAAGAAGAGGTTGAATACGCAGATGCCTTCGCCAACGCCACGCTCAAGTACGAATCGCTTCCCGGCGGCCTCAAAGAGACGATCGTAGTACCTAAGCGCGTACCTGAGAACACCTACAGCTTTCTTCTTGAAACAGAAGGACTCACACCTAGCCTCCAAGCCGACGGCTCGATCATCCTGGTCGATACGGCAGGGGAAACGGAAATCACCATCCCTGCTCCTTTCATGTGGGATTCGGCTGCTGACAAGACGGGCCCCGCTTTCAGCGACGGCGTCCACTACAGGCTTGCTGAACAAGGCAAGGCGTATAGACTCGACGTCGTGGCCGACCGCGCCTGGCTCGATGATCCAAGCAGGGTATATCCCGTCTTCATCGATCCGACCCTGTATGCAGAAGGACTCCCGCTTGACACCTACGTCTCGAACAGACCCGGGTTCCTGGATACCGTCTACGCCGGATCCAACTTCATCTGGCTCAACTCAGGAAACCCTACCGCCAACTGGACCGAGTACGGCCTTATCAAGTTGCCGGTCTCGCTAGTAGGCGATCTTGCAGCCAAGAAGGCCACCGGTCATAAGCCGCTTGAGGGTAGGATATGGCTTTTCCATACGAGTACGGGCGTGCCAGGCGATATTATCGCCAAGCGTCACACGGGAGACATCAACATCGGAACAACCACCTGGAACAACTTCCAAAACCTTCCTAAGCCTGAGCCGATACCGAGTAACACCCCCTTCACAGTAGATGAGGGCTGGTGGAATGGGCCTGACATCACCTCTGCGCTGGAGTACTGGCAGCAGAACGGTACGCAGCAGTGCACCATACACCTTGAGACGAGCCCAGGTGCTCACTTCGCGTTCAAGTCAGTCGAGCGCAACCAAGAAAGGCCGCTTGTCTCGATCTACTACGCCCGGCCGCCCCAGGTCACACTGTCCGCCTCTGCCACAGAGACGATCCTGCCGCAGGTAAGGTGGAACTACACCGGCGACGCCGCTCAGGACTGGTGGGAGATACAAGTCGCAGAATCACCGGGGACCGCATCTGTCTCAAACATGTCGGGTACCGGCACCGTCAACACACACAACATCACCGCACCGCAAGGCGGGTGGAAGCACAACAACCCGTACTTCGTGAGAGTCCGCACATCATTTACCGCAAACATCAACTCTTTGCCGGTATGGTCTGCGTGGACAGAGTGGCGGCAGTTCACGCCGGTGCTGCCTACCGCGAGAGTCGGCTCTACCACCGAGTGGTTCACCGAAGTCGATACTGATGGCGACGGCATCTCCGATACGCCAAACGATGCAGCCGACCGCGGAAGAGGGTGGGTCGACCTTTCCTGGCCTGCATGCATAGCTGCTACTGGCTATCAGATTTTCCTTCATGACGGTCATACCTACAGGCAGGTCGCCTCGGTGCCCGCTACGGTAACGACGTGGAGTACACGGGGCAGGGGCCTGTATCCCTCCGATTCCAGGATAGCCAGCCTGCCTTCGAGCTCCACAGTCAACCAGTTCGGGCTATCCGGTGGACTCGATCTTCGGGATGACCCGCGGCCGCTTTACGCCAAGACGGCCGGAACGGCGCTTGACGGCCTTGCGGTCTACTCGTTCAAGGTACTTCCGACAGGCACTCCTGCCGCAGTCACCCTGTCGAACATGCCTGACCTACTCGTCTCCCTCGACAACAGGACGCTTTCTGCGGAGAGATCTCCTGCTGACACAGACTATGAGCTTGGACCTTTCGCAGACCACGATGCTCGGGCCATACTCGACGATGGCACTTTTGCCGTCTCGGTGACAGACCTTCAGATCGCCTCGCACGGGCCTTCGGCGCGCCTGAGCCGCAGCTACGACTCAGGCTCCGTCGGCACAGGACTATTCGGGCCTGGATGGCGCTTCAACTTCGAGCAGAGCATCCAGGCAAGCGCTGGAGTCGCCGATTACGTCGATGAGACCGGCGAGGTCTACAGATTCCACCTACGCGGAGGTGCCTGGGTACCGCCGCAGGGCTACAAGGCGGAGCTTACGAGTGTGACCGCAGGAGGCGGACCAGCATGGCGCCTTGCCTTCAGGGACGGCGTTGCACTCACCTTCGACCACAACGGTGCTCTGACCCAAGAGAGTGACCAGAACGGAAACGTCGTCTCTTACACCAGGACTCCCGGTCAACTTTCGATCAGGGCCGCCAACGGCCAGAGTATCGCGGTCGGGCTTGATGGTGATCGCGTGACGGGTGCAGTGTACTCGACAGCTGACGGCACGCGAGCGGTCACGTATTCTTCGCTTTCAACGCAAGGGGCATCGACTGTCGGCAACTCCGTCACCTACCATCCGGGTACCTCTGACAGCCGGACCGTGAATTACACGTACGAGAGCTCTGCTGTGCCGGATACCTTCCACCTGAGCGGTCTTGCCGTTCAGGAAGTACCGGATGCCGCGTGGGCGTTCAGCGCCTCTCCGCGATTGGACACTTGGAGCAGGGGCGGCTCACAACTCGGGGCGATAAGCTGGAGCGCCACTCGCAGTGTGACGGTCACACGCCTGGGTGCACAGGGTGCCGCGAGCACGTTCGAGAACATCGAGTGGAATCCGACTGGCACCGTGGCCGGCCGATCCGAGGCCCGCTTCGAGGGCGGCGACCTGCACTGGACGACATACGGGTATGGACCTGATGGACAGATCACGCGCCAGACAGATGCGCTGGGTGGCGTGCAGACCTGGACTTATGATACCCGAGGCAACCTGGCTTCTGAGACGGATCCGGATGGGGCGCGCACTCGATATACCCATGGAACATCGGGAGGTTCGAGGGACCGTGTCGTGCAGGAGATATCCGCATCCGGCTCGGAAGTATCGCGTAGCTACGATGCAAGCGGCAACGTTCTTGTGCAAGAGCATGTCCTGAACGTGGGCAACCAGCGTGCCCGAACGAGCTGGACCTACGATGCTCTAGGGCGTGTCACCCGCGAGGAGCGCGCGATCACATCTACACAATCAGCAGTGATTACCTTCGGGGATTTCGCGCCATCAGGTGAGGCTCAGCTGATATCCAACCTAGGCGTGCAGCTTTCATCGAATCCAGCCTCTGCGCTGGTGGATATAGCGGAGAGGCGCTTGTATGACGCGTTCGGGAACTTGCGTTCCCGTACCGATGGCCTGGGAGTCATCGTGGAGAACAACCAGTTCTCTCCGCCCGGCCGACAGGTCCGCTCCACCGACGCATCAGGAACCTCGCAGGTCACCTCCTACGATGCGCTGGGGCGTGTGCGCCAGACCCACCGTCAGGCGGAAGGCGGCCAGGTGATCGAGCGGGTATTGAACACCTACGATGGATTCGGCAATCTGATCCGGGAGGATCACGTGACATCGGGTGTCCCCACGATAACTGTCGCGCATGTGGTCGATCCGCGAGGATGGGTCACCCAGTCGGCGCATTCGATTGAAGGCACCACCAGGCGCCAGTATGACGCATCGGGCCGTATCGTCACCGAGTGGGCTGCGGACAGGCCCGAAACCGACCTCCTCTCCGCGACTCGCACACGCTACGATGCTCTTGGACGCACGATTGCCTCTATCGCGCCGGGATCGCCCGATGCAAGCGCAACCACCACGGCTTACTCGCCCGGCGGCGACGTCTTGCGCACTCAAGACGCCGATGGCACATGGACTCGTTTCGTCTACGATGTTGCGGGCAACCGTGTCACAGAAACCCGCCCTGTCGAAGGCGGGACGAACACGGTTACCGATGTCTCGGCTTACGACCTTGCGGGAAGGCTCATCACGAGCATCAAGGCAGTGGGAACAGAGCAGCAGGCGGTCACGAGCTTAGCGTACGACCTGCTGGGAAGGCAGGTAAGCGCACAGCTCGGGCAGCCGTCCACAACGGTGCACAACACACTTTCGCAGGTGCTTTCCATGACCGACTTCGACGGCATCGTGACTGCGACCGTATACGATAGAGCTGGGCGCGTTATCTCCCAGAACGTGGGGGGCAGGACGACCACGACTGACTACGACGGTCTGGGCCGGGTATTGCGGACGACTGATCCGGCGGGACGTACGGTCACGTTTGTCTATGATGCTTTCGGGCGCGTGACGCAAGAGAGGCGGCTCGCTGATGGCGGCGCACAGATAAGGCGCACCGATACGGCATACGACGCGCTCTCGCGTCCGGTAACGGTCACCGAGTTCCTTGGGAGTTCCAGCACCACGAACGTCGTCACAGACTTCACCTACGCTACGGCCGCCAACAGGGCATCTTCGGCGATCATCACACATGCGGGCCTCACCACCAACATCACCTATGACGCGCACGGGCGCGAGACCACCCGCGCCGTGACCGCTGCGGGCGTGAACCTTCGCTCGGCGGTCACCTCACGCAACGCCGAAGGCAGGCGCGTAACCTCGACGGTCGCCTCGCTTTCCGCAAGCGCCTCGTTTGATGCCGCAGGTAGGCTCACGGCGCAGACTGGCCCCGGGCTCTCGGCCACCTACACCTATGACGTAGGAACCGGCCGCAAGGTTGCCGAGACGGTCACAGTCACAGGTGTCGCGGCCGTGACGTCTGCCTACGCCTACTCTGAGACCGGGCGACTGGTAAGCGCTCACACCGGTGCCACTCAGCGTACCTACTCCTTCGATGAGCGCGGCAACTTAGGGGTCGTTACCACGGGCACCGTGCGGACCACGCTTCTTTTCGATGGCGATGACCGGCTTACTACCTCGACGGCCGGCACAGCGGTCACCACCTACCGCTACGACTCGCTAGGCAGGCGGATCCGCCAGGCCTCGGGCAGCGTCATCACAACCTATACCTGGGACCCAGCAAGCAGGCTTACCGGCTGGCAGCGCGGAACGAGCAACGCCACTTACTCCTATGATGCCGCAGGCCAGCGCACGCGCGCCGTGGTCACACGGTTCGGTGCCACCACCACTACCGAGTACGTGTACGACGGCATCGTGCTGCGTTCACTTGCCGCCACACAGGGTGCCTCGAA
>DBEG01000079.1 GCA_002293965.1 Actinobacteria bacterium UBA912 | reverse complement strand
TGCGATCGGGCTCGGTGCCGTTTGGCTCGGCTTCTATCCACACACCGAGAGGTCGCAGCCGCTAGGCCAACTGCTCGGCCTACCTGCCGAGATACTGCCCATGGCCGTCACCGCGATCGGCTATCCTGGCGAGCGCAAGGATCCGGCGCTTCGGTACGATCCGGCGCACGTCAGATACGAGACCTGGTAGCAGCGAGACCCCAACAGGAGAGCCAGTGAACCTGCTTGCGAACACGTATGTCCGAGTGACCAACAACTTCCTGCACGACATGGCGACCGGCACGTGGGCCGCGTGCGTGCTCGTGCTCTGGGTGCTCGACCGCGAGGGTGTCGGCACGCCGCAACAAGCCCAGGCCGCGATCTCGGCCGCGGCCCAGGTCGTGTGGATCCTGCTGCTCGCGGCTCTCGTGGTGGTCACGGTGACTGGGATCCCGAGGATTTTCTACTGGCGGGCCACGACGCCGCGCGAGGAACTGGCCGCTAAACGCCGTGCGCTCATCATCAAGCACATCGCCTTCCTGGTGATCTACGGCGGCGGATCCTGGTGGGCGTCGACATTGGTTTAGCCCCTTAGCCACTCTGGTGTTATCATTGCCGTTCAGGAACGGGCCAGATGTCGTTGTCGGGAGAGTAATGACGAGATTCGAACTTTATCTGAAGAGGAATGCGGCCAAATTCGACCGCTATCTCGCCACCTTCTTCTCTGACGGCACGCATCCTGACATGCAGCGATACCTCTACGCACCGGTGGCCAAGTTCACCGCCAACGCCGGGAAGCGCCACCGTCCCCTGATCTGCCTGCTGGCCTGCGAGGCTGTCGGCGGGGACCCTAAGCGTGCGTGGTCTTCGGCAGCTGCGATCGAGCACTTCCACACAGCCGCGCTCATCCACGACGACATCGAGGACTGCTCGCTCACTCGCCGAGACCTTCCGTGCATGCACGTTAGGGAGGGCGACGGGATCGCCATCAACGCCGGTGACCTCGCGCTTTCGCTCGTGTGCGGGACGGTCGTCGCCGACGAAGGCCTCGATGACGCCACCAAACTTCGAGTACTCGACGAGCTCGTCAAGATGACGACCCGCACTATCGAGGGCCAGGCGCTCGATATCGGCTGGGCACGCGACAGGCGTTTCGATCTGGCGGTCGAGGATTACCTCGTGATGGCGAAGCACAAGACCGCGTACTACTCCGGCGGCGTGCCACTGGCTGTTGGTGCCATCATCGGCGGAGGCGACGATGCCCAGATCGAGGCGCTGCGGGAGTTCGGCATGGCGGCTGGACTGGCTTTCCAGATCCAAGACGATGCACTCAACATCACCGGCGCGAGCGACTCGATAGGCAAGGATTTCCGAAGCGACATCACCGAGGGCAAACGCACACTCGTCGCCATCCACGCGCTCCAGCACACGGACCGGCGCGAGCGGCTGCTCGAGCTTCTCTCGGCAGGTACCACCGACCCGGTGCTTCTCGGCGAGGCGGTGCAGATCATGGAAGACGCGGGATCGATCCGATTCGCTCAGGATCACGCGCTGTCGCTGATCGTCGATGCCAAGAAATCGCTTCAGGACTCGCTTCCACGCAGCAAGGCGTTGGACCTGCTGCTATCGATGGCGGACTTCTTCGTGAAGAGGAGCTCATGATGACCCTGCGCGCAGCCCCCGTCTCCGACGGCATCGATTGGGTCGGAGCGATCGACTGGAACCTGCGGGATTTCCACGGCTATGACACGCCCCGGGGCACCACCTACAACGCATACCTCGTGCGCGGTGCCGAGAAGACCGCGCTCGTCGACACCGTCAAGCTCGCCTTCGTCGACGAGATGCTCGCCCGGATCGCCGACGTCATGGACCCCGCCGATGTCGACCTCATCGTCGTCAACCACGTAGAGCCCGATCACAACGGGGGACTTCGCGCCGCGATGCAGGCGATGCCCAACGCTCGCGTCGTGGCCTCGCGTGCGGGAGTCGCCGGTGTCGCCGAGTACCACGATGGGCTTCGCGCCGACACTGTCGACGCCGACGACGTCATCGACCTGGGCGGCAAGACCCTGCGCTTCCTCCCGACGCCCATGGTGCACTGGCCGGACTCGATGTTCACCTACGTCGCCGAGTCGGCCACGCTGCTTCCCAACGACGCCTTCGGCCAGCATCTCGCAAGCTCACAGCGCTTCGCCGATGAGGTCGGCGTCGACCTTGCCATCGAGGAAGCCGCGATCTACTACGCCAACATCCTGATGCCGCTCGGCAAGCAGGTTGCAAAAGCGGTCGAAAAGCTGGTCGCCACGGAGTGGAAGCTCGACGTGGTCGCCCCGTCGCACGGCGTCATCTGGCGCGGCGAGGCGCTGGCCAAGGCCGTCGAAGCCTACGCGGCGCTCACCTCAGGTGCGACCGAGGAGCGCGTCGTCATGGTGTACTCGACGATGTGGGGCTCGACCGCGAAGCTCGCCACGCACATCGCCGATGCGATATCCGCCGAAGGAGTCGCCGTCGACCTCTTCGACCTGGAAGCCACCCCTCCTGCGCAGATCACCCACGCGCTTCACGGCGCGCGCGGGATGCTCGTCGGCTCTCCTACGATGCACCACGGGATGCTCTACCGCGTCGCGGGCTATCTGCAGTATCTCGCGGGGCTCAAGCCTGCGGGCAAGATCGCCGGCACCTTC
>DBEG01000096.1 GCA_002293965.1 Actinobacteria bacterium UBA912 | reverse complement strand
CCCGGTCACCGAGCAGATCACGGGAGTCGACATCATCAAGGAGCAGCTCAGGATAGCTGCCGGTCTGCCTATGCGACACACCGACCAGGACGATATCCAGATCCGGGGCCACGCCATAGAGTTCCGCATAAACGCCGAGGATCCCGAGCACGACTTTCGTCCGGGTCCCGGAGAGGTGAAGGTCTTCAATCCGCCCGGCGGGTTTGGCGTGCGGATCGATAGCCACCTGTACTCCGGCTATCGGGTGCCGCCCAACTACGACTCCCTGCTTGCAAAATTGATCGTGTGGGGCGAGAATCGCGATGAGGCTCTGGCGCGCGCGAAACGTGCCCTAGATGAGTTCATAGTGGTCGGGATACCCACGACAGTTGCATTTCATCAACGAGTCGTCGAGAATCCTGCATTCCAGGCCGGTGAGGTCTATACTGATTTCGTCGACCGTCACATGTCGTCGACCTGAAACCTAGAAGTCTGCGGGGTTATATGATGTCTGAAGAGATCAAGATCGAAGGACTGGGCATAGCGCCCGGCGTCCTTGAAACGATCGTGACCTTGGCCGCCGAGAGTGTCGATGGCGTGGCTCAAGTATGCTATCCAGGGCTTGCAGGCATGGTCCGCAAGTCGAGCAGTATGGGTCCCGGCCGCTGCGTCGAGGTCAGCCTCGGCGAATCATCGGAAGTCAACGTCGCCATCCATGTCAGGGCCTTGTACGGTCACCCGCTCAGGGAGGTCGCTCACAAGACCCAGGAGGCGATCGCCGATGCGCTGGCTAGCCAAGTCGGCCTGAAGACCGAAACCGTCGACGTCTACATCGACGGCATCGATTTCCCTGCATGAGGTTTATCGAGCGGGTGTATGCCGAATGATGATAGAGCGATCCAAGGCCAGGAAGCAGGCGCTTCACATCCTCTACCAACGAGAGATCACTGGTGAGGGCGTGGAGCATATCATGCGCGATGGCTCGTACAGCCGCGAAGAGGGAGAGCTGCTCCCGTTCGCCCTTGTGCTTGCGGAAGGAGTGGAGCAACACCAGAGCGGGATCGATGACCTTCTGGGACGCATCTCTGAGCACTGGACGGTTGCACGCATGCCGCTTGTCGACCGCAATATCCTGCGCATCGCTGCATACGAGATAGTGTACGCGGATGACGTTCCGGTGTCGGTATCGATCAACGAGGCTGTCGAGCTCGCCAAGCTTTACGGGGGAGAGGACTCCTCGAAGTTCGTCAACGGGGTTCTCGGCAGGTTGGCTGATTCAGCTTCGCGGATGAAGGAAGGTTGGAGGCCCGAGGATGTCCGATGAGCGCTACTCCTTCACGATGGCGCGCGAGCGTCTCGAGGAGATCGTCACACAGGTTCGCAAGAAGGATGTCTCGCTGGAGCAGAGCCTGGACCTGCTCGAGGAGGGGATCCGACTCGCCAACATCTGCACCGAGCTTTCCGACCAGACGGACCTGAGGCAGGCCCTTGAGGATCCAGCCGAGGGCGGGAGCGCTGTCGAGGGCGAGAGCGAAGGGGAAGTGCCTGCCGGCAACGCGAGCGAGGGCGAGACCGAGGACGTGAGCAAGACACACAGCGAGAGCGTGGAGGGTTCCGACTCTCTTGAGCGGTGAGGATGCCCGGTTGACTACTGAACGTATACTGGACACCATCGAGTCGCCTTGTGGGCTTGCCGCTCTTTCCGCAGCTCAACTCCAGACTCTGTCGGCCGAGATCCGTGAGGAGCTCATCGCCACTGTCGCCAAAACCGGCGGCCATCTGGCGCCCAATCTGGGTGTTGTCGAGCTCACGATCGGCCTCCATCTGGCACTGGAGTGCCCCAAGGACAAAATCATCTGGGACGTGGGACACCAATCCTATGTCCACAAGCTTCTTACCGGCCGAAGGAACCGCTTCGGCACTTTGAGGCAGTACGGGGGGCTCTGCGGCTTTCCGAAGAGGTCCGAAAGCGAGTACGACGTCTTCGACACCGGGCATGCCTCGGATTCGTTGTCCGTCGCGCACGGACTCGCCCTTGCTCGCGATGCGACTGGCAGGGACGAGACGGTCGTTGCGGTCATCGGGGATGGTTCGCTTACGGGAGGCATGGCCTTCGAGGCGATGAACCACGTCGGACATATCGGGACGCGACTCGTCATAGTACTCAACGACAACGAGATGTCCATCGCGCAGAATGTCGGCGCGCTCGCCAGCTACCTAGCCAAGGTCCGCCTCGACCCGCGCTACAATCGCCTGCGCGACGACGTCGAATCGGCGCTGGCACGGACCCGCATCGGCGCGGTCATGGTCGCCGCTGGCGAGGCTGCGAAGGAGTCCTTCAAGCAGCTTGTAGTCCCGGGGATGCTCTTCGAGGAACTGGGACTCAAGTACGTCGGCCCGATCGACGGCCACAACATCGAGGCGGTCTCCTCGGCGATGGAGAGGGCCAAGGTCGTTGAAGGCCCTGTCATCATCCACTGCGTCACACGCAAGGGTGCGGGATACGAGCATGCCGAGGACAAGCCCGACGAGTTCCACGGCGTCGGCCCGTTCACGGTGGCTACCGGGAAGACCTCGTCCAAGAAGAACGGACTGCTCTCGTACACCGAGGTGTTCGGCAGATCGCTTGTGGCGGAGGCTGAGCGGGACGAGCGCATCGTCGCGATCACGGCCGCCATGCCAGCCGGAACAGGTCTCGATGCTTTCGCAGAGCGATTCCCAGAGCGGTTCTTCGATGTCGGCATCGCCGAGCAGCACGCGGTCGCGCTTGCTGCAGGGCTTGCGCTGGGCGGCCTGCGTCCCGTGGTCGCCATCTACTCGACCTTCCTGCAGCGCGCCTACGACCAGCTCATGATGGACGTCGCCCTGCAGAACCTGCCAGTGACTTTCTGCGTGGATCGCGCCGGGCTTGTCGGCGAGGACGGCCCCACCCATCATGGCGTGTTCGATCTCACATACTTGCGATCGATCCCGAATCTGATGATCCTGGCGCCCTCCAACGAGGCCGAACTCACCAATGCCCTTCGGACGGCACTTGCTGCCGACGGACCGGTCGCGATCAGATACCCGCGCGGATTCGGCATCGGCGAGGCGATTCCGGCGTCCCCGGTCGAGCTGTCCACTGGCGAGTCCAGGCTGATAGTTGCGGGCACCGATGTCGCGATACTCGCGATCGGCAGGATGACCCAGACCGCCGAGGAGGCCGCTGAGCTGCTCGCAGCAGACGGAGTCTCAGCCACTGTCGTGGACATGAGGTGGCTCAAGCCTCTCGATATCGTCGCGATCTCCAAGGCAGCCTTGAGTCACAGGCTGGTGGTGACGGTCGAGGAGAACACCGGGGCTGGCGGCTTTGGGGCCGCGGTGCTCGAGACGCTAGCGGACTTAGGGATCGAGGTTCCTATCTTGAGGATGGCGATTCCGGATTGTTTCGTCACTCACGGCTCGACGAACAAGCTGCTAGAAGAGATCGGCCTTACACCCGAAGGCGTGCGCGGCGCGGTCCTCGGCCGACTTCTCGGCATGCCAGGCGTCGACACTATGGAGAGACAGGACGATGGCGCGTCAGCGGATCGATATCGCACTCGTTGAGCGCGGGCTTTGCGAGTCTCGCGAGAAGGCCCAGGCGGCGGTGTTGGCCGGAACGGTGAAGGCCGATTCGGTGGTGGTGCACAAGCCGGGGCACCAGGTGGACGAGGATGCTTCGCTGGAGGTTTCTTCGGCATTGGAATTCGTGTCTCGCGGTGGAGTGAAGCTCAAAGGTGCGCTCGAGGCTTTCGGCGTGGATGTCGCGGGGTGCCGCGCGATCGATGTCGGCGCATCGACGGGGGGATTCACCGACTGTTTGCTGCAGCGTTGTGCGGCGAGCGTCGCGGCAGTGGACGTCGGATACGGCCAGCTTGCGTGGAGTCTGCGCAACGACCCGCGGGTCAGCGTCTTCGAGAGGACGAACATCCGGCATGTGGATCCGGCCGTTTTGGGAGGGCCTTTCGAGCTTGCGGTCATCGATGTGTCGTTCATCAGCCTGACGCTGGTGGCCGCTCCTGTGTTCTCGCTGCTCGCCCCTGAGGCGGATGTTTTGGCGTTGGTTAAACCTCAGTTCGAAGTTGGTAAGGGCCGTGTGGGAAAAAGGGGAGTGGTGAAAGATCCTGCACTACACGCCGAGGTCCTGCACAAGGTCGCCGATCACGTCTGCGAGCTTGGCTTACGGGTTGCCGGAATCTGCAGTTCGCCTATCAAGGGTCCAGAGGGTAACATTGAGTATTGGTTGTGGGCCTCGAGCAGGGGGCCTTGCAGCGATCCGGGCATCGATATCGAGGCCACGGTTGCTCAAGCACACAAGACGTTAGGGGCATGATGCCGGTGCGAGTGTTACTGGTTCCGAATACAGCGAAGCAGGCGAGCTCCTCGGCGGTTGCCGAGCTCATCGCTTGGCTTGATGAAGGCGGCTTTGACCCGGTCCTGACGCTCGATGACGCTGCCGAGATGGGCGTCGGGTCGTACGGTGTGTCGCCATCAGAGATCGGCTCGCCGATTCTCGCAGTGGCATTGGGGGGCGATGGCACCATCCTGAAGGCCGTGCATATCCTTGGCGATGTCGAGGTCCCGATACTCGGGATCAACCTCGGTCGACTGGGATTCATGACCGGAGCTTCGGCGAAGCGCCTCACCGAAGTGGTCGCTTCGGCGTTGGCTGGTGAAGGCCGTCTGGAGCGACGGACCACCCTTGAAGCCGAAGTGACGATGGATGGGCGGGTCGGGGGCAGATACCGGGCTCTCAACGAGGTCTTTGTGGGTCGCTCGGGCTCTGGGCGGGTGATCGAGGTCGCGTTGGATATCAACGGGATGAACATGGCGACTTTCACCTGCGACGGAGTTATCATCGCGACTTCGACCGGTTCGACGGCGTATGCGCTTTCCGCAGGAGGGCCGATCGTTTCGCCTGATGTGCAGTGTCAGATCGTGATCCCGGTTGCTCCGCATACCCTTGTCCAACGCGCGATGGTGCTGTCGATGAGCGATCACGTGGAGTTGCGGTTCCCTAACCCTGCCAGGCGAGACGCTTGTCTGTACGTTGACGGCGCGATGATGCCCTGCAGAAGCCTCATCGATAAGGTCGAGATAGGACCCGCTCCTCACGAGGTCCTGCTCCTGAAGTTGCAAGGACGCGATTTCTTCGAAGTCGTGCGCGACGAATTCCTGAGGAGGTAGAGTGCTTCGCGAGTTGCACGTTCGCGATCTTGCGTTGATTGACGAGGCCTGGCTGGAGTTCGAGCCGGGCTTGAACGTCATCTCTGGAGAGACTGGCGCAGGAAAGACCGCACTCGTGGTAGCGCTCAAGCTGCTTCTAGGTGGCCGGTCGGATTCGGGTATGGTGCGCGCAGGCACCACAGAAGCCCTGGTCGAGGGCGTCTTCGAACATCAAGGCCGAGAGATTCTCGTCAAGCGAAGGGTAGGAGTCGATGGACGCTCGCGCTGTGTTCTCGACGGCGAGATGTCGTCGGTTTCGGCGTTAGCGACAGGACTGGCCCCTCTGGTCGATCTTCACGGCCAACACGACCATCAGTCGCTGCTGCGACCTGCGAACCACGTCTCCTATCTTGACGGCTTCATCGGCGAGATTGCCAAGGCGGCCAGGGATGCGTATACGGCCGCCCGTAGCGAGTTCTTCGCGGCAACTGAGGCGCTTGGGAAGCTTCAGGCGACGATCGGGGATCTTCAGCGTGAGGCCGAGAGACTGACTTCGTTGATCGCAGACATCGATGCGGTCGCCCCCTCGATAGGCGAGGACGAGGAGATCGCAGCCCGCGTGGCGATCTTGCAGCACAGCGGCAGGTTGACCGAGGCCGCTGCCGAAGCATTCGGGTCCCTTAGGGACGAGGACGGTGCATCGGAGGACGCCAGCCGAGCGCTCGTGGCGCTTTCCCGAGTTGCTTCACTCGATCCTGCGATGGAGGTCTTCAGAGAGCGTCTCGAGGTTCTCCTCGGCGGGCTAGACGACATTGCAGGGGAGTTGCGTGAGTACGGCGAGGGCTTGGAGCACGATACCGACCAGCTCGAGTTCGGGCACGATCGACTGGCCACACTGACCCTGCTCAAGAAGAAGTACGGCGCCACCATTGAAGAAGTCTTGCAGTGTCGGGCTGATGCAATCGCGCGCCTTGCGCTGCTTGAAGATGCCGATCACAGCATCGCAGGGGCTTCTTCGCGCGTGGAGGCGGCTCTCACCGATTATCAGGCTGCGGGCGAGACTCTGGCCTCGATCAGATCCGCTGCGATCCGGGGTTTCGTAGATGCATTGCATGGCGCCGTGGCTGAGCTGTCCATGGACGGGGCACGATTCGAGGTCGCAATCGAGTCCCTTGAGCTCAATGCGTGGAGCAACGATGGTCCGCATCGCGTCGAATTCACCTATGCGCCGGGTCCAGACCAGCCATACTGCTCCTTCGCCAAGATCGCCTCCGGCGGCGAGCTCTCGCGCGTCATGCTCGCTCTGAAAAGTGTGCTCAGCGGCGCGGATCCTGTCCCAGTTCTCGTCTTTGACGAGGTTGATGCCGGCATCGGCGGTGCGACTGCCACTGCGATCGGTCGGCGTTTGAGCCTGTTGGCCGGGAAACATCAGGTGTTGGTGGTCACACACCTGGCGCAAGTGGCCGCATTCGCGGATCGCCATCTGGTGGTCACCAAGTCGGTCGATTCCGATGGGGTGCGCACGCAGGTCGATCAGGTCGCAGCCGAAGCCCGAATCGCCGAAGTGGCGCGGATGCTTTCGGGCGGTTCCAGCGAGACCGGCCTTGCGCACGCGAGCGAGTTGCTCGCTAGTGCAGAGCGTTCCAGGATGGAGGGTCGCAAGGATGCGCTTGTCGGGAACCGCTAGGATCGATAGTCGCACGAAGGATCTCGTCAAGCGCTTGAGCGCCGATGACATCGCCATCATCGACCATCAGGACATCGATAAAGTAAGCGCCGAAGGGCTTCTCGGAGTCGGGGTGGAGTGTGTCATCAACGCTGCGCATTCCATATCGGGAGCCTATCCCAACACAGGTCCCATTCTTTTGGCGAGAGGCGGGGTCCACATCCTTGATCACGTCGGGCCTGCCGTCTTCGATCGCATTCAGGACGGGGCGACCATCGATATCATCGGCCACGATGTGTTCCTAGGTGGCGAGCTGATCGCCACTGGTCAGTGGCTGACGGTTGAATCCATCGAATCCTCGATGATCGAAGCAGACAGCGTGATAGGCGAACAACTCGATAGCTTCGTCAGGAACACGCTGGACTATCTTGAGAACGAGAAGGAGTTGCTGACCGGAGCGATCGCCATTCCAGAAACCGGCATCGACTTTCGCGGCAGACATGCATTGGTTGTAGTCAGGGGCTACGACTACAAGAAGGACCTTAACGCACTGAAGTCCTATATACGTGAGCTCAGGCCGGTCCTCATCGGCGTCGATGGGGGAGCAGATGCGATTCTGGAGGCAGGATTCAAGCCCGATGTGATCGTTGGGGATATGGACTCGGTGACAGATGAGGCCCTGAAATCCGGAGCCAAGCTGATTGTCCATGCGTACTCAGACGGCAGGGCTCCTGGGATGGAGCGCATCCAGGGGTTGAGCCTGACAGCTCAGCAGTGGCCGCTCTCGGCAACCAGCGAGGATCT
>DBEG01000025.1 GCA_002293965.1 Actinobacteria bacterium UBA912 | reverse complement strand
GCCGAGGAGATCAACGCCGCCATGAAGGCAGCCGCCGAAGGCCCGATGAAGGGCATCCTCGAGTACTGCGTCGACCCGATCGTCTCGGTAGACGTCGTGGGTAACCCTGCCTCGTCGGTGTTCGACTCCCTCCAGACCATGGTCATGGGGCAGAAGGGCAACTTCGTGAAGTGCGTCTCCTGGTACGACAACGAGTGGGGCTACAGCAACCGCGTGAACGACCTCGTCAAGTACATGGTGCGATAGTACGGTGCCCGGAGGATACGATGTTCGATAAGAAGACAGTCAAGGATATCGACGTCCGCGGAAAGCGGGTGTTGGTGCGGGTCGACTTCAACGTCCCGCTGCAGGAGGACGCCGTCACTGATGACACCCGCATCCGGGCGGCCCTGCCCACGCTGCGCTACCTGGTCGACCACGGCGCACGCGTGATCGTCATGAGCCACCTGGGCCGTCCGAAAGGGACCCCGGACCTGCGCTATTCGCTCAGACCCGTGCGCAGGGTCCTGCAGAGGCTGATCGGTCGCAACGTCTCCTTCGTCGACGAGATCGTCGGCGAAGAGGCCGCCGATGTGGTCTCCCGCATGGTCGATGGCGAGATCGTCGTGCTGGAAAACGTCCGCTTCCATCCCGGCGAGAGTGCCAACGATCCCGAGTTCGCGAAAGCCCTGGCCTCTCTGGCCGACATCTACGTGAACGACGCTTTCGGGGCGGTCCACAGGGCGCATGCGTCCACCGTCGGTGTGGCGGCTCACCTGCCGGCCGTCTCCGGCCTGCTGTTGGCTCGCGAGACCGAGACCCTATCGGGCATGCTCGCCGATCCGGCCCGGCCGTTCGTCGCGATACTCGGCGGCTCGAAGGTCTCCGACAAGTTCAGTGTCATCGAACGACTGCTTGATAGCGTGGACACACTGATCATCGGCGGCGGGATGTGCTTCACCCTGATCGTCGCGAAAGGTGTCGACGTTGGGAAGTCGCTAGTGGAGCCTGAGTGGATAGAGCCCGCCAAGGCCATACTCGCCAAGGTCGCCGAGAACCACGTCGAGCTTCTGCTGCCCGTTGATTTCGTCATCTCCGACGCCATCGCCGAAGACGCCGACACCCGGATCGTAGGCAGAGAGGAGATCCCCGCCGACATGATGGGGCTCGATATCGGCCCCGCGACGGTGGAGCTCTTCTCGCAGGCGATCGGCGATGCGAAGACTGTGTTCTGGAATGGCCCGATGGGCGTGTTCGAGATGACCCCGTTCGAGAACGGGACTCGCAAGATCGCCACTGCGGTCGCAAGGAACAACCGCGCAGTATCGATTGTCGGCGGCGGAGATTCCGTCGCGGCGCTTCGGAAGTTCGATCTCGAGGAGCGGGTGACGTTCGTGTCCACCGGAGGCGGAGCGTCCATGAAGTTGCTCGAAGGCTCCAAGCTTCCGGGCATGGAAGCATTGTTGGACCGCGACTGACTTAATCGGGTCGGCCGCCGGACACCAGGAGGATCTATGGGACGTCAACCGATGATCGCGGGCAACTGGAAGATGTACAAGAAGGCTGGAGAGGCCGCGATCCTCGTCCAGAACATGGAAGAGCTGGTCGAGGAGCACTGGCACGATGTCGACATAGTCGTGTGTCCGCCTTTCACGGCGCTGAAAAGTGTGTCGGTCGTCATCGAACTCGACAGACTCACGCTAGGGCTCGGAGCGCAGAACGTCCATTGGGAGACGGAGGGAGCCTTCACCGGCGAGATATCCCCGCCGATGCTCACTGAGCTGCGCTGCGGCTACTGCATCGTGGGACATTCGGAGCGCCGGGAGATGTTCGGCGAGACCGATGAGGCGGTCAACCGCAAGGTCAAAGCGCTGCTTGCGCACAAGATCACTCCCATAGTGTGTGTCGGCGAGACGGCCGACATCCGCGAGGCCGACCAGACCGAGGCCGTGGTTCGCGCGCAAGTGAAGGCCGCTCTTGAAGGTATCTCGGCAATCGAGGCGGCAAGCATCGTCATCGCTTACGAGCCGGTCTGGGCGATTGGCACTGGACGCACACCCACACCTGAGGGTGCCAACGATGTCGCGCGCACTATCAGGGCGACCATCGGGGCACTGTTCGGCCCGCCGGCTGCGCAATCCTGTCGTGTGCTCTATGGCGGCTCCGTCAAGCCCGAGAATGCCGCGATGTTCTTCTGCGAGCCCGATATTGACGGCGCGCTCGTCGGCGGTGCCGCACTCGATGCGGAGTCCTTCGCCGAGATCGTAGTCGCTGCCAAGGAGCAGAATGCCTGACCGCTTGCCCGTAGCGCTCATCGTCATGGACGGTTTCGGCATCGCCGAGGAGGGTCCAGGCAACGCGATAGCGCTTGCGGACACTCCGCAGCTCGACGCACTTTTCGCGCAGTACCCGTACACTACCCTGCGCTGTTCAGGCCTGGCCGTCGGCCTGCCCGAAGGCCAGATGGGCAACTCCGAAGTGGGGCACCTCAACATCGGTGCCGGGCGCGTGGTCTATCAGGAACTCACTCGCATCAACCTCGCTATCGAGGACGGCTCGTTGGCAGCCAACGAGGTCCTGACCTCGGCGATCGACGGCGCGGTTGCGGCGGGCCGCGCCGTGCATTTCATGGGCCTTGTCTCCGATGGTGGCGTACACAGCCATCAGGAGCACCTTTACGCGCTGGTCGAGATGGCAGTAGCGCGAGGAGCGGAGCGCGTCTTCGTGCACGCATTCCTCGACGGCCGCGACGTTCCGCCGCGCTCGGGCGCCGGTTTCCTCGGCAAGTTGCAGCGGCGGCTGGAACCGCTGGCGGCCGCGCGGATCGCAACGGTTGCGGGCAGGTACTGGGCGATGGATCGCGACAACCGTTGGGATCGCGTGGAGCGGGCTTGGCGAGCGATGATCCTGGGCGAGGGCGAGCATGCCCGGGATGCAGTCGAGGCCGTGCTTGCGTCATACGACGCCGGGGTCACTGATGAGTTCGTAGCCCCGACAGTCGTTCACGGCTCGGACGGGCTGCCAATCGCTACCATCGGCGAGGGCGATGCGCTCGTGTTCTTCAACTTCCGGCCGGATCGTGCGCGCGAGATCACCCGCGCATTCGTGGACCCCGAGTTCACCGGTTTTCCGCGCCCGACCTTCCCGCAGGCGCGATTCGTCTGCCTGACGGAGTACGACCGCACGATCCCAGCCCCAGTGGCATTCCCCAAGGAGCTCTCGACCTGTGTACTCGCCGATGTGCTGGCCGACGCCGGCCTCAGGCAACTCAAGATCGCAGAGACCGAGAAGTATGCGCACGTGACCTTCTTCTTCAACGGAGGTGCCGAGGCCCCTAAGCCTGCCGAGGAGCGCATCCTGGTCCCAAGCCCCAAGGTCGCTACCTACGACCTTATGCCCGAGATGAGCGCACACGAGGTGACGGACCGACTGGTCGCTGCCATCGAGAGCGGACAAGCGGATGTCTACATCGTCAACTATGCGAACTGCGACATGGTCGGTCACACCGGCGTGCTCGAAGCCGCGATCCAAGCGGTCGAGGCGGTTGATTCGTGCGTCGGCCGAGTGGTCGCAGCGATCCGCGCCGCGGGTGGCTCGGCAATCGTGACTGCTGACCACGGCAACGCCGAGACCATGCTCGACACCGACGGCCACTCGCCCTTTACAGCGCACACCAGCGGAGAGGTGCCCTTCTGCGTGATCGCTGACGACGTATCCGCGCTTGAATCCGGCGGGATACTCGCCGATGTGGCACCGACGTTGCTCGAGCTCATCTCGGTCGACAGACCACAGGAGTGGACGGGGCGGTCTTTGCTGGTATACTGATGCACTGCGAAACGTCGGTTTGTGCGCATTAGCGCGCTATGGAAGGAATGACTCCAGCAATGAACGGTCTTGTTGTGCTCCTGCTCGTGGTCCACGTCATTGTGGCGATCGCTCTCATCATTTTCGTGCTCCTGCACTCAGGTAAAGGTACCGGAATGTCCTCGATGTTCAGCGGTGTCATGCCGACGACTTCGGTCGGTACATCCATCGTCGAGAAGAACCTCAACAAGATCACGATAGGCTTGGCCATCGTATTCGCCGTTACGCTGCTTGCTCTGATGGTGCTGTATACTCCCTGAGACTAGCGAGCAGGAAAACGGACTCAAGACCCGCCTTGGCGCGGCTAGGGCAGAGCGCGTATCGGGCGACAGCCGCTACACAACGGCTGCTGCCACTGCGAAGTACGCAGTGACACGGTGGAAGTCACCTTGGTTTTCGTGGGACAGGGTAGGACTAACAACAGGTGCCAACTTACCGGACGCCCTGATCAGTCTCCTGGTAGAACGACCCGGGACGACCAGCGGAAACGCCTGGATTTGGCGACTGGTAACGATTGTGTTACAGTGTGCAACTGTTAGTGCGTAAGGCGTTCTTCACGCATCGGCTGCAAAGACGATCGGAGCAGTCGTTCGAACCGGCGTGATGGACGTTTCGGTGAATCCGGTCGAACTCGGTAAATGTCTGCAATCGCGACACCCGTGATACTAGGGAAAAGGTTCGTAGCCTAAAAAGCATACTCGCTTCATTTTGGCTTGAGACGACGGGTATCCGTCCGTTTCGCCGGATGCGAGGCAGCTCCCAGCTAAATCCAACCACTGTCTCCTTGGCACGCTTGTGCTTCCGGCCCCTGGACGCGTCGTCTGAAATGTCCCCGGACCCGGAGGTCTATGTGAGTTCCAAGAAGTTACAGAATATGGCATTGTACGTAGCCGCACTGGCTTTGGCCGCTTCGGTCACAGGCACTTTGCTCGGCTTTCAATTCCCCGAGCCACAAGCGGCGGCCTCGCCAGCGGAGCGCCCTGTCGGCACGCTTGGCATCGGCGAACAGTCGGTGCCGCCGACCGAAGAAGTACCAGCCGACGAGAAGATAGAGTTGACCGCAGAGCGACCGGCTTCAATCGTCACTCCTGTCGCCAAGGCAAAGGCTCCAGTACCGGTTGCGAAGCCGAAGCCTCGACCAGTTTCCGCAAGAGCGGCAGCCGCTCCCAGGAATCGACCGGTGGCAGCTGCTGCAGCCAGCGCCTCGGGCTGGAAGTCCGCCAGGGCCTCCTGGTACGGCCCGGGCTTCTATGGCAACAGGACCGCTAGCGGGGCGATCCTCACTGAGGGCATGATGAATGTCGCGCACAAGACCCTTCCGTTCGGGACGCGCATCGAGTTCAAGTTCGGTGGGCGCACCGCGATTGCCGTCGTCAACGATCGCGGGCCATTCACTCCCGGCCGAGTCTTCGACCTCGGGCCTGGGACGGCTACAGCTCTTGGCTTCAGCGGAGCCCAGACGGTGAAGTATCGGATCCTCGGCAGGTAACATCTTCTGTGATGGTGTCGATCGGGGGCGGTCCCGCGCGGGCCGCCTTCGGCTTTTGCGAGCCGGATTTGGGGTATCCTGATAGTGAAGGTGATGGTGGGTTCTTCCCGTTGAGTACGGAGGTGCGGTCATGTCCGAATCCGGTCCCGAACCTGGCGATAGACCCCCCGGCCGCTCACTGAGTGATGCGGTGGTCGAGCTGCTGGAGGCCGTCGTCGACTGGTTCGATCATGAGGTCGAGACCGTCGTCCGCGAGAAGGTCGTCCTACCTAGCCAGAAGCTCGGGTTGATGCTGGTTGCAGCGGTAAGCGCAGGGTGTCTGGCGGTTGTCGGTATCCTGTTTCTGATGGCTGGCGTGTTCATGCTGTTGGGCGAGGCCATCGGATACGCGTGGGCGCTGCTTCTGTTAGGCGCTGTGCTTCTGGTGAAGTCGGCGATTTTCTTGGCGATCAGGTTCAGGAACACGCAGCGGTGAATCGGGCGGGCGGGGCGCCGCTCTTCATCGTCGAGCGCATGCGTACAGTGCCCGGTGGCACCGAGACGGTGGTGCGCCTCACCCAACCGGCACTTCGGCGGACTAGTGCTCTCCCAGGAATCGCCGAGAGGGTTCTCGGCAGGTTGCCTGACATCGTGCGACACCGCTGCGAATCGCCGAAGGGACTCGGCATCGCAGGTGAGTTCGCCGACACAGAGAGCGCTCATCTGCTCGAGCATGTCGCGCTGGAGCTGCTCGTGCGGGAGGGGCATCCGAGGACGATGGCCGGGCGGACCACTTGGGACTTCGGACGGGACGGCCATGGCGTGTATCGGATTTTCCTCGGCTGTGAAGACGTGGAGGCGGTGCGATGTGCACTTGAGGAGGCCTGTGTCCTGATCGAGCAGTTGACCGCCGAGCGGACCCGGTGCTAATCTGCGTTTCACCTATCGCGTCAGCGAAGGGTGGCGGTACTGTGATCGGCCCCTCGCCCTATGGGCGCAAGGGGTCGTCTTGTTTTACCGGCAGGAGTGATGTCGATGGGTTCTTCGAGAGTCGTGTTCGACCGGCTACAGGGGCGTTATGCTCAGCGGATGGAGGGCATGCGTAGCAGTGCCGTGCGTGATCTGTTCGCAGCTGCAAGCCGACCCGACGTGATCAGCCTCTCCGGGGGGATGCCGGAGGTCAGCCGGGTCCCGGCGCACACCGCCGCGGACGCCGCCTTCCGGGCCGTGGCGCACCACGGTGGCCAGGCTCTGCAGTACGGCGGCAGCGAGGGTCGGGTCGAACTGCGCCAGACGATCGTCGAGCTCATGGCCGAGACCGGCGTTCGGGTCCGACCCGAGGACATCGTGATCACCGCCGGCGCTCAGCAGGCGCTCGATCTTCTCGGCAAGATATTCCTCGACCCGGGAGACGTGGTGATCGCCGAAGGGCCGACGTACCTCGGAGCGCTGCAGGCTTTCTCGGCGTATGGGCCCGAGATCCGCTGTGTCGACATGGACGAGTGCGGTATGCGGATGGACCTGCTCGAGGCTGAGCTGAAGCGGCTTGGCAGGGGCGGTGCGAAGTTCATCTATACGATCCCCAACTTCCAGAATCCTGGCGGAGTCACGCTGGCGCCCGAGCGCAGGCGGCGACTCATCGAGCTTTCGCGCGAGTACGACATCCCCGTGATCGAGGACGACCCGTACGGGCGGCTGCGATTCGAGGGCGGGCACATCAAACCGTTGCGCGCGCTCGACGACGACGTCATCTACTTGGGCACCTTCTCGAAGATATTCGCGCCCGGACTGCGCCTGGGCTGGGTCACCGCCCCGCATCCGGTGCTAGCCAAGCTGCTCATCGCCAAGCAAGCCGCAGACCTGTGCGGCAGCGCGTTCGCGCAGGTCACGGCGGAGCAGTACTTCGGCGGATCGCGGTGGCGTAAGGTCCTGCAGGGCCTGACGCGCACGTATGCCGAGCGTCGCGATGCGATGCTCGCGGCACTCGAACAGCACTTCCCGCCAGAGGCGCGCTGGACGTGCCCCGAGGGAGGCTTCTTCCTCTGGGTCGAGCTGCCGGAGTTCCTCGACACGCACGTGCTGCTCGCCGAGGCGGTCGAGCGTGGCGTGACCTTCGTGCCCGGCGACGCCTTCTATCCGGACCGCCGAGGAGGCAACTGCATGCGTCTTGCGTTCTGTTACGCTGAACCTGAGCGCATCGAGGAGGGCATCCGGCGCCTCGCCGAGGTGCTTGAGGATCGTCTCGAACTCTACCGTGCGTTCATCGCGGCCGGTGCTCTGTCAGTCAAAAAGGAGGAGGTCGTGTGAGCGGCGAGAAGATAGCGGTCCTGATGGGTGGGCGCTCCCTGGAGCGCGAGATCTCGCTCATGAGCGGCGAGCGGGTATGCTCGGCGCTTTCCGACTTAGGCTACAAGGTCGTCCCACTCGACCTGACCCCCGCGCTGGTGCAGACGCTGCGCTCCGAGCGCCCGGATGCCGCCTACATCGCGTTGCACGGCAAGTTCGGCGAGGACGGCGCGATCCAGGAGCTGCTCGAGTTCCTCGGCATTCCGTATACGGGTCCGGGCGTGATGTCGAGCGCACTGGCGTGGGACAAGCCGCTGGCCAAGCGACTTTTCGCCGCCGAGGAGATCCCGACGCCCCCGTGGGTGACACTGACCGCCGACGCGTTCAAGCAGATGGGAGCCGCTTCGGCACTCGACCTCGTGCCCGAGCGCGTGGGGGCCTTCCCGCTCGCGGTGAAGCCTTCTCGGCAGGGATCGGGCCTGGGATTGGCGCGCGTCGAATCCGCCGAGGAGCTCGCCGAGGCGCTGCTCGCCGCGCTGGGCTACGACGACTCCGCGATGATCGAGAAGTGGGTCGACGGGTGCGTGCTCGCGGTCTCAGTCTTCGATGCCGAGGACGGCCCGCGCGTTCTGCCGCCGGTCGAGATCGTCGCCAAGGGCGGGATCTTCGACTTCGGCGCGATGTACACCGCTGGCCAGACCGACTACTTCGCGCCAGCGCGCCTGGACGCTTCGGTGATGCGCGAGGTCACGCGGATCGCGGCTAGCGTACACACGCTGCTCGAGTGCAGGGACGTGTCGCGGGTGGACATGGTCGTCGATGCGGACGGCACCCCGTGGGTGCTGGAGTGCAACACCTCGCCCGGGATGACCGAGCTCTCGCTGCTGCCCATGGCCGCAGCAGCCGACGGGATGTCGCTCACGGACGTGACCGACAGGCTCGTCAGGGCCGCCCTGGCGAGGGGCTGACCGAAGCTGCCTGGGCCTGGACCTCGGCCGGGCCACCCTCACGCGGGCGAACCGCCGAGAAGGACTCCACGAACTCATCGATCATCTTTCGGGTAGATGGCGACAGCTCGCAGCCGAACTCCAGGTCGCTGACGGGGAACTCCACTAGCAGGACCCGGGGCGGGCACGTGCCGTAGAGCTCGACAGCAAGGTCGAGCACCTGCTGGGGCGAGAGGGTGTGTGACATCGGTCGCCCGCTACCGCTCCTGCACCCGCTCCGAGGCAGCACTTCGCTGACCTCGACGCGCTTGGCATTCACGCTCGCATCGAGGAAGAACACAACCTCGTAGTCGCCGATGACTTCGGCGGTCTCGGGCGTGAGCTGAGCGAGGCTCAGTAGGTCGACGTCATCGTAGGTCGCCGCGATCTTCTCGGCAGCTATGCGCCCGGCTCCGTCATCGCGCCGCATGTCATTGCCGAAACCGATCACGAGCGTCCGGGCCACTTCAGCGACTCCGCTCACCCAGGACTCTACCTGCCGAGTCGATCAACTGCACCTGTAGCGGCATCTTTCCGATCGCGTGTGTCGAGCAGGAGAGACAGGGGTCGTAGCAGCGGATGCCCGCCTCGATCCGGTTGAGAGCTCCCTCGGTGATCGATCCGCCGTGGACATAGTGCGAAGCGAGCTGCCGAACGGTGGCGTTCATCGCCTGGTTGTTCTGCGCTGTGGCAATCAGCATGTTCACCTGCTGGATGACTCCGTCCTCATCCACGTGATAGTGGTGGAAGAGCGGACCTCGGGGTGCCTCACACACGCCGACGCCTTGCTGTCGGTTGATCATCGCTTTCGAACGGATGTCCTCGCCCAGGATGTCGGAATCGCTGAGCAGCATCTCGATCTTCTCGATTGCGAACAGGATCTCGATCAGGCGTGCGTAGTGGTAGTAGAACGGATTGCCCATCACGTCCCAATCCGCAGATAGGGCACGGAGCTTCTGGCGCTCCGCTTCGGCCAGAGGGGTCTCGATGTAATCGCAGACGCTCAGCCGAGCAAGCGGACCCACGCGATACGTGCCCCCATCATGGCCCAACGGCTTGTAGTACGGGAACTTCAGGTACGACCACTCTGTCGAGCGCTCACCCAGGTACTCGCTGTAGTCGGTGGGATCGAGTTGGTCCGCGATGGTGTTGCCGTTGCTGTCACGCATGCGAAGGCTCCCGCTGTAGTACTCGAGCCCCCCATCCTCGCTCACAAGGCCGACGGACAGCGACGGCGTACTGCCGAAGTTAGGGATCTCGTGCGCGAACTTCGCATGGACGCCCTCGAGGATCCCAAGCGCTATGGTGGTGGTCTCCATGGCTTCGGGAATCCAAGCCAGCAAACGATCCCGGTCCCCTGCCCCAAGCGACTCCCGGACTCCTCCCGGCACCGCCCACGGCGTGTGTATGCGGCGACCACCGAGCGTCTCGATGATCTCCTGCCCGAACTTCCGCAGCCGGATACCCCGTCGGATTACATCCTTGTGCTCCGCCATCAGGCCGAACACGTTGCGAGTCGCAGGGTCTGCATCGAATCCCAACAGGAGGTCGGGCGAAGACAGGTGGAAGAAACTCAGCGCATGCGACTGAGTCCATTGCGCCAAGGTCAGTAGCCGACGCAGTTTCTCGGCAGTTTCAGGGATCCCGATCGCGAGTATGGCGTCGCCCGCCTTCGCCGAGGCGATCAGATGGCTCGCGGGACAGATGCCGCAGATGCGCGATGTGATGCCGGGCATCTCCCACAGCAACCTTCCCTCGCAGAACTTCTCGAATCCGCGAAACTCAGTCACGTGGAAACGGGCATCGTTCACCTGTCCATCGGCGTCCAGATGGATGGTGATCTTCGCGTGACCTTCGATGCGGGTCACGGGTTCGATTGTGATGGTTCTCTGAGGTTCCATGTTCATCCTTGATCGCAGCCCGGCTTAGCCATACTTCAAATACGCGGTGGGTAGGTCGGGTATCCTTCCAGCCATCAGTTCGCTCAGCGCGAACCAGATCTGGTCGGGCGATGGTGGACAGCCATGAAGGAATGCGTCTACTTTGATGATGGCGTGGAGAGGCACCGCACTCGGCATCAGCTGGGCGATGGAAGTGGGCTCCAAAGGCAGAACCGAGGCGTCGTCTGCCAGCTCAACGTATGAGCGCCGCACGATCTCGCCGGCGGAGAACTGGTTGCGCATCGCCGAGATGTTGCCTGTCGTGGCACAATCGCCGAATGAGAGGACGAACTTCGAATTCCGGCGGATGATATGCGCCATCTCCTCGTTCTCGACGTTGGAGACCGCACCCTCGACCAGAGCGACGTCGACATCTCTCGGGAAGTGCTTGATGTCCACGAACGGGGAGTAGACCAGTTCCGCCATGTCGGCAAGCTCGATGAGACGCTCATCGAGGTCGAGGAAGGACATGTGGCAGCCTGAGCAACCGCTAAGCCATACACTTGCTACGCGTGGCTTCATTCGCCCTCCTCCTCTTCGGCGATCCACTCGCCAGTTCGGCGCGCGGTAACGATGTATTTCAGGAAGTCGCGGTGCTTCTCCATCTCGGCCACGGTCTGGCCCTTTTCGAACAGGGCCCCCGTGGGGCACACCCAAACACACTTACCGCAGGAGGTGCAGCTTGCCGCAGTTCCCCAAGGCTGGTCCATGTCGGCCATGATCGTGCAGTGGAAGCTGCGGCCGGCGGTGTCCCACGTGTGGGCTCCTTCGACCTCGTGACACACGCGTATGCAGCGGGAGCAAAGGACGCAGCGGTTCCTGTCCATCACGAAGTCCTTGTGCGTGGCGTCGAGCGTGCGCTTGGGATAGAGGTAGGGGAATCGTACATACTGCAACTCGACCGCATAGGCAAGATCCTGCAGTTGGCAGTGCTCATTCACCACGCAAACGGCGCACTGGTGGTTGCCTTCTGATGCCAGCAGCTCGACGATAGTGCGGCGATAGCGCTGCAGGCGTTCGGTATCCGTGTGCACCGACATTCCTTCCTGAGGCTTCGTCACACAGGCGGCCACCAGTTTGTCCTGGCCTTCGATCTCGACCAGGCACAAGCGACAAGCGCCGATGTCTGACAGGCCGTCGAGGTGGCAAAGGGTGGGGATGTGGATCCCGTGCTGACGGGCGATCTGTAGCAGGGTCTCATCGTCGTGGCCGCTGACCTGGTGGCCGTTCATGGCGAACGTTAGTATCGGCATGGAAGCCCATCCTTTTTCATGAGGGATCCGCTTCCGGTTTGGAAGGCTCATACCCCAAGACCGGCTTCAGGAGTTCATCGTACTCTTCACGGAAGAAGCGCAAGGTTGACAAGACAGGGTTGGGCGCCGATTGCCCGAGGCCGCAAAGACTGGTCTCCTTCACCATGATGCAAAGCTCTTCAAGGAGCGCCACATCGTCTGCGGTCGCTTCTCCTCGGGTGATCTTCTCGAGCAGGAGGTGGAGGTGTCTGGTCCCGACTCGGCAGGGGATGCATTTGCCGCATGATTCCTCGACGCAGAATTCCATGAAGAATTTGGCCACGTCCACCATCTCGGAATCGGAATCCATGACGATCATCCCGCCGCTGCCCATCATGGAGCCTACGGCTTTCAGCGATTCGTAGTCCACAGGCAGGTCGAGGTGCTCCTTGGGGACGCAGCCGCCCGAAGGGCCGCCCGTCTGCACAGCCTTGAACTCCGTTCCATCCGGCGTTCCACCACCGATGTCGAAGATGATCTCGCGAAGCGGGATCCCCATTGGAACTTCGATGAGGCCTGTGTGCTCGATCTTACCGGTGAGCGCGAATATCTTTGTGCCCGTACTGTTCGGCGTGCCGATGCCGGCGAACCAGGCCCCGCTCCGATCGATGATAGGCGCTATGTTCGCCAAGGTCTCGACGTTATTGATGACTGTTGGTGCTCCGAACAGTCCGTTCTCGGAAGGGTACGGCGGACGCGGACGCGGACGTCCTCGGCGGCCTTTGATGGAGCGAAGTAGCGCCGTTTCTTCTCCGCAGACGAACGCTCCGGCGCCGATCCGCATATCGATGCGGAAGTTGAAGTGCGATTCGAAGATGCGATTGCCCAACAGGCCATGTTTCTCGGCTTGTTTTATTGCGACCTTCAGGCGCTCGATAGCGAGCGGATACTCCGCGCGGGTGTAGATATAGCCCTGATTCGCGCCTACTGCATAAGCTGCGATAGCCATGCCCTCGAGGACACGATGTGGGTCGGATTCGAGAACGTTTCTATCCATGTAGGCACCGGGATCGCCCTCGTCGCCGTTGCAGATCACATACTTCTGATCGCCCGGTGCTTTCCGAGAGACGTCCCACTTGAGCCCAGTTGGGTATCCCGCGCCCCCACGCCCACGCAGGCCGCTCTTGCGGATCTCCTCGATCACCTCTTCGGGCTTCATCTCGGTGATGGCCTTCGCCAACGCCGAATAGCCGCCGACAGCGATATATTCCTCGATCCGACCCGGGTCGATCCTACCGCAGTGCTCCAGCACGATCTTCATTTGGGAAGCGAAGAAAGGGTCATCGGTGTCCAGCATGTTGTCGTCGACGACCTCGCCGCCGACAATGTGGCGGGCAACGATTGCCGAAGCGACCGATCCGTCAACGTTCCGGTAGAGCCGGCCGTCTCCTTCGATCAGCGCAAGGGGCCCCAGAGCACACAAGCCCATGCAGCCGGTGCCCACGACTTCGATCTCATTCTCCAGGTCATGCTCCTTGATTGCCGTAATGAACCCATCGCGTGTCATACCGCTGTTGCAAGCGATACACCCGGTCGATGAGCAGACAAGCACGCGGTTCGTGAACGCTTGTTGGCGGCCACGCTCCTTCTCGGCGAGTTGGTGGAGTTCCTCAAGCGTCATGCCGACACCTCTTCGGAGTCTTGCTCCCACTGCCGGATGCGCTCCACAGCGCCTTCCGGGGTCAGTTTGCCGACAACGGCATCGTCGAGTGTGGCGACGGGAGCCAGCCCGCAAGCGCCTACGCAGCGTGCGCACACGAGCGAGACCTTCCCGTCGGGTGTCGTGTCGCCGAACCCGGTCTTGCAGTGATGCTCGACGGCCTGCTGGATCGCGCCGGCACCCTTCACATAGCAGGCGGTTCCTGTGCAGAGCACGAAAACGTGCTCACCACTGGGCTTGAGGCGGAAGTGGTGGTAGAAGGTGGCCACTCCGTAGACATGGCTCAGCGGCGATTTGAGTTTGTGTGCGATGTAGGTGAGCAGGTCTTTCTCGAGATAGCCGAAGATTCCCTGCGCCGCATGAAGAACCTCGATCAGCGCATACCCGCTGGATTGATGTTGTGCGATCGTTCGGTCCAGCAACTTGTAGCGACTGCCGCTGGCGGCTTGATCCGGCTTGAATTTGTCGTTGGCCTGCGTCACTCTTCCCCCATCGTTCCGACGACGGACTCCGGGTCAGCTTCTACTCTCGGGATCAGTTCCCGAGATAGCTGGCCTCCTCGTTCGATTATACCCAACGCTTGGATGAGATACCGTCGTTCAGGGAGTTTCGCCCCGTCCACCCAGACGAAATGCCGAGAAGCCCGGCGAGACCGGATCGAGTGTGGCACAATGTAGGCTCGATGAGTGGAATAGGGGGCAGGAAACTAATGCAAGGAGGTCGATCCTGCGTGACATCCAACACGGTTGACTCGGCAAGTACCCGGAATCAGGCGGATTCGCACGGTGGATCCTCTATGGTTTCCGTCCGTTCTCTGGGGAAGAACTACGGCTCCCTGCGCGCTGTTGATGATGTCTCCTTCGAGGTCGCTCGCGGTGAGATCTTCGGATTCCTCGGCCCCAATGGTGCCGGCAAGACCACATGCCTGGAGATGATGGAGGGACTCAGGAAGCCGGACGCGGGGACGATCACTATAAGCGGGATTCCCGTCTGGCCCGATCCGGCCAAGGTCAAGCGGCTGATCGGCGTGCAGACGCAGTCGACCGCTTTCTACGAGGAGCTGACGGTCCAAGAGGTCCTGCGGCTATTCGGCGCGCTTCACGGACGAAGGCTTTCGAAACGCGTTCTGGAAGATCTGCTCGACCTGAGCGGACTTGCCGAGAAACGCAAGGCATACACGCTAGCGCTCTCTGGCGGACAGAAACAGCGACTGGCGATCGCCATCGCGCTCGTCAACGAGCCTGAGTTGGTCTTCCTTGACGAGCCCACCACCGGCCTCGACCCGCAGGCCAGACGCAGGACCTGGGAGGTCGTCAAGGAGCTACGGGATCGGGGCAAGACCATCATCCTGACCAGTCATTACATGGAGGAAGCCGAGTACCTCTGCGACCGTCTGGCCATCATCGACTACGGGAAGATCATCGCGATGGACACGCCTGTGCGACTTGTTGGTCAGCTCGGGAGGAAGGCTCGGATCAACTTCACGGCGAGCAGACCGATCGAAGGAGTCTCGCTCGGGCTGGCAGGCTCCGATGTGGGCGCGCCGAACTCAGAAGGCGAACAGACCCTGCTCGCCGAGAACCTGGACGATGCAATCGCCGTCCTACTGCGCACCGCAAACGATGAAGATATCGAGATCAAAAACCTGCAGGTCAGGACCGCGAATCTTGAAGACGTGTTCCTCACATTGACTGGAAAGGAGCTCCGGGATTGATGGCGTTCATAGAGCTTCTCAAGGCCAACACGCGCATGCATCTGCGCAACCGCAACTCGCTGTTCTGGCACTTCGCGTTCCCGCTGGTCTTCATGGTCCTGTTTGGATTCATCATCGGGCAAGGCGGGGGACAGGGTCCCGTCAACATAGGCCTCTCTGGTGACCCGACCTGGACCCAGCATGTCGAAACCGCATTGGGTGGGATCGAAGAGGTGGACATCACCAAAGGCGAGCAGGATGTGCTCGTCAACGGGATCAGGGATGGTGACCAGCACGTCGTTGTCGTGTTCGATTCGCAGGCTGCAGAGCCGGGACAGCCGGTCCAGGTAGAGATCTTCTTCGACCCAGGCGAAGAGATGGGTGCCGGTGGTGTCGCGCGAACGATGGTCATGGGCGCACTTGATGGAATAGCCAAGCAGGTCCAAGGACTCCCGGAGCTGTTCGTGATCGAACAGACCAGCGTGGCGGTCGAGGAACTGTCTTTCATCAGCTTCCTGATGCCAGGGATAATCGGGATGTCGGTCATGTTCTCTTGCTTGTTCGGCGTGGCGAGCCCACTGGTGACCGAGCGCGAGAAGGGCATACTTCGGCAGGTGAAACTGACCACGGTGCCGACACCAGTGTTCCTTGCGGCCAAATCCGCGGGCATGACGGTGATCGCTTTTTTGCAGGCATTTATCATCATCGCGGTCGGGATCATGTTCTTCGATGTCGAGATAAGCGGTAGCCTTTTGGGCGCATCGGTGGTGTTGTTCCTGGGCTCGCTGATGATGGTGGCGCTCGGAATGCTCGTCGCCGGGATTGCTGGCAGGGTCGAGTCGGTGGACTCGATAGCCAATATGATCGCAATGCCGATGATGTTCCTTGCGGGCACCTTCTTTCCCATCGATTCGGCCCCGAGCTGGTTGCGCGGAATCGCCGAGGTCCTGCCGCTCACACATCTGAACAGCGGTCTGCGGGACACATTAGTGGGAGGACAGACACTAGGAGACATCACCCCGGCGTTGATCGCCATGGCCGTGTGGACTGCGGTGTTCATCGGCGCGGCGTCCGTTCGGTTCCGCTGGGAGCCCCAGAAGAAGAGCAACGGGGGGTAGAATCCGGCCTCCTAGGTGTGTGGCACATCCAACATCCGCTCGCTGTAAGGCCGCCCTTCGGATCTTTGTATCTGCACTTCGCTGAAACGATGTGAAGAGTTTGTCGGATGAAATGTCAGGGCGTTAGGGTATATTCTTTGTGGCGGTATTTCGATGCGTGCGGTCACGTTTCTGCACGTGCGATAAACAACGATGAAGTCAGACCTATCATCGGAGGTGCATGGATATGTACGATTACAGGCGTGGTGGAAGTTTCTTGGGAGCGTTCGTGCTCGGGGGTCTCCTCGGCGCGGTCCTCGGTGTTCTTTATGCTCCGAGGCCGGGCAAGGAAAGCCGTGAGATGTTGGCCGATGCCACCGAGAAGTATCTTGCCGAGGGCAAGGACCTCTGCGAGACCGGCAAGGCGAAGTTCACTGAAGTCTATGAGACGGGGCGCGAAGTCGCCGTCGAGAAGACCGATGAGCTCAGGGTCAAGATCGAGCACGCTCGTGATCGCTTGAAGGAGCAGGTCGACACTGTGTCCGAGGTCGCTCGCGAGAGGGCTGTCGAGGTCGTTCCCGTCATCAAGGAGGCGACCCACAAGGCCGCCGAGGCCGTGAAGACCGGTGCCGACATCGTCGAGAAGAAGGCCCAGGAGACCCTCGACATCGTCGCCGAAAGGGCGGCAGAGGATATGGGCAAGCCGAAGCCCTCGGCTGGCGCTGGCGGGATTCCGCCACTGTAGTTTGCCGCCTGGCTTGAAGTCGGCGTCGAAGACGGTATCCAAGACGGCGCTGATCAGGGTTACGAAAGTCGCACATCAAGAGCTGACGCTGTTCACGCGTCGGCTCTTGTGCTGTACGCTTACTCCAACATGCACTCAACTCTCGACATGGTAGATACTCCGGTCTCAGATGCGCGCAGCCGACACATCGGCGCGGTTGAGCACGTGCTCTTCCATCCGCGAGAACCCAGAGTAGTCGGCTTCCAAGTCCGGCTGAAACCGCTGGGCTATGTGATCAACCGCAAGCCACGCTTCGTACCCCTCGACCAGGTGCGCATCGCCGAAGAGGGACTCGAGTTCACCTCGGCAAAGCCGATTGTGGGCAAGGCCGCCGAGAAGGCGATGGGCTTTTCCTGGGACGACACCGTCGTGTGGCGCATGATGCCGGTACAAAGCGAGCGCGGCGAGTCACTTGGATTCGTGCGCGAGGTGTGGTTCTCGGCGGAGGACGGAAGCGTCGGGAAGTTGGCGATCACACGCGGGGTCACGTCCGACATCGCTGTCGGCAGGCAGGAACTCGACGGCGCGACGGTCGTGGGCTTCGATCCCACTCGCGCGGCGGTGGTCGTTCGCAATGAGGCGCTTGCTGTCGAGCTCTCGGGTGGCGTTGCTGCCAAGTCCGGCAAGGCCGCTGCTGTCGTCAAGGTCGCCGCCGAGAAGGCCGCCAAGCGAGCAGCGAAAGCCGCTGCGGAGGTCGCCGGGAAGGCCGCCAAGAGCGACCTGGCCGCCAAGGCTGTCAAGCGTTCGGCGTCGAGCTGGCAGGCTTTTCGCGACGGCTTTTCCGAAGGCATGCGCGAGGACGAAAAGGACTAAAGGAGCTCGAAGTGCGTCGACGACTGAGACCGCTAGAGGACCAGAGCCTCGAAGCCCTGCCGGGTGCCTGTCAGGGCTGCATGTTCTGGGAGACCGCCAAGCCGCTCGAGGTTCGCTGCGGCGCTGCGTGTGACCTCGACGGTGCTCGGCGTTGGCATCGCTGGGTAGCCAGCGAGTGGGGTCCGAGCGGGTTGGTAGCGATGGAGGGCGAACACATCCTCGGCTTTATCAAGTACGCACCGCCGGAGTACTTTCGACAGGTGGGCAACTTGCACGGTTCATTGGACGAACGTCGCAGCGTGCTGATCGCCTGCATGCACATACAGGACGAGGCCAGGAACCGCGGCCTCGGCACACTGCTGTTGCGCGCGGCACTCAAGGACCTGGTGTCCCGCGGCGAGAAGACGGTGTACGCTTACGCGACCACGCAGCAGACGGATATCTCGGCAGAGCCGATGATCGGCCTCGACTTCCTGCAAAGGAACGGCTTTACCATCGTAACGCCGCACCCGCAATATCCGCTACTCAGATTGGAGCTCAAGACATTGGTATCGCTGACCGAGAACCTCGAGAGTGTGCTGCAGGCACTGCGTATCCCGCTTAGGCGCAACATGCGGATGCCGTCGCCGTCCATCGAGTCGAGGGGAGAGGGCAGATGACGCAGCAGCCGAGCGTGACGCCCGCACGGAGCGCAGGTTCGGCGGACCGGGTGAGGGCGACTCTGGACGCTTGCGGCTTGGCG
>DBEG01000030.1 GCA_002293965.1 Actinobacteria bacterium UBA912 | reverse complement strand
TGGACGTGCCGATCCAGACCGGCGGTGGCGTCCGTCCGCTGGAGACCATCGACCAGTTGTTCGATCTTGGAGTGTCCAGGGTCGTTCTCGGCACTGCGCTCGTATCGAACCCGGATCTCGTGGGTGAAGCCTGCCACAAGTACGATGGTATCGTCGCCGGGATCGATGCGAAGGACGGCAAAGTCGCGATCGAGGGTTGGAAGCAGGGTACCGAGAGAGGTGTCCTTGAGCTCATCCAGGAGCTCAGCGTTCTGGGCCTTAAGCGTGTCGCCTATACCGACATCGGCAGGGATGGCACACGAACCGGCGTGAATTACGGTGCCTATCGTGCGCTGGTCGATCAGACGAACCTGCCCATCATCGCCAGCGGCGGGGTGGCGACGCTAGCGGACATCCGCGACCTAGTGTCCATCGGCGACCAGGTCGAAGGCGTCATCGTCGGTTCGGCCCTCTATGAGAACGAATTCACTCTTCGGCAAGCGATATCTGCCGCAAGAAACCCTGCGGAGTAGTGATCGCACTTGCTCTCGGTCCGCGTCATTCCCTGCCTCGATGTCGACAAGGGGCGAGTGGTCAAGGGCGTGAACTTCGTCGATCTTGTGGACATGGGAGACCCGGTCGAACTTGCCTCGGCGTATGATCGCGCTGGCGCCGACGAGATCGTCTTCCTCGACATCACCGCGACGCACGAGGAGCGCCCATACATGCGCGAGGTCGCTACCCAGACCGCCGAGAAGGTCTTCATCCCGTTCACGGTCGGTGGCGGGATGCGCAGTGTCGATGACATCCGAGGAATGCTGGCCGCAGGAAGCGATAAGGTGTCGGTGAACTCAGCGGCTATCCGCGATCCGGAGCTCATTTCGCGTGCGTCGCGATTCTTCGGTGCGCAGTGCGTGGTTGTCGCTATCGACGCCAGGCGGGTTCCGGGCTCGAATCCCGCGCGCTGGGAGGTCTTCGTAGCTGGAGGGAGGACCAACACCGGCTTCGATGCGCTGGAGTGGGTCAGGAAGGCGGAGTCACTGGGTGCGGGCGAAGTGCTTCTGACGAGCATGGACCGAGACGGCACCAAGGACGGGTACGATATTGATCTGACGCGGTCGGTTTCCTCGGCAGTCAATATTCCGATCATCGCAAGCGGGGGCGCGGGGACGCTCGATGACTTCGTCGAAGCAGTCGTCGAGGGACGCGCGGATGCGGTGCTCGCAGCCGGCGTATTCCACCGGGGTGAGTTCACGATCGCCCAGGTCAAGGCGAACATGCGCGACAAGGGCGTCAATGTCAGGCTATAGAGGAAAGGGCGTGCGCCATGCAGCGTGAAGAAGGTCGACTGATCCCAGCGGAGCTGACTTTCGATGCCGCCGGATTGATTCCCGCCGTCGTGCAGCAATACGATACAGGCGAGGTCCTGATGGTGGCCTACATGAATTTGGAATCTCTCGAAAAGACGCTGGAGACCAAAGCCACTTGGTTTTGGAGTCGTTCCCGAAAGAAGTATTGGATGAAAGGCGAGAGCTCTGGCAACATCCAGAGAGTCATGGATGTGCGCTACGATTGCGACGCCGATTGCCTGCTAGTTGTAGTCGATCAGGTCGGAGTCGCCTGTCATACCGAGCGCAGGTCATGCTTTTACCGATCGCTTCTGGAGGCGGATTCGGATGTCTGAAGTCAGGCTCGGCAAGGACGTCGGTCAAGTGCTCTCGGAGCTCTTCGCGGTGCTGGAGGGCAGACGCGATCAGGTCGAAGTCGCTGGTGAGAGCTACACGGCGCAGCTGCTGTCGGGACCTGAGGATCGTCTACTCAAGAAGGTCGGGGAGGAAGCCACCGAGGTAGTGATGGCAGCAAAAGACGGCGATGCAGATCAGCTACGTTACGAGATTGCCGATCTTCTCTACCACGTGATGGTCGTGATGGTGCGCTACGGATTGACGCTCGATGACATAGCTGGTGAACTGGAAAGTCGCCGAAAGGGCTAGTCGTCGCGGGTGCTATCGCGCCGTGTTGGTCACTCGGATCACGTATCCGACACCGGAGCAATCGGGACACGGGATGTTCTTGGGACGTCCGCTAGTATCGGTAATGCGGACCACTTTGTTGCCCTTGCAGTTGGGGCATGGCGACTTGCGTATCATAGGTGGGTGACTCCCTGATCCAAAACCATGATGCATTATACTGCAATCGCTAAGTTTTGTTAAGGAAGATTAGGGGTAGTGGGTTTCCGTCCGCATAATCTGTGCTGCAAAAACAAGGCCAGAGGTTTGAGTCTTTGAATACCGAAAGGACTGTAGTCGCCGTCGGTTTTGAGTATAATGAGCCGGATAGTGAATAGCTGGAGCGTTCTACCCAGCAAGGACATAACCGCGGATTGAATGGAGGAAGTCACTTGAGATCCAGATCGAGCAAGTGGTTGATGGCGGCGCTCAGCATCGTACTCGTGGCGGCGATGCTCTTCGCTACGGGATGTGCTCCGCAGCAGGAGCCAGCTGAGCCCCAGGAGGAAGTGCAGAAAGGCGGAACGCTGAGCTTCTTCATCAGTGAGCCCGCGTTCATCGATCCTTTCAACCTACAGGAATCGGAGGGCACCCAGGTTGGGCAAGCGCTCTTCGACAGTCTCGTCACCTTCGATCCCATCACCTCTGAGATTGTTCCGGCTGCCGCAGCTAGCTGGGAATCCAATGAGGATGCCACCGTTTGGACATTCAATCTTGTTGAGGGTGCCACTTTCCACAACGGTCGCGAGGTAACAGCCGAGGACTTCAAGTTCGCCTGGGAGCGCATTGCCAACCCGGATAACAAGTCCGAGATATCTTACCACCTCTCCGCTATCAAGGGCTTTGAGGAAATGGCATCCGGTGCCGCCACTGAGATCGCAGGCGTCAGGGCTGTAGACGATCTGACCCTCGAAGTCACACTTTCGTATGCATTTGCCGACTTCGAGTTCGTCGTAGGCCACCCCGCCCTTGCACCCGTGCCTCGCGAGGAAGTCGAGCCGGACCCCGCTGCATTCGGCGCGAAGCCGATCGGTAACGGTCCGTTCAGAATGACCGAGCCTTGGGCCCGCGATCAGTTCATCAAGGTCGAGAGGTTCGAGGACTACTACGGGACCGCCCCGAACATAGATGCCGTCGAATTCCGTATCCTTGCCGACATGGACACCGCATTCCTGGAGTTCCAGGCCGGGAACCTTGACTTCACCCAGATTCCGTCGGGTCAGATCGACGCTACTGTCGAGCAGTACGGCCGCAGCCCTGACGGATACACCGCCAACCCCGCCGAGCAGGTCCTGCTCGGCAATGAGTCGGCGACTTACTACCTGCTCATGAACAACACGCAGGAAGTGTTCCAGAACCCACAGGTCCGCGAGGCGCTGTCCCTGGCGATCAATCGCCAGGCGATCTGCGATATCGTCTTCGAGGGTACCAGGACACCTGCCACCGGCATCGTGCCTCCCGGTATCGTCGGCTTCACTGAAGGCGCGTGGGAGAACTCAAGGTACGACGTCGATGCCGCCAAAGCTGCGCTGACAGAGGCCGGCTTCCCCAACGGCGATGGCCTGCCCCCGATCGTCCTGGAGTACAACTCCGGATCCGGACACGAGGATATCCTGCAGCTGGTGCAGAACGACTTGGCTGCTGTTGGTATCGAGTCGGAGCTGAAGGGCATGGAGTGGGCCGCATATCTCGATAGACTTTCCGACAGAACCTACCAGATGGGTCGCCTGGGCTGGGTTGCGGACTATCCGATCATGGACAACTTCCTGTACCCGCTCTTCCAGTCAGGAAGCGCTGACAACTTCGCCGGGTACTCCAATGATGAAGTCGATGCTATGCTCACGCAGGCCCGACAGACTGTAGACGATGCAGAGCGCGTCGCTCTGTACCAGGAGATCGAGGCCGCTGTCGGTGCAGACATGCCCGTCATCCCATTGATGTTCTACAGCCACACGAGGGTCGCCTCGGAAAGAGTCCGCGATGGCGTGATGAGCCCCAAGGGACTCTTCGCCTTCGAGAGCGTTTGGCTTGCTCAGTAAGTACTGAATGACGTTCGATAGACCAGGCGTGCCGGGACGTGCTGCATGGCGTCTCGGCACGCAGGCTGTTCATGACTGTGGCCGACGATCGGTGCACAGACGCTAGAGACAAGAGAGTGATGGATGTTCAAGTACGTTGCGCGGCGCCTGCTGCAGATGATTCCGGTCTTTCTGGGTGTGACGTTGTTGCTGTTCGTTCTTCGCGCCCCGGGTGTGCTGCCTGGCGATCCCGTCAGGATGATCACGGGCGAGCGGGCCATCTCCGAGCAGCTCAGGGCTCAGGTGATCAAAGAGCACGCTCTCGATCAGCCGCTGCACGTCCAGTACTGGATCTACCTGACCAACCTGGCACAGGGCGACCTGGGTGAATCCTTTCAGCGCGGTCGGCCCGTAGTCGACATCTTTGCCGAGAAGTTCCCGAATACCTTGCGATTAGCGCTCGCTGCCATATTCATCGAGCTCATAGTCGGCGTGGCCGCCGGCATCATTTCGGCGATTAAGCGATACTCTTTCTGGGACGTGTTCGTGACCTTATCGACATCAGTGCTGGTGTCGGTTCCAGTGTTTTGGCTGGGCATGCTTCTGCAGATATTCTTCGGCATACAGATGAAGGATTGGACCAACGAGGCGTTCTTCTTACCGATATCACAGATGTCCTCTGCCCAATTCCCTGATTGGGCGCATCTGATACTACCTGCGATCACGCTGGCTTCCGTCTCAACCGCCTATGTGGCCCGGATCATGAGAAGCCAGATGCTTGAGGCGATGAGCCAGGATTACATTCGCACGGCGCAGGCCAAGGGGCTGTCGCGTAATGCGGTCACTTTCAAGCATGGGCTGAAGAATGCGATGATTCCGGTGATCACCTTCGTTGGAATCGACTTCGGGGCGATGATGGGCGGGGCCATTCTGACCGAGTCGGTGTTCAGCTGGCCGGGGGTCGGTCGTGAGATATTCCTTGCCGTCGGTCAGCGCGATTGGCCCATCGTCATGGGCGGCGTAATCATCGTGGTCATCATCGTGATGATCATCAACCTGCTTGTGGACTTGAGCTACGCCGCATTGGATCCCCGAATCAAGTATTCAGGAGCGAAGCGATGACGACCGCTCAAGTCGCCCCAGTTCAAAAGAGCCGCACATTGTGGGGGGACGCCTGGCGGCGCTTGCGCAAGAACAAGCTGGCCGTCGTCAGCATGACGTGGGTCGTCTTGATAGTAGCGGTCGCTCTCTCCGCAGACCTGTGGGTGCCTTCGACATTCGCCGACCCGCTGGCGATCGATACCACCCCCGGCGCGAGTCTTCAGGCTCCTTCGGCAGAACATCCTTTCGGGACCGACAAGTTGGGTCGGGATGTGTTCTCGCGAGTCATCTACGGGGCCCGCATATCGCTGGCCGTAGGCCTTATTGCAGTCGCGATCTCGCTCATCATAGGCTTGGCCTTGGGCGCGATATCGGGTTACTTCGGCGGTTTGGTCGACACACTTGTGATGCGCAGTGCCGATGTGTTCTTCGCTTTCCCGTATATCCTTTTCGCCATTGCACTCGTCGCTGTGCTTGGGCCGAGCTATCAGAATGTGTTCATCGCCATCGGCATATTAGGCTGGCCAGCCATCGCGCGGGTGTTTCGAAGTTCGATCCTGTCTGTCAAGCAGAACGAGTATGTCGATGCTGCCCGAGCGATGGGCGCTTCCCATGTGCGCATACTCTTCCGACACATCATGCCCAACGCCATAGCCCCGATCATCGTTTACGGCACTATGAGCATCGGCGGGGCCATAATCACCGAGGCGGCGCTTTCGTTCCTTGGGATGGGCGTGCAACCGCCCACACCCTCGTGGGGACTCATGCTGTCCGATGCCAGAGCGCTGATGTTCGCCGCACCGTGGCTCGTCTTCTGGCCCGGGTTTGCGATCCTTACGACGGTTCTTGCGTTCGTGCTCATGGGCGATGGCCTGCGCGATGCGCTCGATGTGAAGATGAAGGACTGAGAATGTCTGAGCTATTGCAGGTCGACTCACTGGCCACACACTTCAAAACGACCGACGGCATCGTCCGCGCTGTCGACGGTGTCTCGTTCTCGCTTGCTCCCGGTCGGACTCTGGCAGTCGTCGGCGAATCTGGCTCCGGGAAGTCCGTGACGGCGCTTTCCGTGATGCGACTCATACCCGAGCCCGGCGGAAAGATCGTGTCGGGCCAGGTCCTCTACAAGGGCACAGATGTGCTCAAGATGACCGACTCGCAGGTCCGCGGTCTTCGAGGCGACCGTATCGCGATGATCTTCCAGGACCCGATGACCTCACTGAACCCGGTGTTCCGCATAGGCAACCAGGTTGGAGAGGCGCTGATGGTCCACAAGGGGATGAACCGCAAGGAGTCCTTTGAGCGCGCGATCGAGTTACTCGACATGGTCGGCATCCCGCACGCCAAATCCAGGGCGCGCGACTACCCACATCAATTCTCCGGGGGGATGCGCCAGCGGGCGATGATTGCGATGGCGCTCGCTTGCGAGCCCGATATCCTGATTGCCGATGAGCCCACCACCGCCCTCGATGTCACCATCCAGGCGCAGATCCTCGACCTGCTGCTCGACCTACAGCAAAGGACCGGCACCGCCATCATCATGATCACCCACGACTTAGGCGTAGTTGCCGACATAGCCGATGACGTGATGGTCATGTACGCAGGCAAGCAGGTCGAGTACGGCAAGGCCGACGACGTTTTTTACCAGCCGAGACACCCGTACACATGGGGCTTGCTAGACAGCCTGCCTCGGCATGATGTAGGCAGCAAGGGATCGCTGCTTCCGATCATGGGACAGCCGCCCAGTCTTATCAACCTGCCAAGCGGGTGCGCCTTCCACCCCCGGTGCGCCCATGCGCGCGAGGTGTGTTCTGCGGAGACCCCAGCCTTGGTTGATGTCGGCGACGGCCACCTCGCCGCCTGTCATTTTGCCGCTGATCCCGACTTTACCCGCAAGGCTTCAGCTGCGACGGTTGAGGTGGCGTGAGCGATGACTGAGATACTTCGGGTAGAGAACCTACGCAAGCACTTCCCGGTCGAGCAGGGCATGTTCAGCTCACGCCTCGGCCGTAAGGTCTACGCTGTCGATGATGTGTCGTTCTCGGTCAATGAAGGCGAGACGCTGGGCCTTGTCGGCGAATCCGGGTGCGGCAAGTCCACGACCGGCCGATGCGTGACAAGACTGCTGGATACGACCTCCGGAAACATCGCCTTCGAAGGAACCGAGGTCGGTAAGCTTGCTGGGAAGGCACTGAAGGCCTTCAGGCGTGATGTGCAGATCATCTTCCAGGATCCCTACGCATCGCTGAATCCGAGAATGACGATCGGGGAGATAGTCCGCGAGCCGCTTTCCGTCCACGGTATTGGGACTCGTGATGAGCGACGCACGCAAGTCAAAGAGCTTCTCGAGGTCGTTGGGTTGAACCCAGAGCACGCCAACCGTTTCCCGCATGAGTTCTCGGGGGGCCAGAGGCAGCGCATCGGCATCGCTCGTGCACTCGCTTTGCGTCCGAAGCTCATCGTCTGCGATGAGCCCGTCTCGGCGTTGGACGTGTCGATCCAGGCTCAGATCATCAACCTGCTAGAGGATCTGCAGAAGACCTTCGGACTGACATACCTGTTCATCGCGCACGATCTGTCGGTAGTGCGTCACATCTCTGATAGAATCGCTGTGATGTATCTGGGCAAGATCGTCGAAACCGGCGACTGGAGGGGAGTCTACGATACTCCGCATCACCCTTACACACAGTCATTGCTGTCTGCCGCTCCGCTGCCTGACCCCAAGGCGCAGCGCTCTCGGGGGCGCATCATCCTGCACGGGGACGTCCCCAGTCCGATCGACCCTCCGTCTGGATGCCGATTCCACACTCGCTGCCCGATCGCGCAGTTCCCGCAGTGCGCCGAGGTCGAGCCGCCTCTCGCCGAGGTTGCGCCAGGACACCTTGCGGCCTGCCATTTCGCAAAGCCGATGCCTATCGATACCGAGGTGCCCGTCAAATAGTCTTGGCTGTCTAGAAAGGGGAGCGGATGAGACCTGATCCATCCGAGCGACTGGACGCACGTGCGGTGACGGTCTGGAGGTTACAGAGCCTGATCTCGGTGGTTGTCCTGGGGTCCTTACTGCTTGTGCTCGCGGTGTTGTACCGATTCGGTGTGGTTCCGTGGCAGACGTTGCCAGTTGCTGCGGCGATTCTGCTGATCTACGGGGCGCTTTCCGTGGGGTTGTTTCCCCGAGTACTCTGGCTTAGGTGGCGCTATGAGGTCCTCGACACCGAGATCGATCTGAAGTTCGGCCTGTTGATCCAGAAGCGCACCATCATCCCGATGGCAAGGGTGCAGCATGTCGACACGAAGGCGGGCCCTCTGCTGCGCGCATTCGGCCTGGCCGATGTCACCATCGCCACAGCCGCCGGAATGCACGAGATCCCTGGCCTCTCCAACGAGGTAGCCGACGCCCTTCGCGATCGCATAGCCTTGTCTGCCGGGATGATCGAGGACGTGCTCTAGCCGTGACTTGGTCAGAGCCGCGCCGGGCACATCCAGCAGCGATAGTTGTCTACGCTTGGAGCACGGTGACCACGCTGTTGAGTATCGCTGCCCCAATCTTAGTCCTGAGTATGCTAGAAGCCGACGGCTTGGCAAGGATATTCTTTCCGGTTGTTGGTGTCGGTCTCGTCGTTACTGCGATAGGCGCCACATTAGCGGTCAGTTACGTTCGCTGGCTCAAGTTCCAGTTCACCATCGACGGAGATACGTTCCATGTCGAACAAGGGATACTCTTCCGCAAGAACACGCGCATGGCAGGGGAGCGGATACAGACCATAGACACCGCAGCCAACCTGCTCTTCAGGATCGTGGGCCTCGTGACACTCAACGTGCATACCGCTGGGGCCACAGGCAAACCGGAGGTGTCGATACCTGCACTGACTCTCGCACAAGCCGAGGACCTGACTCAGGCACTCAGGAATCTGAGGCCTGTGACTCGGCCTCAGCCCACTGTCGAGGGCGAGCCAGTCGACTCGACTGATGCTCCATCTCCAACCGGGGAAGTGGCCTGCGTCGGGGAGAAGTGGACCCTCAGTGACGGGATGCTTGCACTCAATGCCGTCACCTCCACCTCGGGTTTCTGGACGGCCTTGGTGGCGACGTTTGCCGGTGTTGCCGCACTCGCCGAGATTGTGGGAGTGCCCGAAGTCGGCCCTTCTTTCGGGCTGGTCTTCGTGCTCGCGGCAGTGGTTATCGTCGTCCTAATGATCCTGGTCGCATGGTTAGTCAACTGCGTTTCCACTGCTTTGCGGTACTGGGGCTTCTCGGCTTTATGTGGTGGCGACGTCATAGTGGTCGAGCATGGCTTGTTGCGCAGAGTGATGCGCAGCGTGCCACTTCGGCGGGTTCAGGCGATACGTTACAAGGAGAGCGTCCCGGCCCAGATGGTATCCAAGGTCGCCGTGTCAGCGGATTGCGCGGGCGTCATGTGGGGGACGGAGGCCCAGTCGGGTTCCGATGTCCTGCACCCGATCCTGGAGCGGGAAGAGGCTCTCAGGTTCTCCGAGGCGATGGTCCCCGGGCACCTGCCCCCTCAGATGCAACCTGTGCCCCGGTCGGGGCTACCTCTCTATGTCGTGCTTCCCGCGATTGGCCCCTTGATCGCGGCGGTTGCTGTGGCGGTGTTCGTGCCCTACGGGTGGCTGGCTTTCTTGGTTCCGTTGCTCGCTGGTGCGTGGGGCGTGGCCATGCACAAAGACGCCGGCTGGGGATTCGATGAGGCGACGCTGGCATTGCGATGGCGTCTCATCAGTCGCACAACACTTGTTGTGAGGCGCTCTCGGATACAATCGATTGAGGTCACACGCAATCCTATACAGAGACGGATGGGGTTGGCTACCGTTCACGTCCAGATCGCGTCGGTATCTCGAGCTGCGGTGGCGCATGTGGAAGAATCTGAAGCGTGGCGACTGTTCGAATGGGTGTCAAGAAAGGGAATCTAGAGATGCGCACGGATGACTTCGATTACGACCTGCCTAGCGGCCTTATCGCCCAAGAGCCGATGGAACCCAGAGATGCTTGTAGGCTGCTTGTGCTTGACAGGGCCAGCGGGCAGATCGATCACAGGATCTTTCGCGACCTGCCAGATTACCTGAACAAGGGCGACGTGCTGGTCGTGAACGAGACGCGCGTCATGCCAGCGCGCTTGAAGGGCGCTAAAGACGAGACCGGCGGCGCCGTCGAAGTGCTGCTCCTGCGTGAGGAGTACGAGAACACTTGGGAGTGCCTGGTCAAGCCGGGACGTCGCATCATGCCCGGCGCCAAGCTCGTCTTCGGCGATGGAGTCATGCGCGGGCTGGTGGTCGACCGAATTGCCGACTCTGGCGCGAGGCTCATCCGCTTTTCGGTGGATACGCCCAGGACCTTCGGCGACGTGGTCAACGAGATCGGCGAGATGCCCCTGCCTCCCTACATCACCAAGCCGCTTGCGGATCCGTCGACCTATCAGACCGTCTACGCCCGCGAGGCGCGCAGCGCAGCGGCACCGACGGCCGGGCTGCACTTCACGCCTGAGCTGATGGAGGGCATCGAGGCCATGGGTGTGCGGATCGCGCGAGTCGAGCTCGATGTCGGGATCGACACGTTTCGTCCAGTCGCCGAGGATGACCCCACCGAGCATGTGATCCACAAGGAGTATTTCAGGGTCGGTCCTCTCGCCGCCGAGATCATCAACACCGCGCGCGCCAAGGGCGGTAAGGTGGTGGCGGTCGGAACGACATCGGCGCGGTCGCTGGAGAGTGCCTGGGACGCTGATGCCGGCGAAGTCACGCCACAAGCTCGCGAGACTGATCTTTACATCCTGCCCGGCTACAGATTCCGCGCGATCGATGCGCTCATCACCAACTTCCACACGCCGCGCTCGACGTTACTCATGATGATCAGTGCGTTCGTCGGTCGCGATCTTGTGATGGGCGCGTACCACGAGGCCATCGAGAAACAATACAGGATGCTCTCCTTCGGCGATGCGATGCTGCTGAAGTGATCGGGTAGCCGCGGGGCGGGTCTATTCGAACGGCACCCACCAGGTCCAGTTGGGAGAACCCGCAAGCGATTCGACGCCCGAGGTGTCAGGAGCCATCGCGAAACCGGCTTCGGGCGATGCTCCTGCAGGCGCGAAGATCGGCGTGCCTCGGTCGTCCCTCCCGACTTGCTCGAATGTCGGCGACCCGTCCTCCTCGGCAGGGGGGGCGAAACGCGCTGGCATGACGGGCCACATGCCGAACAGACCCAGGGTTCCTGAGGTCAGAGCATACGTCCTGCCTTCGAGCGTGCGTGTGACGAGGGCGGCCTCGAAGACGGCATCGCCTGGGCCGAGGATCATGATCGTGCCGGCTTCCCGCGTGGCGTAGGCCGCGAAGGCGCCCGTAGAGCCCGAGCCCAAGTCGGTGGTGATCGTTCCGATCGAATCGCCTCCGGGACGGCGGAGCACGGGGCTTTCGGCCACTTCGTAGACGATCTCGCCAAGCACGGCGAAGCGGGTTCCGGCCGCCGGAGCAGCCTCATGAGTCCCGGCCCGTTGAGGCGCACTCGCGGGCGGCGTTTGGATCACAACATCGGCGCTCATCGGCACAGGAGCTTCGCCGGTCATTTCGGGAGACATGCTGGTCGTGGCCGGGGTCATCAGGTAGCGAACCCCGACTATGGTGCCGAAGCCGGCCACCACCAGGATCGAGGCTGCGGCCCCGATGAGCACGAGCTTCGGGTTGCTCAGCAGCACCTCGAGGCGCTGGATCAATCCTGGCAGAGGCTTCGACTTGCTTGAGACTTCGGCCGTAGCCTCGGCAGCTGCAACCGCTTCTGCAGCTTGCTGCTCACGGGTGATCTCGGCGATCGTAGCGAGAATCACGCTCTCATCGACCGCTGGGGGCGATACCTTTCGGATGCTCGCGAGCACGGCAACGAAGCGCGTGCAACTTGCGCACGAGGCGCAATGCTGTTTGGCGTGAGCGATCTCCTCAGCAGAGAGGCGTTCGCCATCCGCTGCCGCCGAGATGAGCTCTTGGATCTGCAAGCACTCGTTCTCGCTCATCGTCTCTCACCTAGAAGTCCCATGATCGTCATCAGCGTCCTGCGGGCGCGGAATACGCGCGACTTTACGGTACCAGCGGGCACACCGAGCGCCTCGGCAGCCTCCGCATACTCCATGCCGAAGAGTGTCACAGCAGAGAGTGCCTCGCGGTCCTCGGGTGAGAGGGCCCGCATCGCCTCTTCAAGCACGACTTTGTCGATGACCCCCGAAGCATGGTCGGGCGACGCATCCGTCGCGATCGTCAACGGGTCGACAGGGATCGGCCTACGCTTGCCCGCCCTCAAGGAGTCCAGGCAGATGTTGCGCGTCACCCTGAAAAGCCAGGTCGAGAATGCTGACTCCCCGTTGAACCCGGCAAGCGACCGATACACTTTGATGAACACCTCCTGCACCACGTCTTCAGCCGATGCCTTATCGCCGAAGAACCGAAGCGCGTGGGCGTACACAGCGCTCGCATGAGTGCGCATGAGCGTTTCGAATGCCGCCACATCACCTGAGCGCGCGGCTTCGATCAGCTCGGTCTCTTCGGTTCTTGCCGGGGGCATCCAACACCTTTCGCTGATATGACGTCGGTGGCAGCCGTAAGGTTCATGGTGCTTCAAAGATGACCGTCGTTCACGGCTGCATGTCAAGGATACAACAGATACCAAGTGCTGGTAGTATCAGGTCATGACTCGCTTTGAATTCTCGGTCCACGCGACCGACACGCACTCGTCCGCGCGCACAGGAACGCTAATGACCACGCATGGGCCGGTCAAGACCCCGGTCTTCATGCCCGTGGGCACGCGTGCCACCGTGAAGGGCGTGACGACTCCTCAGTTGGCAGAGATCGGAGCTCAGGTGCTCCTGGCCAACGCATACCACCTCTACCTGCGGCCGGGAGTCGACCTCATTCGCGACGCAGGGGGCCTACACTCTTTCATGAACTGGAACAAGGTCATCCTCACCGATTCCGGTGGCTTCCAGGTCTTCTCGATCGCGGACACCCTCAAGCTCGACGATGACGGCGTGACATTCAAGAGCATCGTGGATGGCACGCTCCACAGGTGGACCCCCGAGGACAACATGGCGGTCCAGGAAGGTTTGGGCGCTGACATCATCATGCAGCTTGACCACTGCCCGCCTTACCCTGCCGATAAGGAACTGGTCGCCACGGCGGTGCGCAGGAGTCTCGAATGGGCCCGCCGTTGCAGGGCAGCTCACACGCGGTCCGACCAGGCCCTTTTCGGCATCGTTCAGGGCGGTGTGTTCGAGGATCTGCGCATTGAGAGCGCTCGCGGTCTTGTCGAGATAGGTTTCCCGGGATACGGGATCGGGGGCTATTCGGTGGGCGAGCCGCACGAGCTGATGCTCGAATCGCTGGCACCGGTATGCGCGAACCTGCCCGAGGACAAACCTCGCTACCTCATGGGAGTGGGCAATCCGACATCCATGCTTCAGGCGATAGGCCTAGGGGTGGACATGTTCGATTGCGTACTGCCGACAAGGACAGCCAGGACGGGAACCGCTTTCTCGTCACAAGGGCGCATGAACCTGCGAAACGCCAGGTACAAGGACGATCTGGGCCCGCTCGATGACTCGTGTACTTGTCCGACGTGCAGGGATTACTCGCGGGCGTACATCCGGCATCTGGTCCAGTGCAAGGAGATGCTCGGATCGACGCTGCTCTCCATCCACAACCTGGCGTTCCTGACGAACCTGACAGTACTTGCGCGGGAGGCGATACGCGAGGGGAGATACGCCCGGTTCCTCGATGAGTGGCTCGCCGGGCCGGGGGCCGACGACTACTGATCCGCAGCTTTCTCGGCCGGTCGAACCCGCACGGCGCGCTGGCGACGGCGGACAGTCGAACCGCGCAAAGTCATAGTGCAGTGATTCCTCTATGATGTTATCATTTCAAGCCGAAAACGCAGTGTCGCGCCAGGGCGGCGCACCCTTGATCGGACACCGGAGGTTTTAGTGGATATCATCAGCATTATCTATATAGCAGTCCTCATCCTGGCGTTCTACCTGCTGATCATCCGGCCTCAGCAGACTAGGAACAAAGAGATGCGCGAGCTGGCAGCCTCCCTCACTGTTGGGGATCGAGTCGTCACGGTAGGAGGGATGCATGGTCAGGTCACGGAGGTCAATGAAGAGACCGTCCTGCTCAAATCCCACGACGACTCGGTGATGGAGTACGAGAAGGCTGCTATCGGTAGGATCGTCCGCGACATCCCTGCGATCGACGGGGAGTAGTCGAGTGACCCGAATCGTAATCCGGCACCTCTGTTTAGCGCAGTTGACCGGGAGCCTCATCATGGAAAGCGGGAAGTAATGAATCTGCGGCAGTGGAACCTTCTTGCCCTGGCGATCGTGATCGTCTTAGTCGGAGTCTCTTGGTACCTGCTATGGCCGATCGACCAGAAGATCACCCGTGGGCTCGACATCAAGGGCGGCTTGTCACTCATCCTGACCGCCGAGGAGACACCTGGTAAGCCGGTCACCGAAGAGGTGATGGATCGTGCCGAACTCATCGTCCGTAACAGGGTCGATGGTCTGGGCGCAGCTGAGGCTTCTATCCAGCGTCAGGGAGCGACGTCACTTCTGGTCCAGCTGCCTGGTATCGGGAACGCCCAGGAGGCCCTGGATGCACTAGGCACCACCGGGCAGCTCGAGATTCGTGATGTGATCAGCGTTGACGCTACGACCGGCGCTCCGGTCCTCGGCGAGATCCTCCTCACTGGTGAAGTGGTCACCGATGCAAGCGTCAGCACAGACCAGTTCGGCGCACTGTCGGTGGATGTGACGTTCAACCAAGAGGGCGCGCAGAGATGGGCCGAGATAACGCAGGCCAGGATCGGTCGGCAGATAGCGATCGTTCTGGATGGGGTGGTCCAGTCGGCTCCAACGGTGCGCGAAGCGATACTGGGAGGTCAGACATCGATCTCAGGCAACTTCACCCCCGAAGAAGCGAACCAACTGATGACTGTACTCGAAACCGGTGCGCTCCCGGTCACACTTGAGTTCTCGGAAGCCAGGGTCGTGGGCCCGACGCTTGGGCAGGACTCGCTCGACAAGGGCGTATTCGCGATCATGGTGGGACTGGTGGTCGTCGGAGTATATCTGCTCGTGTTCTATCGGCTGCTGGGCGTCATATCGCTGCTATCGATGGCGGTTTTTGCCTCCATCTTCCTAGGCACGCTTGCGGTGCTCTCTACTTTTGGGTGGTTCGCATTGACGTTGCCGGGTATCGCGGGAATCGTGCTGACGATCGGTCTGGCGGCGGACTCCTCGATCCTCATGAACGAACGCTTCAAGGAGGAAGTCGCCCAGGGTAAGACGATTCGCAGCGCCGCCAAGTCCTCGACTCGCAATGCGATCGGTACCTCACTCGACGCCGACCTGGTCACACTGGTGACCGCTCTGGTGCTCTACTTCGTGGCAATCGGCCCGGTCAAAGGGTTCGCATTGACGCTCATGATTGGGATTATCTGCGACTTGATCGGCATGTTCCTGCTCAAGCGCCCGTTGATGATCATTCTCGCCGAGAACGTGATGGCAGAGGCGCCCGGCTGGTTCGCCCTGCCGAAAGGAAGCACCAATGCCTAAAATCGACTTTTTGGGTCACATGAAGGTCTTTGCGGTCATCTCGGCGATTTTGCTCTCCGTGTCCATTGGAGCAATCGTTGTGAGGGGACTAACATTCGGCGTGGAGTTCAGAGGCGGGACGGTCATCAACATCGGGGCTGAAGCCGACCTGAGCTACGCCGAGGTCAGAGACGCTTTCGCAGAAGCTGGACTTGTCGACCCTGTGGTCCAGTCCGTCCAGGAGGGCGGGTTCATCGTCAGGTCGGGCGAGAGTGATCCCGATGAGGCTAACCGAATCTTCGGAGAGGCTGCCCAGGCCCTGGGAATCGAGCAAGCTGCAGGCAACGTCACCACGATTGGTCCGGGCTGGGGTGAGAGCATCACGAATGCGGCCCTAATGGCGCTCGTGCTTTCGATCGTTGCGCTGTTGCTCTACATGTCGGTGCGGTTCGAGTACAAGATGTCGGTTTGCGCCGTCATTGCACTCCTGCATGACGTTGTGATTGTAGTTGGCATCTATGCACTTGCAGGCAGGGAGATTACTCCCAATACGATTGCAGCGCTGCTGACGATTACGGGATACTCCCTCTACGATACGGTCGTGGTATTCCACCGCATGAAGGAGAACTCGGCTGCGCTGGTTAACACCACGTTCACGGCGATGGCGAACCGCTCCATCAACCAAGTTATCGTAAGGACCATAAACACCTCGCTGACCTCGTTGATCCCAATCATCGCCCTGCTGCTCTTCGGTGGCGAGACCTTGATGGACTTCGCGTTCGCAATCACAGTAGGTCTGCTCGTCAGCACCTACTCGTCGATAGGTGTCGCGAGTCCCATCTATGTTCTCTGGAAGGAACGCGAACCCAAGTTCCAGGCGTTGGCCAAGAGACAGGCGGGGGCTGCCTAGCCTTCTGCATATCCAAAACGATTTCGAAGTGCCTGGTCTGGAACCCGGCCTTTGCGGGTGGGACCTATGACCGAAGCCACAACCGAACACCGAGGCCATTGCTGCGGTCATGGCAGATGGAGCGTCCGGAGCGTGGAGCCCGGTCTCGCCGAGGCGCTGGCGCGCGAGACCGGTTTCTCGCTGGTGTTCTGCCGCATCATGGTTGGACGCGGTATCACCGATGCGACTGCGGCCCGCGCGTTCATCGAACCATCGCTCGATCGTGACTGGCTCGACCCGTGCGTCATCCCGCACATGCGCGAAGGCGCCGAGAAGGTCGCTGCGGCGATTAGGGCCAGTGAGCGCATCGTGGTCTTCGGGGACTTCGACTTGGATGGCATCTCCTCGGCGGCTCTGATGGCACGAGGGCTTGCGGCGATGGGTGCGCAAGTCGAAGCCATCATCCCCGACAGGTTCGCCGAAGGCTATGGGCTCTCGGCTGCGGCTATGGATCGCGCGCTTGCGCTTGGCCCGAGCCTCCTTGTCACCGTCGACTGCGGCGTCTCCTCAAGAGCGGAGGTAGCCCAGTTACTGGAAGCCGGGGTGGACGTGGTGGTCACCGATCATCATGAACCTGGCGAGGGCCTGCCGGTCGGGATACCCGTTGTGAACCCCAAACTCGACCCGGGCTGCCCTTCTTTCTCGCTTGCGGGTGCGGGTGTCGCGCTCAAGTTCGTGCAGGCCGTGGGTGACGCGGTCGGCATGCCCGATGTCTGGCGTTCGCTCACCGACCTTGCGGCGCTGGGCACGATCGCAGACATCGTCCCGCTCATTGGCGAGAATCGCGCACTGGTCGCGGATGGGCTGGCTCGCATCGCAGCGGCTCCACGCGCGGGCATCGCGGCGCTTGCCGAGGTCGCGGGTGTCTCGGTAAGTGGAATGCGGGCCCAGGATGTCGCTTTCGGCCTGGCGCCGCGGCTCAACGCCGCAGGCCGCATGGGAAACCCCGACGTCGCGCTCGACCTGATGATGGCCGATGATCCCCAGACCGCCGAGAAGCTGGCATCCGCGCTCGATGAGCAGAATCGCAATCGCCAGGCCGTCGAGCAGAAGATGAGCGAGGAGGCCCTCCAACTCGCCGAGCAGAGCATCCGCAGCGGCAATCGTGTCTTGGTGCTTGCCCGCGAGGGCTGGCACGAGGGCGTGAAGGGCATCGTGGCGTCCAGGCTGGCCACCAGGTTCGGGTTGCCGTGCATCCTATTCGTCATCCGCGACGGGCTCGCCCTGGGCTCGGGTCGCTCGGCTGGCAGCGTCGACCTCTACGCTGCGGTCGAGGCGTGCTCCTCACACCTGGTGCGCTTCGGCGGGCACGCTGCGGCGGTCGGGGTGACCCTGGAGGCCGAAAAGATCGAGGCCTTCCGCGAATCGCTGCGCGCGCATCTCGCAACACTGCCTGCCGAGGAATTCGTCACCGAGCGCCTCTGTGACGTCTCGGTCTCGCTCGATGATGTCTCAGTCGAGTTGGGGACGGAGCTTGCGCTGATGGAGCCGTTCGGGCACGGGAATCCCGCGCCTCTGTTTGAGGCGAGCAGCGTTTTCATGACCTCGCGCCAGAGGGTCGGCAAGGACTCCAACCACCTTCGCTTCACCGCATTCGACGGCACGAACGGTGTCGGCGCCATAGCTTTCCGCTGCCGAGACATCGAGCAGGCCGCCGACATGGAGACGCCGGTCGATCTCGCCTTTGAACTGAGTGTCGACACGTGGCGCGGCAACCGGCGGGCGCAGTTGATGGTCCGTGATTTCGCGACCCTCGAAGTCGAGGAAGACGCCCCCGCCGCTGAGCTCGTCGAGGAGCTCTTCGAGCGTGCCGACGCGATCATCGCCCGTGAGGAGTACTCTGGCATCACCGATGCCGAGTCGTTCCACACCAAGCTAGCGGGGGTTACCTTCGAGGACAGGCAGGATGTCATCTCTCGGCTGAAGTCAGGCGACCCGCTAGCGATGCGACGGCAGCCAGAGAACCCCTATGACGCCAATGCGATCGCGCTTTTCGAACACCGCGGCGCACAGGTGGGCTTCCTCAACCGCCGTCTGGCCCAGGCACTCGCACCGGCCCTCGATGCCGGTGTCGCCTACGACGTCGAGGTCACAGATGTGACCGGCGGCGTCGACGCACGCTCCTGGGGCGTCAATGTGCGCATCAGCAGGCGAGGCGATGTGATCGACCCGGTGAGCGAGACTTCCAGGGCTGAGATCCGCGAGGAGCTTGCGCAACTGTCGCCCGAGGCCCTTGAGCGCACGATCATCACGCAGCTCATCGGCGATAGGTCGCTTCTGGATGCGCAGCGCGAGTCGCTCGAGGTGCTTGCAGCAGGACAGCGCTGCCTCACGGTGATGGCCACCGGCCGAGGCAAGTCGTTGATCTTCCACGCCCACGCCGCCAGGCTCGCTCTGAAGGAGTCGAAGGCGTCGGTATTCGTGTTCCCCTTGCGTGCACTCGTTGCCGACCAGCACTTCCACCTCGCCGAGATCTTCCTCGAGTTCGGCTTGACGGTTAAGGTTCTCACAGGAGAGTCCTCCTCGGCGCAGCGGGACGAGATCTTCGCGGGACTCGCCGATGGCGAGGTATCCGTGGTGCTGACCACACCGGAGTTCTTCGAGCACAACTCGGCCAGATTCGCAGCTACCGAGCGGATAGGGTTCGTCGTTGTGGACGAAGCGCACCACGTGGGTCGCGCGAAGGCTGGGCATCGCCCCGCATACGCCAGGCTCGGCGAGGCGATAGCCTCACTCGGCGACGGCGTCGGGGTCTTCGCCTGCACGGCCACGGCCTCGGCCGAGATCGCGGCGATCATCAGCGAGTCTCTCGGCATCGATGTCGTGCTCGAGGATCCAGCTGTGCGCGACAACCTCGGGCTTGAGGACAGGCGCGGCGTCAAGGACAAGGAAGGCAGCCTACTTGCTATCGCGCTCTCCGGCGGCAAGACTATCGTGTACTCGAACTCACGCGACCAGACTGTGCGCATTGCCCGCATGCTACGCAAGCGCATACCGGCGCTGGCGTCGCGGGTCGTCTTCTACAACGGTGGCCTCGGCAGGCAGGCCCGGCACGCGGTCGAACAGGCCTTCAGGAACGGCGACCTATCCATCGTCGTTGCCACGAGCGCTTTCGGCGAAGGCGTCAACATCCCGGATATCCGCAACGTCGTGCTCTACCACCTGCCATTCAACGAGATCGAGTTCAACCAGATGTCGGGCAGAGCCGGCCGCGATGGCGCCCCTTCGGCGGTTCACCTGCTGTTCGGGGCGGGGGACGGTCGCATCAACGACCTCGTGCTCTCGACCCAGGCCCCGGCCCGCGAGGACATGGCAGCCCTCTACCTCGCCCTGAGGGATATCCAAGGCTCGAACGGCGAGGGCTTCGAGGTCACCAACGCCGAGCTCGCCGAGAGCATCTCGCGCAAAGCCGGTCGCGACTTCACCGACAAGGCGGTCTCTGTGGGCCTGTCGGTCTTTCGCGAACTCGGGCTGTTGCGCTCGGAAGGCCACGGCCCTTACCGGCGCCTCACCGTTGTCCTGCCACCGCCTGGCAAGATGGATCTCGCCGAGTCCGTACGCTACTCCGAAGGGCTCGAAGAGATCGCCGAGTTCCGCGAATTCCGCACCTGGGCGCTTGGCGCAACCGCCGAGGATTTGCTTGCGCGCTTCAATCGACCTATCCTTCCATCAACGACGCCATCGACGGGCCAGGAGACATGTCAGCGACCTTAGAAGACATCGAACGCCATCTGGGTCAGTATCTTCCGGACGTCGACGTCACGGATCTCGAGGATGCCTACGAGTTCGCTCGCGAGGCGCATGAGGGTCAATCGCGCAAATCGGGTGAGCCATTCTTGGCGCATCCCGTCGAGACGTGCCTCATCCTCGCCGAGCTCCACATGGACACCGCTACCCTGAAAGCTGCGATCCTCCACGACGTCGTCGAGGACAGCTCGGTCGAACTGGGGACGGTACGCGAGCGCTTCGGCGATGAGGTCGCAGACCTCGTGGACGGCGTCACCAAGCTCGGTCGCATCGAGTTCGAGTCCCTCTCGGAAGCGCAAAGCAACAACTTGCGTAAGATGCTCATTGCGATGGCCAAGGACATCCGCGTCATCATCATCAAGCTCGCCGACCGCCTTCACAACATGCGCACCCTCGCTGTGCTGCCTCCAGACAGGCAACGCGACAAATCCATCGAGACGCTCGAGATATACGCGCCGCTCGCGCATCGCCTGGGCATCTCGAGCATCAAGTGGGAACTCGAGGACCTGGCCTTCTACTATCTCGAACCCAAGAAGTATCACCAGGTCCAGAAGATGGTCGCCGAGCGCAGGGCCGCGCGCGAAGTCTACCTCGCTGATGTCATCGACACGCTCCATCGCGAACTGCAAGAGGTCGGGGTCTCGGCCGAGATCTCCGGCCGCCCCAAGCACCTCTACAGCATCCACCAGAAGATGTCGCAGAAGGGCAAGGACTTCAACGAGATCTACGACCTGATCGCGCTCCGCATCATCGTAAGCTCGGTCAAGGACGTCTATGGCGCGCTGGGCACGGTCCACTCGATATGGAAGCCGGTACCCGGCCGCTTCAAGGATTACGTCGCGATGCCCAAGTTCAACATGTACCAGTCGTTGCACACCACGGTCATCGGACCTGCGGGTCGTCCCTTGGAGATCCAGATCCGCACCGAGGACATGCATCGCACCGCTGAGTTCGGCATCGCTGCCCACTGGCGGTACAAGGAAGGTGGCCGAGGAGACGCAAGCTTCGAGGAGAGGCTATCGTGGCTTCGGCAGATGCTCGAATGGCAGACCGAGCTCAAGGATCCCCGCGAATTCATGGAGGCGCTCAAGATCGACCTCTTTGAGGACGAGGTCTTCGTCTTCACGCCGAAGGGCGACGTCAGATCGCTTCGCAAGGGGGCCACGCCGCTTGATTTCGCGTACGCCATCCACACCGAGGTCGGACATCACTGCGTCGGCGCGAAGGTCAACGGCTCGATAGTCCCACTCGCTCACGAGCTGCACATGGGCGACCGCGTCGAGATCCTCACCAACAAGAACTCGTGGCCCAGCCGCGACTGGCTCAACATCATCAAGACGAGCAGCGCGCGCACCAAGATCCGCGGGTACTTCTCGAAGGCCAGCCGCGTCGACGACCTCGCGAAAGGCAAGGACGAGCTCGCCAAAGTGATGAGGCGCCACGGCATGGGGCTGTCTTCGGCGCAGACGAATCGCGCTTTGGAGCAGGTGGCCGCCGAGGTCAAGCTCGGATCCGCAGACGACCTGCTCGCGCAGATCGGCGCCGGCAAGGCCTCGCCCAAGCAGGTGGCGGGCAAGATCCTCAAGCTGATGTCGGTAGACGATGCCAAACCCGCCGAGGAGACCCTTCCGCGTGAGTTCACTCTCGCCGAGCCGATGCGCCCACCCAAGGCGCACCGCCAGCGCAAAGGCGGCGTCGGCGTGCGCGTCAAAGGCGTTGAGGGCGTGCTCGTCAGGCTCTCCCGATGCTGCACCCCGGTCCCGGGCGACAAGATCCTCGGCTTCGTCACGCGAGGAAGGGGAGTCTCCGTACACCGCGCGGACTGCCCGAATGCGGCAGAGCTGCTCGGGCAGCCGGAACGTCTGATCGAGGTGGAGTGGGACAGCGAACACGAGGCGACGTTCCAAGTCGAGATCGTAGTCGAGGCCCTTGAGCGCCTACGCCTGCTGCCCGAGGTCACCGAAACGCTGGCCCAGGCGGGCGCGAGCATCCTTTCGGCGAACTACTCGACCACGAAGGAGGGCATCTCGACGATGCGGTTCCTGTTCGAGTTAGGCAACATGGATCAGCTTGGGGCACTTCTGCGAGAGGTGCGTGCGCTGGATGGCGTGTTCGACGCCGAGCGCCGCGCTCCGGGTGCCGAAGTCAAGAAGAAGAGGTAGAGCATGAAGATCGAGAGACTCGCACTAGGCCCGCTGGACACCAACTGCTGGCTCGTTTCGGACGGACAGGGCGGACCTGTCGTCATCATCGACCCTGCCGATGAGGCCGATCGGATCGTAGATGCCCTTAAGGGCCGCGACACGGCTGCGGTCGTCTTGACGCACGGGCACTTCGATCACCTGGCAGCTGCCGGAGAGATCATGTCGGCCACCGGCGCCGGGTTACAGGTCCATGTCGCAGACGCACCCTGGATCACCACTGCTGCTGGCACCGGGGGCCTGCCCTTCGGATTCGATGCTGCGGCCCCTCCTGCCAGCCGAGAGCTGCGCGACGGCGACTTCATTGAGGCGGGTTCGCTTCGTCTCGAGGTCCTGCACACGCCGGGACATACTCCGGGGAGCATCTGCCTTCTCGCCGACGGACACTTGTTCTCGGGTGATACCCTTTTCGCAGGCAGTGTAGGGCGTACCGATTTCCCGCGAGGTGACGGCCGGGCACTGGGGCGATCGATAGCAGAGCGCATCACCCCGCTTCCCGACAAGACACTCGTGCATCCCGGGCACGGTCCGGATACCACCATCGAGCGGGAACGGCGGATCAATCCCTTCTTCCCCAGGGGCTAGAAGGTGGTCCATCGCACTCTTTGGGGCTGGTAGCTTGGCGACAATGCGGGTACAATCGATTAAGTTGCATTTAGGTAGCGTAATTCCGCTTGCCAACCAGGACAGGACGGAGCTGCTCGTTGGGGACGCATGAGGTATCTGTGACGACTGCTGTGAGAACTCTATGACATATCCGGCATCACGCCCCCTTGCCGTCGCATTTGCGGTTCGCCGAGGACTCCGGCTTGCTGTCCTGGCGCTGTTTGTCATGCTGTGGGCGCTGGTCTTCTCGGCAGCGGCTGTCGCGAATACTACGCCCACCGTTCCGGCCAATGTCCAGGCGGTCGCTGGAACGACATCTCCGCTGATCGCGAGGATCACGTGGAACGCGTCCACAGATGACCTGGGGGTGACCGGCTACAACGTTTGGCGCTCGCTCACCTCGACGGGAACGCCTTCGTTGATCGGCTCGACGGTGGGTCTGCGTTTCGATGATGTGAGGGGAGTTCCGGGGCAGCCGTATTTCTACATGGTCAGTGCCTTTGATGGCGGCGGACTTGAGTCGACTCGTTCGGCTCCAGTAGGGCCGGTGCGCTCCACATGGGTGCCATTACCGCATGTTGCATACACCACGGCGGGGAATCTGTGCGTTGCATGCCATGCACCGCATGAGGCTGCAACCGCGAGGGGGCTGCTCAGACCCACGACCGGGACTATGCCCGAGAGTTCCGTCTGCTTCGCATGTCACGATGGTTCCGGTGCGAGCACCAACATCAGAACCGGCCCGACGAACTCGTTCGCCCTGGCTAGCGGGCATAGCGTGGAGGAGCGCGATACGGGAGCCGATCTGGCGGATCGTTGCTCAAGCTGTCACACCGCCCACGGTAATCCAGCCGGAAACCGGATGCTGCCTAGAGCCTCGATAAACAACACCGCCGTAGCTCGCAACAATTCTTGGTGTTTTGCATGCCACAACAACACCAACGCCTGGTTCGGGACAGGCTACCCTTCGCCAGCCACGCCATCAAGAGACGCCAGCGGGTATCCGGTGAGCGGAAGGTTCTTCGGACCGTCGATCTACAACAGCGCAGGTGCGAACCCGCACTCGTTGATTCCGGCCTCGACGATAGTGTCCCCGACCCGCCAGGCCGGTGACTGTCTCTACTGCCATGAGTCGCATCGTTCGGCGAATAGATACGATGCCCTCCGTCATACCTATCGTCCTCCAAGCGCATCGACGCTGGCAAGCGACCAGTTGGGTGGCTTCGCTGAATCCTGCTTCGCCTGTCATGGCGGGGTGACTCAAACGAGTCTCTTCACAACGAGGCCGGTGAACATCCGCCAGTTCGTGGCGACGTCCGCTGTCGCCCTCGGTGTGAACATGGGGCACCGGATCGAGACCGCAGGTGGTAGATACCCGGTGGGTTCACCGCTGCCGTGCTTCGAATGCCACAACCCGCACGGCTCCACGAGGGGTAATCGCTCCCTGATCTCAGATGAGAGGGGACGACTCCTCGAGACCTCGACTTCTGCCGGGGTTCGCGCATTCTGCTTCACCTGCCATTCGTCGAGCGATCCTACCCCACAGGTGTGGAACAGCGTGACCCAGACCTACACTGCGGTCAGCACGACGGAGACGGTGGTCGGACTTCGGCGTGACGGAACCGGCGGAAACAGGCTCAGAATCCCTGCTGCAGCTGGTCACTTACGCACAGATACACAATCCTGCTACGGATGTCACGGCCAGAGTTATGCTCCGGGCGGGAGCAACGTACATAACCCTTCAGGTGGCGCTTCCGCCGGAGGCGTAGCCTGTTATCCGTGTCACGCGTTCAGGGAATCCATGGAAGACAACCTACTGAGCCAGACAGGTGGGGCAAGTCGCCTTCAAAACTATGGTCACGTCATGGGAAGTTCACTCTTCGATGGTGATAGGGCGTTCCCGTTCGGTTCCTATCCGACTTCGACCACTGATGTTTACTGCCTGAGCTGCCATGTCGACCACGATAGGTTCAACGCCAACCGAGCAGCCAACCTGCGCACATCGCTCGCGGCCTCGGCAGACGGCACCAACACCGACTTCGTCGCGGGAACCGGCGGCATCTGCATCGCGTGTCACAGCGTCAACCTGCAGAAGGACAACATCAACCGCCGGAGCGACGGAACGACATGGACACCCACGATCACGGTTGAGGTCTATGGCGCAAGCGCTCACAACTACAACGTGCTCTCCGCTTTCGCGGATGGCACCACCTTCAGGGGCAACTGCTCCAAATGTCATACCGACCGCCAGCCCAGGGGTGCATCCCAGACGGGCGCCGTCCAGTTCGGTCTTCACTGGGATGCCTCAAGGCGCATCCTGGCCGCTCTGGGCCGTGGAACGGTACCTGATCCCTTCGCCGAGGAGCGCTTCTGCTTCTCATGCCACTCTCTTGCCGCCGACGGCATGAAGCCTGTTGCCGGCCGCGACTGGTTCGGGGCTGCCGGTGCCTCGATGGACACGACCTCGCAGAACATCTTCCGCGAGTTCACTACGAGTACCAACAGGTTGTTCTTCAAGCCTTCGGCTGAGGAGTCGCCGACGGGCAACATGCCTGCAGGTGATCTGGCTGGAGATACCTACGCGGGCGGCGACTGGAGGGTCCGGTCGATGTCCCCTGCTACCTCTGCGGTGACCTTCGAATCGGCCAATACCACTACCGTCGCCGTGTCGACTGGAACCCAGACCTGGCGGCGGGTCAGGTTCGTCACACCTGCCGTGGCGGCGACGGTCTCTGTACCTTCGGCAGCATGGTCAGTGTCGATCTTCTCGCGGGAAGACAATGCCAACGCAAATGCGTTCATGCGCCCGAACATATATATCTGGCGGGCGGATAACACTACAAGGGTCAATATCGTCGGTCCTGCGAACATCGGAACCGAGTTCGTGACGACGGCATTGCCCGGAGGACTACAGACTGTGAACACGGCTGCAGGCACAGCGGTGGAACTACGCCCGGGCGACAAGGTCGTGATGGATCTTGCGGTGCAGACGCTAACTGTGGCGACGGGCGGCAGCTATCAGATGGCTTACTCATGGGGCTTCAACGCGCAAGGATCCCTGACCGCTCCCGTCGCTATCTCGTGGCAGACGCCGCTCTACGGGCATAGGGTCGCCTCGTACATGGGCCGGAGCCGACCGTCACTCAGGGATGAGACACCGGCGTACCTTGCCGCCAACAGGCATGTCGAATGCGAGGACTGCCACAACCCGCACGCTGCAGGGAATGTGCGCCGTACGGTGGGAGGGACCACCACACTCGGCCCCAGATCCCCTCTGGCGGGAGTGTTCGGAGCTCGTGCCTCACGTCCGGCCACTACTGTTGACGGCACCGCGCTGTCCTCGCGCTGGGTGACCCCGACCGCTTACACCATCGTGACCACCGCGACCTTCGAGTACGAGATATGCTTCAGATGCCATTCGGCAGCGAATTCCCAGTTCGCGGCTTGGGGGCCCACTGATCCCGCCGCGACCTGGACGAACGTAGCACTTGAGTTCAACCCGGACAATGCCGCCTTCCATCCTGTTATGAGCCGCGTCAACACTACGTCTGCGCCTGGACGAACCCGGCCCGCAAGACAGACCATTCACATGAGGGCGCCCTGGAACGGTGTTCCTAACCCCACCGCCGGGACAGGGGTGGGCTTCCAGACGATGACGTGCTCCGACTGCCACCGATCCAACATCATGGCGGCTACCTCCCAGGGACCCCACGGCTCGGCCATAAGACATGTCTTGCGGGGTACGTGGCCGACCAGACGCGCCGACGGCGCAGGCGTGAACCCTTCCGCGGACATGTGGTTCATGCAGTCAGGAGAGAACTACACCGGTTTGTTGTGTAACGAATGTCACAACATGGATGTATTGGACGATACCGCGACACTTCCAGCATTTACGGCGCATACTCGCGGCGCGCATCAAGGCACCACTGCTGGGATTTGCATAAACTGTCACATCACCGTTCCGCACGGCGGCGCCCTTCACGGACTCATCGGTGACGGCGGCGGTGCTGTGAGCGGTATGCCCGCCCGCTATGCCTATCAAGGCGACAAGGCCATGATGGAGATGTGGGCTTATGGCGGCAATCCCGATAACCGCAATGTCTGTCTGACGGATGGAACCGGGCCTTGCGGAGTGCATTCTGGGGAAACCGGCCCGTTCTGGAACTGGTGAGAACCTTTAGTGTTCTTCGGTAGGCAAAGCTCGGATGATGCCCGCGTCCGGACCGGCTGGATCAAATCCCGCCTGCTCCATCCCAGGGCAATCATAGCCGTCATGGTCGTGGCAGGATTCGCGATGATGGCCGGGTTGGTGTTCCCACAATCGTCGTTGGTTTCACAGAATCCTGTCGTTCAGTTCCTGGGACTCAACCGCGTGTTCACCATGTGGTGGTTCGAGTTGATCGCCGCTATCGCCTCGCTACAGTTGTTCATCGCGACCACCATCATGGTCAGGCGCGACTTCAGGCGCTTGACGAGAACGGTAGGCCCGGCATCCGCGCACCGCTTCGATGTTGACCATCCTGGGGCCCTTAGGGCCACGATGTCGCGGCTCGGCTACATCCAGATCCGCAAGTCCCACAAGACCACCAGGTTCGTCCGCCATCCCTGGGGACACCTGGGTCCCTCGGTCCTGCATATAGGCATGTGCATCACCGTGCTCTCGGTGTTGCTGGTGGCACTGACCAATAGTTCCGGACTCATGGAGTTCTTCGAAGGCGAACGACCAAGACCGCAGGGCACACCGCTCAATGCGCCGCAACAGGGATTGCTTGCCGATGCGCCTGTGCTGCCCGGAGATTTCGCCTTGGAGGAGCTGCGGATCACCTACTGGGAGACAGGGGAGCCGCGCACGATCATCGGCAGGTACTCCCTTGCTGTCGACGGCAGGGAGGAACCTGTTGAATTCGTGGTCAACGAGCCGCGCATGATCGATGGGATCCGATATTTCCAGGAACACCGTGTCGGTTATGCCTTCGCCCTTGGATTGACGGTTGGAGATGAGGTGATACTCCAACGCCTAGATATGCCCTTACCGCCCTCGGCTACAGAGCCGTCGTATCTGGACACCGTCCTTGAGAACGGAGACACCTTGCAGGCGAAGGTCTATCACGACCCGGAAGTCCCGGGAGGTGCGCCGGAGCTGGTGCTGCGCCTCAAGCGCGGCGGCCAGGTCATCGGTCAGGAGCAGTCCTTCGCGCAGACGTCCCAGGCGATGGTCGGAGATATCGATGTCAGGGTAGACGGCATGAGGCGTTTTTCGACGGTCTCTTTCGACCGCAGCATCGGCTACGAGCCTATGTTCTTCAGTTTCGTCGTGATATTCATAGGTTCTATGCTCGTTTATTCGACCCCTTCCCGCGAGCTGACCCTGACTAAACGCGAGGATGGCACGATCGTCGCACATTGGCACGCCGCGCGCTTCGCTGATCTTTATATACACGAATACAACCGGCTTCAAGCGGCGGCTCAGGCAAAGGACAGCACATGACACAGACACTACTCACGCTCGACCCGGTTCTACACCTGCTCGCAGCGGCTGGATACCTGCTTACGTTCGTACTTCTGCTGCTGCGGACCATCTTCGGCTTCAAGGTTGGTAAGGCGGCTATGTGGATGGGAATCTTGGCGCTATCCATTCATGTCGCTGGGATCGCTGCACGATGGACGGCATTAGGGCATCTACCTGTCGTCACGATGTACGACAACCTCTCCTGGTATGCGGTCGCAGTGGCAGCCATCGGCTCATATCTGATGATTCGCCGGGCACCGCTCTGGCAGGTAGGGCTTGTCCTGTATCCTTCGGCTTTCGCGACGCTGGTATGGGGGCTTTACACTGGCCCACGGGTGGAGTACCTGCCTCCAACCTTCTCCGGGATATGGTTCGTCATGCATGTGGCGTTCTACTATGTGTCATTCGGGGCCGCCGTGGCGGCACTGGGTGCTTCGGTGTTCTTCCTGTGGCGGCCTGCCGACGGCTCGAAGATGGCCTCCCGTATACCCGACCTCACAGAACTCGACCGCCTGGCGTACAAGTTCGCCGGTCTCACCTTCGCGTTCTGGGGCTTCGGGATGCTCACCGGATCGGTATGGGCCTTCAGTGCCTGGGGTCGTTACTGGGCCTGGGATCCTATCGAGACGTGGTCCCTCGTCACATGGCTCATCCTCGGCTTGTACCTACATCTGCGCAGGTTCTATGCGTGGAAGGATGCCAAGGCTGCCTGGCTATATCTGCTCTCCTTCGTGTTCGTGCTGGTCGCCCTGTTCGCCTCGTCCCTGTTCATGGACACAATTCATGCGGTGTATTTCCAATGAGGCGGATCATCTTGCCGATGATGCTGGTGCTGGCGACGCTTTCGACCGCCGGCTGCGACATCTTGCCGCGTTCAGAGGCCCAGGACACAGCTGCGGTCAGGCAGACGGTCATGGCATATACCGAGGCACTTGCCCGCGGTTTCGAGACCCTCGACATGAATGCGCTCAACCAGACCGCGACGGAGGAGCAGGCCACGCAGGCGTTCTATCTCATGGCGGCCCTTGGCGAGGGGCGTGTCAGGATGATTTCCGAGATGCAGGACATCGAGCTTAGCGAAGTGACGTTCCCGGAAGAGGGCGTAGCGAGTGTGACCACCACTGAGACCTGGGATTACGACCACATCTCGCTCGACACGAGTGAGACCGTGCGCACGGAGCGCGGTGTGGTCTACCGCCTTCGCTACGACCTGGCGATCCAGCCGGACGGCCGATGGTTCGTCACGGCTGTGACATCGCTGGACGAACTGCCCGACACTGGAGAGCCAGCCCCGGGGCCCAGCAGGTCGGCTACTCCATGATGTCGGTAGCGATCATCATCAACAACTACCTGCACGATCTCGCCACAGGGGTGCTTCTCGCGACTGCAGCGGTACTGTGGGCGCTCGATCGTGCTGTGGAGCGCGGGGATGCACAGCCGGGTCTGCTTGCTGCTGCGTATCCTCGGCTGAGGATGGTCGCTTGGGGCGCACTGGCGTGGATCGTGGTAGGCGGGATCCCTCGGACGATATTCTTCACGCAGTTCGAGTGGGACCCTGCTGTCACCAAGGGCATCGTGCCTGCGCTCATCGTCAAACATGTGATGATGACCGCTGCGATCCTTTTCGGGGGCATATGGTGGGTTCGCATCGGTCGGCGCATAGGATACACTCGGAAGCCGGACTGACCACTCCTCCTGACGAAAGGCGCCGAGACTTCCATGGATTACCGTGCACCCAAAGGGACCGTGGACATGCTTCCCGACGCAGCCAGCGAGTGGGAGCGCATATCGGGGCTAGCGCAGGATTTCTTCCGTCGCTACGGATACGAGCCGGTCTACACGCCGCTTTTCGAGCACACCGAGGTCTTCTCGCGCGGCATTGGCGAGGCCACGGACATCGTCTCCAAGGAGATGTACACTTTCCTGGACCGCAGCAATCCGCCCAACGCGCTCACTCTTCGACCCGAAGGCACCGCGAGCATCGTGCGTGCCGCCATCCAGCACAATTTGGTGCCGCCCGGGGTGGCCGCCAAGCTCTACTATATGGGCCCGATGTTCCGCTACGAGCGCCCACAGAAGGGCCGCATGCGCCAGTTCTGGCAGGTAGGCGCGGAGATCCTCGGCGCGCCCGAACCCACCGCTGATGCCGAGGCGATCGCACTCATGTGGCGCTTCTTCCAGGACGCGGGGATGCCCGCCGGGTCGATGCGCCTGCTCATCAACTCGATGGGCGACGAGGCCTGTCGGCCAGCGTATCGCGAACTGCAAGCCGGATTCATCGTCCAGAACGCATCTCGCCTGTGCGAGGAGTGCTCGCGTCGCGCGCAGACAAACCCGCTGCGTGCATTCGACTGCAAGAACCCAGCGTGTGTCGAGGTGATGGCCGAAGCGCCGCTACTTCGCGATCAGCTCTGCGGGGCGTGCGCCGATCACTACTCGGCGGTCAAGGGGCACCTGGATGCACTGGAGATCCCATACCAGGAGGCACCCAGGCTTGTGCGAGGACTCGACTACTACACCCGCACGGTGTTCGAGGTGCAGGTCGATGCCGGTTTAGGCTCGCAGAACGCGATCGGCGGGGGCGGACGGTATGACCGCCTGTTCGAGCAGTTCGGCGGTAAGTCGACGCCGGGGCTTGGTTTCGCTGTGGGATTCGAGCGCATGATGCTTGCGTTGCAGGCCACCGGTGCCAAGCCGCCTGCCGAACCGCGGACCCAGGTGTTCGTCGCCCGCGTGGACGCGACGGTGGCGGGCGAGGTCTTCTCGGCGACTCAAAGGTTGCGCGACGCAGGCTTCGCGGCCGAGATGGACCACCTGGGCAGATCGCTCAAAGCGCAGTTCAAGTATGCAGACAAGCTGGGTGCGCCGCTCGTAGTGGTGGTGGGCCCGGAGGAGATCGCAGCCGGTGAGGTCACTTTGCGACGCATGGACACCAAGCAGGAGTCCCGGGTCGCGTTGACCGGGCTCGTCGAAGCCGTAAGGGAATCGTTTTCCGCCGAAGAAAGGGTATGACCTGATGTTCGACGCTCGTTACTCATCTCGCTCGCACACTTGCGGGGCTCTGCGCTCCGATGACGCGGGTGCTTCTGTCACGCTGGCCGGCTGGGTGCATCGCCGACGCGATCACGGCGGACTGATCTTCATCGACATCCGCGACCGCAGCGGCCTGACCCAGTGCGTCTTCGGACCCGAGGATGCGGCCGCTTTCGC